>DATDYZ010000046.1:0-6349 GCA_035288905.1 Candidatus Anderseniibacteriota bacterium | reverse complement strand
CAGACCGCATAGAGTTTTTGCAGGGCGATATGCTTGAGCCCTTCGACTTCGCTCAGGGTAAACCGTATAAGATTGATTTAATTGTGAGTAACCCGCCATACGTTCCGACACAAGAACTAATTGACCTTGCTGCGGCTTTTCCACCCCCACCCCGCCATCAGGCGGGACTCCCCCTTATACAAGGGGGAGAAATACGACGCGGCCTTATATTCGAACCTCGCTCAGCCCTCGACGGCGGACCAGACGGGTTAGATTTTGTGCGTCAAATACAAGCGTCAAAAATCCCTAGCATTATCGAAACAATCGGCGGAAAAATTATAGAGCGTTAACCCCAATTCCAAGGCAAAGCCTTGGAATACTACTCTTACCTTTCCCACTCCGACCGCTTGCGTTTTTGGTATCCCAAGGCATTCACCTTTTTCTTTTTTAGCAACCCAAAAGCACGCAACAAACCAGACGGTATAGTTTTTTTGCGCATATTCATTTCTTTTACAGAAAGAGTCTTTACCTTAGTAGCCATAAGTTTACTTTGCCACAAAATAACACTAGCGACAAGATTTTAGATATTTTCACGATTACCCAGGGGTAACTATTACCCCAAAAAAGTAAATATTCCCCAAATGTGAAATCTATATGCACCGTACAAGATAATTGCTGAATATATTGCAAAAAGAAAGAGTGCCATATCTTTTTTATTCTTCCGATATAACGTGCCAGATACAATAAGAAGCGCTAAAAGAAATAAGCAAAATAAAAGACCCATCAGACCAGAATTTTCAGTAAACAACAAAGCTACATAGCCAGTCGGAACAACAAGAAGACTTAGAAATAATATAAAGACGACTGACAAGAGAACTATAAATCTTTTAAGTGAAAAAGTAGTATTCATGGTTTTAAGTATACACCTGATTAGAATAAAACTAAAAAAGGAGAGTTGTTACTCTCCTTTTTTGTCTTCTTTGCCCGCCGTAGCTCCGTGAGCGGAGGCTGGGTCTTTTCCTTCGGCCCCTTCGGCACCTTCTTCAGCTGGAACTTCTTTCTTTACCCCTTCAACACTTTCAACATCTTCTTTCACTTCTTCAGAGAGTGCTTCGAGTTCTGCTTCGCTACGAGGAGGCTGCACAAGGGCGATTACCTCTTCCAAATCTTTGTGTGTAATAACGCCAGATGGAAGCGTAATGTCTTTCACATGTAATGCTTTTTCAAAATCAACAAGAGACGAAATATCAACTTCAATATCGTGCGGCAAATCCTTTGGAAGTGCTTCTACTTCTAGTTCATCCATATTACGAACCAAAACTCCAGAAAGCAACTTAACTGCAGGAGATTCGCCAATAAATTTAAGAGGTACTTTTGCCTTAATCACTTCATCCATGCGCACTTTATAAAAGTCAATATGGGTAACCGTGCTTTTGAGTGGGTGAAATTGCACGTCTCGAATAAACACTGGATGGCTCTCGCCGCCCTCAATTGCAAGTGTAAGCATGGTTGTATACCCTGCCCCGGTAAAGAGTTTTTGGAACTGACGAGATTCTACTTCTACGTTTTGCGGAGTAATTCCATGCCCATACAATACCGCAGGAATATTACCTTCACGACGAATAGCTCCTACGTGACCGGAGCGGATATTTGCGGATAGTTGAAGTTCGTCAGCCATACAGAGACTAACCGTAATCTATTACATTCTATTCGTCAATGCCCGTATGGTATTTCGGTCTTCTTTTAGCAGTTGATACATGGAAAGCAGTTCATCGCTTGTAACCTCTTTGCCTCCAAAGAACCGCTTTGTGTCTTCTGCTGTCATGTCGGTAACTAACCCAAGACTTACAATCCCTAAGCCGGTCATTGCTACCATGGCCACAATAGAACTTTCACACTTCGAACATGTTACATATACAACCGTAGCATCCTCTTCTTCTCCGATCACCTTGGCCCCATCAAGATCATATTCTGCGCTGCAGAAGGGGCATCGAGAAACAAAATGTACGTTTTCATCAAATTCCATAGGGTGCTTTTATGTATTCATCATAGTCCAATTGGAGGTAAATGTCAATCATTTTACTTGCAACTACGAACATATATATTGTTCAAATAAAGCTAGAAAGCTCCGATGGAGCGTAGCGGGAAAACGTACTGTGCATCTTTACAGATAGCGCGAGGCCGAGCAATATACACGATGCAAGCAGGTTCGACCCCCCATAACTCACCAGTGGCAGAGGTATTCCCGTAACAGGAAGAATACCTATGTTCATACCCGCATTTACCACAAACCCGATAATAAAAATAAAAAACACACCGGAAGCAATAAGCTGACCGAATGGATCTCTGGTAGAACGCACAATACCAATCAAACGCGCCAAAAGGATACTATACAAGATAACAACTAAAGCAATACCAACAAAGCCGAGCTCCTCCCCTACACTTGCGAGAATAAAATCCGTATGCCGCTCTGGAAGAAATTTCAACTGCGATTGTGGCCCATGCCCTAAACCTCGCCCTAAAATCTCGCCGGATCCTAACGCAATCATTGATTGCGTTACGTTATATCCTGATCGCAATGGGTCTGCTGTTGGGTTAAGAAACGTAAGAATTCTTTCTTTTTGATAATCAAGTAATACCACCTGCCACGCACCTGCAAAAATAATCGCGCCAAGTAAAGCAAGTACACCGGTAAGTCTCCATGAAAGTCCAAACACAATTAAGAGCCCTACCCACAACCCGATCATAAGCGTCGCCATTCCAAAATCTGGTTCCCTGAGCACAAGAAGCACTGGTAGTGCAATTAATGCGCCAGTCACTACAAGAGCACGCACCCCAATATGTTTATACTTTGCAAGTGCGAAGGCGAGAACAAGAACAAGAATTATTTTGATAAATTCTGATGGCTGAATTTGAAAACCAAATACATCTAACCTGCTCACAGTTCCGCGTATCGTTCTACCAACAACAGAAAGTATAAGCTGAACAGCTACACCAGCTACAAACAAAAAAGGGGCAATGGGCTTCAGTTTGTGATACGGTACTTGCACAATAAACACCATTGCCACACCCCCTACAAGAAGTGCGATCGCTTGGCGATACAGCAGTGGTGAAATCGTTGCCCCCGTATCTGCTGCAGAGGCAAGCATAGCAAGACCTATCCCAGAAAGCAGTAAAACGGCACCAATGAGCAGAAAATCGACTCTGGATGCAATAATACGAATTCGCATAAAAAAACTATTACCGAAGCTTGCTTGGATCGCCAATAATGTGGACGATGTTCTCTTCACTATATATATTTGTGGTCGCAATCATCACAACCCTGTTTGTTGGAACCCTCGGTACAGGCCATGTTGTGGTAAATTCCCGTTGTTCACCTAATAACAGCTTTCCGACGAACGTCTTCCCTATTCCAACAATCTTTCCTTCGCTGTCTAGCGCAACTCCCGTTACTTCTACTTTTTCCCAATCAAACGTGGAGTTATTCGTCACAACTCCTGTTTGCCGTTCGAGCTGCTGCGAACCGGATGCTACTTGCGAACGCTCTCGCAAAAATACACTAAATTCTGGCAACCTCGCAGAATCAGGAAGCGCAACAAGAGAAACGTTTACAGGAGACTCAATCTCAGCAGTACCAAACTGCTTGTCGGAAGGAACTGGCACGTCAATAAACGCAATATATTGCACACCGCCAGGTAACACATATGCAACTTGCGTAGCATCACCAATCACTTGCCCAGCAGGATCTTTAATAGTGAGCTTTACCGGATATGTTCCAGTCCCCGCACGAGGGTTTTCATTTTTCAGCCGAGCAACTACGTCTATCGTTTTCCCAAACGGACCCGGTTTGTCGATGTGTGGAATAACAACAATATTTTCTATGGTTATAGGAATATAAGAATCGGTTTTTATAGGTGTTAGAACAACGGCTTTTTTCGGCAGTATGGGAATAATAATGAGGGCAGCAATACCAAATACCGCAGTAAAAAATAGCACTGCATATACCGTCTTTTTTATAGTTCGCCGCATACTCATAGTGCATATATCGTACCATATACGGTATACTTTCAAAGCCATGAACGACTTTACCCACCTCCACGTACACTCTCATTATTCCCTCTTAGATGGACTCGGAAAAGTAGACGCGTTGGTAGAGCGAACAAAAGAATTAGGAATGAACAGTTTAGCAATTACCGACCACGGCGCGATGTATGGTGCTATTGAATTTGTACAGGCAGCAGAGGATGCCGGCATTAAACCTATCGTCGGCATGGAAGGATACCTAGCCCCCAATGGCCACGAGCAAAAACGAGGTAAAATCGATAGCAACCCAAGGCATATCTCCCTCTTGGCGGTAAGCAACACTGGTTACAAAAACTTAATGCAACTTTCTACAAAGGCGTTTTTAAAAGGCTACTACTATAAACCGAGAATTGACTACGATTTATTAGAACAACATCGTGAGGGGCTTGTGGTTCTTTCCGGATGCCTCAACGGTGATATTCCAAAAGCGATTATGGAAAAGCGTCCCGAAGATGCAAAGCGATTAATTGAGTGGTACTTAGAACGCTTCGAAAAAGATCATTTCTTTCTCGAAGTACAAGATCATCCAAATATTCCAGATCAAATAAAATTAAACACTGCATTAATTGCACTCGGGAAAAATTATAACATCGGGCTGATAGCTACATCCGATACTCATTACATCCACCCGGAAGATAACCATGCACAAGATGTCTTAATTTGCGTACAAACAGGAACTACGGTAGACGAAAAAGACCGCATGTGCATGCTTGATGAAGATTTTTCCCTCAAAAGCCCGGAAGAAGTAAAAGAGGCGTGGAAACAGTACCCGGAAGCAATTGACAACACACAAAAAGTTGCAGACATGTGCGACATATCATTTGAGTTTGGGAAAAATAAGTTACCAAAATTCCCTCTTCCAAAAAATCAAACTCCCGATGATGCCCTAAAAGAATTATGCATGCAAGGACTTACTACACGGTACGGTAAAGACCTGCCTCCAAACGCCATTGAGCGGCTTGAATATGAACTCGGCGTAATTTCACAAACCGGATTTTCTTCATACTTCTTAATTGTTTCTGATTTCGTAAATGAAGCGAAAAAGCGGGGTATTTTAGTTGGCCCTGGGCGCGGAAGTGCGGCAGGAAGCTTTGTTTCGTATCTTACGAATATTACGAACATCGACCCTCTCAAATACGACTTGCTGTTTGAACGCTTCTTAAACCCAGAGCGAGTATCGATGCCGGATATCGACTTGGATTTTGCCGACGATAGGCGCAGTGAAGTTATTGATTATGTGCGTGAAAAATATGGGCCTGAGCACGTTTCGCAAATCATCACGTTTGGAACTATGGCTGCCAGAGCAGCTGTTCGTGATGCAGGCCGCGCACTCGGATTTCCGTATACGTTTTGCGATACGATTTCCAAAGCAATTCCTCCGTTTACCAACTTCGAACAAGCACTCTCCCAAGCTGGCGAATTAAAAGATTTATATACAAAAGACCCGCAAGCAAAAAAACTGATCGATATGGCAAAAAAACTCGAGGGCGTATGTAGACACGCAAGCACGCATGCTGCCGCAGTTGTAATTACCGACTTGCCGCTTACCGATTATGTCCCCCTCCAACTGTCTAGTAATTCAGATGGAGAAAAAGATACTGTTACCCAATACGCCATGTCTGCAGTAGAGTCTTTAGGCCTCTTAAAAATGGACTTCTTGGGGCTGAAAAATCTTACGATCATTCAAAAAACCTTATCTATTATTGAAAAACGTCATGGAATAAAAATTGACTTAGAAGCACTGCCTACAGACGATACACAAAGCTATAAACTGCTCCAAGAAGGCAAATCTGTAGGAGTATTCCAATTAGAATCTTCTGGAATGCGCAGATATTTAAAAGAATTACAGCCCACAGAATTTGAAGATATTATTTCTATGGTTGCATTGTATCGTCCAGGGCCTATGGACTCTATCCCTGATTTCATTGCAGCAAAACATGGGAAGAAAAAAATATCGTATCTTCATCCAACGCTGAAGCCTATTTTAGAAAAAACATACGGAGTTATTGTTACCCAAGATCAAGTATTACAGATTGCGCGAGAATTTTCCGGGTTTTCGTACGCTCAGGCAGATATTTTGCGAAAAGCAGTAGGAAAAAAAATAAAAGAGTTATTAGACGAGCAAAGAACAAAGTTTATTGACGGTGCAATTAAAACACAAAAAGTAGATGAAAAAACAGCACAAAACGTATGGGACTTTATAGAACCATTCGCCCGTTATGGGTTCAATCGCGCACACGCCGCATGTTATGCCATGATCGCCTACCAAACGGCATACTTAAAAGCA
>DATDYZ010000045.1:0-14927 GCA_035288905.1 Candidatus Anderseniibacteriota bacterium | reverse complement strand
GGGTTTCACTTTGCCGCGTTTGATCGTGTGTTCGATGTTCCTGTAGCTACCGTAGCGAGCATGATGTATTTTAAAAACGATCCAATGCCGACGGTGCAATTTGATGAAATAAAACTCAGGGCGTATATAGCAGAACACATTGTGCCGCAGGTACAAACGAGTCCTGTGAATGCACGGTTTCAAGTTGAGGATGGGAAGGTTAACCAATTTGCGCTTCCGCAAGATGGTACAATCGTGAACGTTGATGAAACGGTACAAGTAGTACAAAAAACTCTGGCCATTCGGTCTCGCACGGCATCTGTCGCGATGCAAATCGTAAAGCCGATCATTTCCGATACGGGAGATAGCGAAAAGCTTGGTATAAAAAAGTTATTAGCTGTTGGTGAATCTGATTTTAAGGGGTCACCAAAAAATCGTATAAAAAACATTGAGGTTGGGACAAGTAGGTATAATGGTATTCTAATAGCTCCGAACGAAGAATTTTCGTTTAATGCATTTTTGGGGCCGGTAAATAAAGAGGCGGGGTTTGCTCCAGAGTTGGTTATTAAAAACAACGTAACGACTCCGGAATTTGGTGGGGGGCTGTGCCAAGTGTCTTCTACGGTATTTCGCGCGGCAGTGAATTCTGGTATGAAAATTACATCCAGAAGGAATCATTCGTATGCAGTTCGGTATTATGGAGTTCCAGGATTTGACGCCACCATCTATCCGCCGTATACTGATTTTCGATTCCTCAACAACACGCCGGGGTATATTCTTATCCAAACAAAGATCGATGGCACAAAACTCTCTTTTGAGTTTTGGGGTACGGATGATAGCCGGTCCGTTGTAGTAGATGGTCCGCATCCATATGGGAAAAAACCCGATGGCGCCCTGCGGTCTGTGTTAAAACAGACCGTAACGAAAGGTGATCAAACGCTCATTGAAGATACCTTCTATAGTAACTATAAATCTCCTAATCTTTTCCCGCATACGTAAAACATGAATACTGAAAAACAACGAACATCGCTGCCACCCGTTCCTCCACCGGTGCGAAGGCCTGCTCATCGCGCCGCTAAGATGAAAGCGAACATTGTCCGACACGTTCCTCGTGCTCGCAAGCATGCGGTGCGTCATAAAAAAATTCGCAGAGAGTTATCTGCCGGTGGTGTTGCAGTAAGGAAAGATCGCGGGTTATGGCTTGTTGCGCTTCTCAAGACCGAACACCGAAGGGGACAAGTATGGGTATTACCAAAAGGGCACGTGGAAATAGATCGTAAAGAGCGGGTAGATGAAGCGGCAAGGCGGGAAGTACAGGAAGAGGTTGGTATTGCTGACTTAGTAGTAAAAGAACAATTAGGAACAACACAGTTTGTATTTCAGGCGGAAGATGTGCTCGTAAAAAAGACTGTACATTACTATCTGATGGTAACAGAGCAAGCGGAACTTAAGCCCCAAGAAGAAGAGGGGTTTGTAGAAGCAAAATGGTTCCCGATTAGTGTTGCAATTACGATGCTTGAATATGATACCGATCAAGATATTGTTGCTAAGGCCCAGGTTATTTTAGAAGGGAAAACTACGTTTGTTCCTAAAAAACACACATCACAAAAAAGTATCAAAATCCACTCGTAGAACTATAGCTTGTACGCTAGTTTGATTAATTGTTCTGGGTGCATGCCGGCATGTTGCAGTTGGTGATGAATAGGAGAGGCGCTATGAAATGTTGGAATAGTATTTAGTTCCAGTACGTCCATTGTTCCATCGTTTGCAACCATGTCTACTGTTGCAATACCGCTGCATTCGAGAGATTCATATACATCTCGTGCAATTGCTTCGGCTTGCTGCGCAAGGGAAACATCTGATGCATGAACGGTATGGAAATGTGCGCCAGAGTTTTGTTGCTTTCCAGCGTAATCATAAAACAACCCATTTTTTGGCGTAATAATAGTTGGAGGAAGTGCGCGAATATGATTTTTTACATCTGGGTACAAGGTTACGGAAAGTTCTAAGCCGGGTCTGTATTCTTGAATAAGTACATCTTTTTTTTCTGCTTTTGCTTGTGTTGTTGCGCGGTGAAGGTCTTGAAAATCTTTCACTCGTACGATGCCATGGCTTCCTGAGCCATGCACAGGCTTTACGAAAAACGGTGCGATAAACGAACTCCAAAGAGTACGCGCGGTATCTTCCATATGTTCGATATGTCGGAGAAGTTTTGTATACGGTGTTGGTGCAATGCCTGACAGAGCATGTGCAAAGTGATGTTTATGAAATGTAGACTCGCTTGCAGTATGGCTAGAGCCTGCAACGCGAATTCCAAGCATATTGCCCATATGGTGCATAGCTCCGTCATCTCCACCCTTGCCGCGCATGAGTGTGATAATAGAATCGACTGGCTTATCAAGGAGTCGCTCTAGTGCTTTTTTTGGGTCTTGCGGAGCAGTTGCTTGAAAAAGCATTTCCATTGTTCTCGTGATATTGCCGCCTTTTGGAAGGGAGCCTATGGGAACTTTCCAGTCGCCAGTGCTGGTTACTTCTACGGGGGTTACATCGTACTGCGAACGGGGAATATATTGACATGCCCATGTGCCAGAATTGCGCGAAGTATTCGCATGTTCTTCTTGCCCACCCATGAATACGACAATTCGTGGTCTCATCTGAGCAGTATAGCACATTCGTTCTACACTAAATGCCGTTTCATAAAAGCTCGCCCTGAACCGGATTTAAGATACTTTTCAAACGCGAACGCTTTGTATTTGTCATGAAATGCGTGATAGGAAATCAATTGAATTGGTAATCTAGATTTAGTAGCAGGCACATGTCCTTTTTGGTGACGAACAATCCTTGCCTGTAAGTCGTTGCAACATCCAACATATGGATGGTTGTTAGCGCATTGAAGGATATAGACGTAATACATAGAGGGCTCAGCCCTCCTTCGCGGTCTTCGTGGCGGACTTTGTCCGCCGAAGCCCGCTACAGCGGGCGAAGGCGGAGAGGGAGAGATTCGAACTCTCGATACCTTGCGGTATACACGCTTTCCAAGCGTGCGCACTAGGCCACTATGCGACCTCTCCTTGTATATGAATTGCCCTTCGACTTCGCTCACTCCTCGACAAGCTCAGAGTTTCGCTTCGCTCAGGGTTCTTCGATGAAGAAGAGGTTTACTCTGAGTAAGCCCCGCTAAAGCGGGGCGCATCGAAGAGTGATCTCGAGAGGATTCGAACCTCTGGCCCCCAGCTCCGCAAGCTGATGCTCTATCCGCTGAGCTACGAGATCATGTATGGTTTATCATGAATGGCATTGTGAATTTTGTCCACCATGTGTGGTATAGTACACATATGAAGCCTGTGCATCAGCACAACAAACAACAATCACCTCAACACAAAACAATTGAGCGCATTGAACATGATGTAGAGGTACATGCTAAAAAAGATTCTCGCTTTCAGCATGAGCTTGCAGAGATGCAAGAGGAGCGGGATCTTCGCAAAGTGGATGATGATGTTGAAGATATAGCAACACTTTTTGAATGGAAGGCACCGGAGCATATTCATCAGGTACGCAGTGCAAAATGGTTTGCAACGTTTGCGGGCGGAATTACGGCAATTGCAGTGGGTTTTGCGTTGTTTAAGAACTTTATCGCATCGCTTACAATCGGCTTGATTGGCGGATATATGTTTGTGGTAGCGCAGCATAAACCCTCTATTATTCGGTATCGCTTAATGACGGAAGGCGTTGCGCTCAATAACACGTTGTATCATTACAAGCATTTGGAAGCGTTTAATATCATATATGAACCAGGCAATGTAAAAACGGTGATTTTGCGCAGTAGTCGCAGATTAGTTCCACTTATCCACATGGAAATAGGAGACGCTGACCCGGTGGCCATTCGAGATATATTAGTAGAATTTATTCACGAAGATGTTCACCTGGAAGAGCCGGTTATCGATATCTGGGCAAGAAGATTAGGGTTTTAAATATTTGCGCTTCAGAAGTTCTGCCCACAGGTAGGCAAGCATCGATTCTGCGCCATAGTTTTGATTTAGTTCATGTACATTCAATCCATCTAGACAAGCACCTGTTTTAACATCTGCCATGATAATATTTTTGGAGTTATTTCCGAAAAACCATTTATATGGGGCAATTAATGCTGAGGTAGAAACTTTTTCTGGGAACTTTGCATGATACGCGAGTAAGAAATCAAACATTGTGCCTGCCTCAATTGGCTGTTGGTCGTATCGGGCAGCTATGCCGTCTCGTGAATACCATCCTATATTTCCAATTGGCGTGAAGATATTGTTTTGTATTGTTGTTTTAATAAGAAAAGCTGCACTTGCATGCAGGTATTCTTGTGCGTCGTTAGGGGCAAGAGGAAGACCTATAAGAACACTGTGGGGAAGAAGTGCGTTTGCATACGTCATGCTGCCCTCGAACCATGGCCAAGCAGGTGTGGATTCTTTTTTCCATAGCGCAAGAAGATTTTGTATATGCGTTGTCGCAACGTCTGTAAACTCTGGGGATTTTGCCAATGCAATCACTGTTTCTGCTTGGGCGCGGGGTGCGGTAAGTGATTGTAGGGTTGGAATGAGATCAATGAGTAATTCCAGTGCGATTTTTTTACGATCATTATTTGTATCATGATCTAGTGTATACGTGTATGTACGGGCTAGTCTTGCATACATATCTTCCGAAACGTCATGCGTAAGCCAAACACCTTTTGCATCACGAAAATTATAATACGTTCCAGGCGCATGATGGGCGTCTTGGATAAAGGTGAAACAAGAATGAAGAAGTTTTTCCACGCGATTTTTTTCAGCAGGAAACTGCTCAAGATAGGCGAGGAGTACGATAACAGCCCTTGCGTTATCATCTACGCAGTATCCTTCGGCAAGATTTGGCTCTCGTTTTGTTGCGTGCTGGTAGAGTCCGTATGGCCCTAAGAGTTTCTCAAAATGTTGGAGGCTGATGAGCGATTCTTGCATATTATTATATTTTATAGTATATTAACAATGTAATGTCAAGAATTCACTATGAACCAGATTATCAACACCTTGCGCCAAACTTTAAGCCGACAGGAACGACCGCTCAATGTCATCTATGTTTCTTCATACATTCCTCGTAAGTGTGGAATTGCTACTTATACAAAAGATGTAACAAATGCCATTAACCTTTTAAACTCACGTTCACTGGCCGAGATTTTGGCTATTAACCACACAGAAGAAGATCTTGAATACCCCTGGGAAGCAAAATTTAAAATTAACTACGAAGATAGATTGAGTTATGCATCAGCTGCTGCATATGTAAATCAATCCAATGCAGACATTGTTTCTTTGCAACACGAATTTGGGTTGTTTGGTGGTGAATGCGGAGAATATATATTGCAGTTTGTAGATGCTCTCGAGGTTCCGCTTGTTACTACATTCCATACGGTAGTCACAAACTATACTGGCAAGCAAGCAGAGATATTGCGCCGCATCGCCCAAAAATCAGAAGCCATCATTGTTATGATGGAAGATGTGGCTGACAGGCTTATAGAACACTACGGAATTCCGCAAGAAAAAATCATCGTTATTCCTCATGGAGTTCCTGATATTCCATTTAATTCCGTTGCTGCCCACAAGAAAAAACGACAAATGAGCAACCGGCTCGTCCTTGGGAATATTAACTTACTTGACCCAAACAAGGGGATTGAATATGCCTTGGAAGCAGTAGCTGAAATTAAAAAAACAATTCCAGAAGTTTTGTACGTGATTATTGGGCAGACTCATCCGGAAGTAGTGAGACAGCATGGGGAATCCTACAGAAATTTTTTGAAAAAACGAGTTAGAGAGCTTGATATTGCTGATAATGTGCGATTTGTGAACGAGTATTTGTCTTTGCCCGAACTCGTTGATTGGTTAAAAACAATCGACATATATATAACGCCGTATCTTGACCCTCAGCAGGTAACTTCGGGTGCCCTTGCGTATGCTATTGGGGCGGGGAAGGCATGTATTTCTACCCCATATATTTATTCGAAAGAAATGCTCGCAGAAAACAGGGGTATATTAATACCGTTTCGGGATTCGCATGCTATAGCAGCTGCAGTTATTGATTTAGCAAATCATCCTGAGAAAAAGAAAGAGATTGAATCAAATGCATATGGGTTTGGCCGTCTCATGACATGGCCAAATGTTGCGCAAAGTCAGCTAAACTTATTTAGGACGATTGTTGCGCAGAAAACACAACCTACGGAGATTCCGTAATCGCTTGTTTAATATCTTTCATCTGAAGAATTGCTCGACCCATAACCCTGTCGGCGCCACCGTAGTAAATCCAAAGCTCATCTCCGCATATAATTGCGCCACACGTATACACTACGTTCGGAATAAATCCTTTTATTTCATATGGCATTTCTGGCTCTAGTATGGGGCCTGTGTGCCATAGCAGTTTACTTGGGTCATTTCGATCAAAGAGCATAAGGCCGAGGCGATACGCACTAGTTGAATCAACTCCATGAGAAACAATAAGAAACCCTTGGGGAGTAAGTATCGGTTGAGAGCCTAGACCGAATTTTAGATTAGTCCAATGATCCTTTGTTGGCCAGGAAATATCTTTTGTTCCAAACCAAGAAGAAAAATCTTTTGTAAATGCAATTTTGAGTATTTCGCCGTGATCGGTAAATTCTCGATAGTATAAGGCAAACGAGCCGTCGATTTTTTCTGGGAGCAATGAAGCGTTTTTTGCGGGAATGTCTGGTAGTATGACGCCATGATGAATAAAAGATTTAAAGTCTTTTGTGGAATGCATACCTGTTCGTACGCGCCAGGGAATGTAGTCTTTTGGGCCCGTATCTGAAACTTCTCCGATATTTTTATACGAAGCAGATGTGTGGACAATATAATAGGTATCGTCTATTTTTGTTACTCTTGGGTCTTCAATACCAATACGTTCAAATTCATCGGTAGGATTTGTGTCTATAATAGGGTGGTCATGAAGCGTAAAGTGAACGCCATCTCTGCTGTTGGCGAGCCCGAGACGAGACATACGGTAATCATCGTATGCACGATACAGTAATATGATTTGATCTCGATACTCCGCAACTCCAGCATTAAAAATGCCATTGCGCTCCCACCAGTGCAGATTATCTGTACGTGGAATAATAATGGGTTCGTTAGGGGATCTTATTGCGCGGAGTTGTAACATAGAATATAAAAAGGGTATCATATTCATATGAAAGTTGCAGTGTTATCTCCACCTTCTTGGCGGACACCTCCGCGGCATTATGGGCCATGGGAGTTTTTTTCTTCTTCTATGGCCGAAGGTCTGTATAAAAGAGGAATAGATGTTACGCTTTTTGCAACAAAAGATTCAGAAACGAGTGCGAAATTAGAGGCAGTTGTACCAATGGGTACGGAAGAAGATAAATTTGATGGTTCCGGAGAAATAAACAAAAATGCTCGGTATTGGGAATATCTTCACCTTGCCAATTGTTTCGATCAGGCAAATACATTTGACCTTATTCATAACAATATGAATTTTGCGCCTCTTTCGTTTACCCCTCATATTAAAACTCCACTCGTAACTACTATCCATAGTGGAAGAATTGATTTTGATGCTAATCCACTAACTTTAGAAATATATAAAAAATACAACCAATATACTAATTATGTAGCAATTAGTAATTCTGCTCGCCATCCAGACATAAACTATGCCGCAACTATTTATCATGGTATTAAAGTGTCTGATTATGTGTTTCAGCCGAACCAAGGTAAATACTTACTACTCTTTGGGCGCATAGACAACGATAAAGGGGCAGCAGAGGCAATTGGTATTGCTAAAAAATTTGGTATGAAATTAGTGTTGGCTGGTATCGCACCCGATAAAGCATATTTTGATGAAAAAATAGCAACGCACTTAGATGGAGTGCATGTTGAATATATCGGATCAGTTGGAGGCAAGCAGAAAAATGAAATTTTGGGCGGAGCATATGCACTTCTTCATCTTATAAATTTTGCTGAGCCGTTTGGACTTTCTGTTATTGAAGCCATGGCTTGTGGTACCCCGGTTATTGCGTTGAATAAAGGATCTATGCCGGAAATTATTGATACTGGAAAAACTGGCTTTGTGGTCGACTCTTTGGAAGAAGTACTGGAAAAACTAGGGGATATACCTAGTATCAAACGCGCCGACTGTCGAACGGCTATTATTGAACGTTTTACACAAGATATTATGGTTGATAACTACAAAAAGCTATTCGAAAAAATTGTATCGAGTAAGTAAATACTATTTTACAGCGTTTCCTTTTAGCGCTAAGCTTCAATTATGTCTGTAGAAAGATTTGGTAGACAGGAGCTTTCGCCTCAGCCAGAAAACGCTGAGAAAAATCTTAATGACGAGGTTTGGATTAAAGTTACTGAAGAAGGAGAACAAATTAGAAATGACTACTATGAAGAGTTGGGTACGGAAGCATCTCCATTAAAAAAAGACGCAGAAGGGTGGACAGGTATGCAGTTGCATCAAGTTGCTAGCCTTTTTGGTCAGGAATTTCGGGCTAGAGGTGTGGGTCTACCAATTGAGACAGTTTTCCGAACAATACCCCCCGGGAAAGAACAAGCGGAGGTTACTAGAAACCTTAATCATGAAATTTGGGTTAAGGTGACACCTGAAGGAGAGCAAAGTAGAAATGATTACTATGAATGGTTAGGTACAGAAGCATCTCCATTAAAAAAAGACGCAGAAGGGTGGACAAAGATGCAATGGCATCAAGCTCTTAGCCTTTTCGATAGAGAAAGACCGAATTTCTTGCCTATTGAAACTGTTTTTCGAACAGAAGCTCCTTAGTTTCGCGGGGCGTAGCAAACCCCGGGATCACTTCCACTTGCTACTAAAAAGCCACCCGTCGTATTGGCGGGTGGCTTTTTGTTTCTTTTCTACTGTGTTTACAGCGTGTCTCTGTCAATCTTTTCGCCTGCTTTGTCGCTCCCTACAGAAGACGTGTCAACGTGGCATGCCTTGCTATTTGTTTTGAACGTTGACCATGCTGCCTTGTCGTCTGTTCGCAATTGTGCTCGTGCCACTTTGTGGGATTCTCGGAATGCTTTCCATGCCGCGTTAATTGCGCTTCGTCTGTCGTGTGCAACTGGTTTATCCCATGCAGATTTTAGAGCGTCTCTGCGAGCTTTAAATGCACTGTCCAGGCTGGCAAAAGATTTCTCTTTTGCGGCTACAATGGCGTCTTCTCTTGCCCCTACTGCCGTTCTCATACACGTGAGATCAGCTTTCTTGGGTGCATATTCAGCAAGAGCCGGAACTCCAATGCCAAGAAGCAACACCCCGATTATTGTTGATGTAAAAAATTTATTCATAAATAATGATTATGAAGGATAAGCTAATACTGCTAGTATATCATGTATGGCAATGCAAGAAGACAATCAAAAATCACAAATAGTAATTTATAAAGCACCAACAGGGGAAACCAAGATTGATGTGCGTTTTGATGGTAACACTGTGTGGCTTACTCAAGACGCAATTTCTGAATTATTTGAAAAAGGACGTTCAACTATTGCCGAGCATATTCAAAATATCTTTGCAGATGGTGAACTGCAGGCAGATTCAGTGTGTCGGGAATTCCGACGAACTGGGACAGACAACAAAGAATATATCGTAAAATACTATAATTTAGATCTTATTATTACCGTTGGGTATAGGGTAAAATCAGCTCAAGGTACTGCTTTTCGCCAATGGGCAACCGCACGACTTTCAGAGTATGTTGTCAAGGGGTTCGTGATAGATAGTGACAGATTGAAAAATCCCGATCTGCCGTTTGATTATTTCGAAGAGCTTGAGCGTACGATTGCGGATATCCGCACTAGCGAAAAAAGATTTTATCGCAAAATTACTGATATTTATGCCACCAGTATTGATTATGATCCGACTAATGATCAGAGTCTGCTATTTTTCAAAACCGTGCAGAATAAAGTGCATTATGCCATCACGGGGAGTACTGCCGCTGAAATAGTGGTGGCGAGAATTGATGAGAAAAAAGAAAAACTTGGGCTAACGTATACCCGCGGATCAAAACCAACCAAAGAAGAAATTGTCATTGCTAAAAATTACTATGATAAGGAAGAACTGGCACAGTTGAACGCTTTGGTGGAGCAATATCTCATTTTTGCTACCGAGCAGGCCCGTCGCAGAGTTCCGATGACGATGCAAGATTGGATAGAAAAACTCCATGGTTTTTTGACGATTAACGACCGCAATATTCTGCAAGATGCCGGCAAGATATCTCACGATCTCATGCAAGAAATTGCCGACAAAAAGTTTGTTGCGTATAAAAAAGCAGAAGCGACAAATGACACTGATTTTGACAAGGTGGCGTTGCAGGCCCTGGCAAGTGCGAAAGCCAAGAAAACCATTAAAAAGAAAAAACGATAATAAATCAAACTTTTATAAGTCAGGGGAGTACTCGAGGAGATAAATTACTGTTCTTGATTTTCAAGCACATCTATACTATAGTAGTTCCGTTATCGTGGAGCAATGGTGCTCTAGAAAACACAGTACCTTGAAAGGAATATACATATGTCCATGTCTCTAGATGGTATTGGAACGAATCCGCCTGGTCTCGAAGTTAGAATGCACGGATTTGGCTCAATGAGAAACACGGTAGATGTCGGCAAATATGAGATTTCGTTGGAGGATTTTCTTCTCGTAGTTATGTACGTCCTTACAAACACGGACCTTGAGGCAAATGACCAGCGCCGCCAGTTCGTGAAATCTGTTCAGTCTATGAAAGAAGTTGACGGCTATAATCCGAACACGAAACGCTTGGCATCTGACATCCCAGCAACTGTTCCGGCATGATAGTATATCACCGCACCCTAGCCCCTTGCAGAACACGATTCTGCTCGGGGTTTTTAACTTTACTCTAATATTTTGACTTTACTTACTGGTGCGCCCACCAGGGCTCGAACCTGGGACAACCTGATTAAGAGTCAGGTGCTCTACCAACTGAGCTATGAGCGCATACGGAAATTTATACAGGAATTTTGCCAAAAAGGCAATAAAATGTACCTATTTTATTCGTGCGTTTTCTGTTCTATAATGTAGGTATGAGTAGGAGGAACTCACTTGATAGAGTCGTATTTCTGCAACCAGGGGCGCAGAAAAAGTTTATTATTCAAACAAAAGAAAATCTAAGCATGAGCTGGGAAGAACTAGGAAAGCTTGTTCATGCCCACCCGAGGTCTCTGCGGGACTGGGCAAGAGAAAAATTTCATATGTCGCATGAAAGTGCACTTCTTCTGGAAAAAGAAAGTGGTATTTCTTTGACTCGTAAAATTGAAATTAAGAAATGGGCTGATCATGCAAGGCGAGCAGGACGTATTGGCGGAAGATCTCTAGTAAAAAAATATGGAAGAGTTGCGGAGAATGAGCAATATCGTGAAGAAAAGTGGCGGCAGTGGTGGGAGGAAACGGGAAGGCAGCTTCCTAGTTCTATTCACAATGAAGCATTGCCCTTCAACGCTCCTGTGCGATCAGAAATGTTGGCTGAATTTGTGGGGGTGATGTTGGGCGATGGTGGAATAACCAAATATCAATTAGCGGTAACTTTGCATCGCTATGATGATGAGCCATATAGGAGATTTGTGAAAAAGCTCTTTCTTGAATTGTTTCATCTAAAAGCAAGTATATTTTCTCATAAGCGTGGATTAGCAGATTCAGTTGTTGTTTCGCGAATTAAGATTGTAGAATATGCCGTAAAAGAATTAGAGCTCATGGTTGGAAATAAAGTGAGGCAGCAAGTCGATATACCTCAATGGATCAAGAGCGACAGAAAGTTAATGATTGCGTGTGTTCGAGGTCTTGTTGATACGGATGGTTGTGTATTTACGCATAAGTATATCGTCAACGGAAAGCAGTATGCGTATAAAAAACTATGCTTTACGAACCACTCGAGACCACTATTATTGTCCGTATTTGATGCCTTGTCTGCATTAGGGATGAATCCGAGAATAGCCAGGGGAGAAGATGTGCGATTAGATATTAAAAAAGATATAAATACCTATTTTCAGATTATTGGCACAAGTAATCCAAAGCACTTGAAGCGATATAAGAAATAAGATATGGTAAACTTCGCAAACATATGGAGAGGTCGCATAGTCTGGCCTAGTGCGGCACCGTGCTAAGGTGTTGACTCCGGAAGGGGTCCGTGAGTTCGAATCTCACCCTCTCCGCAGCGTAATACATTGCTTCGCAATGTAAACGCTGCTGGAACGTTGAAATTTTATGTAAAATTTCTTACGTTCCGCCTTCGCTTCGCCGTAGCCTTTGGCGAAGGCGAGCTTCGCCTAGGTTCGTCGGAGCTTCGGCGGACAAAGTCCGCCAAGACGAGCACGATTTTTTGATTTTTCTTGATTTGTGGTTTATTATACGGGAATGGAAGAAAAGCTAAATCAAGAGGAGATACAGCCACAACCTCCTTCCCCTAGCCCAAAAACGTGGTTAGTAGCGACTCTTATTGCAGTAGTAACAGTGCTAGTGATTGGCATTAGTGTATTTGCGTGGCAGAGTATGACGAATCAAGAACAAATAACGGAGTTGCAGGATATAGATTATGCAACCAATATCTCAAGCGAGTCACCTATAATTAAAGAGGGGACAGTGCCTAGCCCGATAGGAAACCCTGAGAGTCTGGGTGATTTTCGAGCTGTGATGAGTACAAGCGACGAGAAAGAAAACACAACAATATACACATTTAATGGTACGAATTTTGCTCCCTCCTTTCACATTTTAGGGAGAGACATTTATTTACTGAACGACAAGCCGTATATTTACGCACCTCAAGAGAACGCCCAGGGGTTCGTTGTAAAAGATTTAACAGGACAGGATTTGAGCATGGAATATCCTTTTCTGGAAGATTCCAAGAAAAAATTCTCTATTTTGAACGCAATCCAAGTGCCAGGAGAAAAATTGCTAGTGGTAACACGTTCAGATGGCGAAGAGGGAGCGGACATCAAAATACAAGACTATGAAGGAAAAATTGTAGACACTATTACGAGCACTATTCTTCCTAAAGGTATAATTACTACCCGCCCAGTAGGATGGTCTGCTGATAAGAATTATCTGTATCTCACTAAAATTGGATGGGAAGGATATGATTACGCCAATCTATGGAAAATGAATTGGAAGACAAAAGATATTACAGAGGTAAAAGGAGTATTAAAAGTTACGTTAGGGCGATTAAGTATGGTACCAGAAAAAGATATAGCCGTTGGAGCTGTATCAAAAGAGACTTCTTGTACTGATTGCTTTAGTGGGGTTCGAGCTGGAGTCCCTTCTGAGTTACGACTTTTTTCACTAAGCAAAAATACCTCTACGATTCCGTACAAGAGCACTGAGCACGTGTTAACAAGCCCCATTCTTTCTCCTAACGGGAAAAGAATATTTTACGAAGAAGTTGTTAATGATAACGAAAACGAGTACGTAACTCATCTTTACAGTATTGATGCTGATGGGCGAAATAGGCAGAAAATTGCAGAACAATCGACCGTTTTAGGTGTCTCATATGACGGCGAACGCGTTCTAACAGTTACCTATGCCGCTTTCAATGGAAACTTGTCGCCGGGGACTATGCACGATTTGAAGAATGGCTCTTCAACTTCTGTTTCTATACCTACGTATACGAAGAGGTTCAGTAACGGTACATCAAAAGAAGAGATGGCCAATGGATCAAGCTGCGGCTATCCTTTAGGGTACAGCTGTCTGTATTCAGAAAAACAATAACAAGTAATCTCTTACAAAGTTGCTCAAAAACTGTTATTCCTACTCTAAGCTAATTCGGCCCGTCTCTTTCATTGGAGGACTTTTTTTAATGAATTTAATTTTCTTATCACAAGGTTTTTATGAAAAGTATACTTACCTAGATGATATATTTCATTTTCTAGGTGGTTCTAGTATTGCCTTTTTTATTCTGCAATGTATATCCATATTTTTTCCACAGAATAACACGAAGGTAAAAATAGCTCTTACTATTCTTATAACGTTTACTATTGCAGTGCTATGGGAAGGTATGGAATTTAGTAGTGATATGTTGTTGGGTACTCAGTTGCAAATGGGAACAGGTGATACAGTTCTCGATTTGTTGATTGGAACTGCAGGAGCACTATGTATAGCTTTAGGTACTTCAAAGTTTGTTAGTTATTGACTTTTACTGTGTAATATTATACCTTTACGGAAGTCTGGACGCGTAGTCTCGGTTGTCATTTCGCCTGTACGTTACAAGCAAGAAGGAGTATGTCGCGATGAGTAAACTCACGCACGTTCGAAAAGCACTGCAAGAGAACCCAAACATAACAATGATTGGCGAGAACGAGTGTAACTACCTGCCTGGCAGGTATGGCTTCTTTAGCCACACAGTGGACTTTCTCGTCGCTCCCACAAGAGGTGCCGTATACGATACAAATGAGCTCCAGGTACTTATGATGTCGCTTGTTCCCGAACTGAAGTGTACTCAGAAAGATGACTTTCGGGATTATCATGATGAGGTCATGTTTGGTGTACTGTACTTCGACGAGGAAATCGGCACAGAAGTGACTCGACGCGAGATCGTTCTGACTGACCCGGATATGTTTGCTTGTAGTGATTTTGTCGATGGAAAGCGAATCATTGAGCACACGTATTTGCTTCAGCGGCGGACGTGGGTACGGCTATTCCCGAACACGCAGATCGCCGCGCTTGCGCTTGAGGGTAAGGATAAGTATCGCATTTCAAAGAGAGAGCTTTCGGAGTCCAAGAGTGTGTTTACTCGAATTCTCAACGCTCTCTCTTTCTCTTAGTGCAAGCACGGTCGTGCCTGCTTTCAACCACGCGCGCTATGTCCATCGGACCTCTGGCGCGCTTTTTCTTTACTAAAATATTCCCTTGAAATAGTTGGATAACGGTTCTACTCTTGTTTGTATCTCATATGACAA
>DATDYZ010000044.1:0-10972 GCA_035288905.1 Candidatus Anderseniibacteriota bacterium | reverse complement strand
AGACAGCTCTGCAGCTGTTACTGTCACCAACACACTCACGGTTACTGACGGACAATTTAGCCCAACCACTGCATCAGACTTCAAAGACGTAACCATCTCAACGAACGGAATCTTGAAGCCTGATTCTAGTGCTGCTATTACTGTTTCTGGAGATTGGAACAATACGGGGACGTATACCAACAACTCCGGAACCGTGACATTTGATGGAAGTGTAGCCCAAGCTCTCACCGGAGAAACATTCTACAACTTAACGATTAACAACTCTGCTGCAAGCCCATCTGACACGGTAGATGTAGATAGTAGTGCAGCTGTAACTGTAACTAATACGCTTACCGTAAGTGACGGACAGTTCTCCCCAACCACAGGTAGTGATTTTACTAATGTAACTGTTACGACCAATGGGATACTTGTTCCTGACTCTAGTGCAACTATCACCGTAAGTGGAGATTGGGCTAATTCCGGAACATTTACTGATAATAGTGGGACGGTAACGTTTGATATATCATCCGGTACCCAAACTCTCACTTCTGGTGGCACCGGCACAGGTAATGATTTTCAAAATCTTACAAAATCTGGTGGCGGGACGCTTCAGCTTGCTACTAATGCTATAGATATCGATGGAACACTGACTATTTCTTCGTCTACAACAGTAGACATAAATGCGCTAGATATAACAGTGGGAACTTTGGTGAATAACGGAACACTTCAAGCAGATGGAAGTGAGACGATGACTATTACGACAAAAGATACGGATTCTGGAGCCATAAAGTATGACGGCAGCGGGAGCTACACAACTGCGCTTGGATACGGAAATACCTACTATGATTTGGAATTTGCTGGGAGCGGCGTATGGGAACCAAGTAGCGCTGTTACCGTAAACCGTAACCTCACCATTACGTCTGGTACGTTCGATATCGACGGACAAAACCTCACCGTAACAGGAACGTACAGCAACCTCGGAACACTCAGGCTTCTCGGAACAGAAACACTGTCATTAACAAATGATACAAATTCCGGAACAACCAGTTACGACAACTCAAGCGCTCTTACTGACTTCCCTGCAAACCTTGATGACACCTACTACAACATCACGTTTGCAGGCACTGGAACCGTAACGCTTGCAAGCAGCCTTACTGCAAACAACAACCTTACTATCAGCAGTGGTGCAACTCTTGTTCTGAATGCACTTAACCTTACCGTTACCGGAAATCTCGTAAACAGCGGAACACTCACTCAAACATCCGCAAGCACCATCACATTAAACGGCACCACACAAACATTGAACCCAAGTAACATGACAGTAAATGCAACAACCGCACTCACCGGTAGTAGCGGAACAACGACAGTCGGAAGCAACTTCACTATCAGTAACATCTTAACAATAGCCGCAGGCAGAACCCTCTCTCTCGTAAGCTATATTATTACCCTCGGCAGTAATCTCTTAACTAACCTCGGTACTATCACCGAAGGAACAGGGTACATCGCAGGAACATCCAGTAGTTTGTATATTGCAGACAGCAACTTCGACATAGATGACATCATATCCCTCGGATCCGAAAGTATCTACATATCCATAACTGACCAAGACGGTAACTTAAATGGAGGAAGCGCTGATTCTCTTACGGGACTTGTCGTCAGTTGCGCCACAGACTCTGAGGCTATCACACTTACAGAAACAGGAGCAGCTACAGAAGTGTTTAGAAATGCGGGTCTTACCACTGCTCTTTATACCGGATCTGCAACTAACAATAATGGAACATTAACCTGTGCAGATTCTGTCACTATCACCGCAACATACACCGACCCACAAGACAGTGGAGATACTAGAACAGACACCGCAACATCAACAGGCGACACTATCCCAACAGCCCCAAGCAGCTTTGCGGGATCTGCGGCGTCTACCACGAGCATCACCTGGACATGGACAGACAACGCAAGCGACGAAACAGGCTTTAAACTCTATGACAGTAGTAACACATTAATTGCAACTATCTCTACTGCAAATACAACAAGCTATACAGAAACAGGACTTACTGCCAGCACCAGTTACACCAGAAAGATAGCCGCATACAACGGTGCAGGTAACTCTAGTTACAGTAGCAGCGCAACTGTTACTACGGATGCTGCAGCAACCCCAACTCCAACTCCTACACCCACCCCATCTACAAGCACTACTCCAACAGCCCCAAGCCTTGTATCCCCAGCAAATGAATCCCTTACAAACGACAATCTTCCTACCTTCACCTTCAAGAAAAGCACTGTCGACAACGCTACCATCTCTTCCTACACCTTAACAGTAGGAACGCTCACCTTCACCGGAATACCTGCAAACGGAAATAGCGCATCTAACCCTGCATCTAAAACACATAGCACAGACAAATACTCCGCACAGTACTTTAACGAAGGAAGCACGAGTACCACAAGTCAAACCATCGCAGTAACCCTCAAGGACTACGGAACAGCGGATGTTCCGCTCAATGACGGAACATATACCTGGTACGTTACAGCAATAGACAATGCCGGAGAGTCTACACGTTCAAATGAAAGAACAGTTATTATTGATGCAACCAACCCTACTATCAGTAACCTTCGAGCCACAAACCCCACTCTTACTGCAACACTCAAAGACAACAGAGCATTACAAGAGGCAACTGTCACCCTCGCAAAAGCAAACACACTCCTTGGAGCTATCACATCTTACACCGCACTCGAAACGAGAACATATACTCTCCTAGGAAAAACATATGCTCTCTCGTTCACCCCGAGGAGACAACTGGATAAGGGAGAGTCTTACAGATACACCGTAGTCGTTACAGACTCCGCAGGAAACACCACGCAAGAAACAAAAACCCTCACCGTCCTGTCAGACCAAGAAGCAGCTCAAGAGGCAGTAGCGCAGCTCAACCCAGAAACAGATAGCACGGACACTATCATCGAAACTCTTAGAGACCTGCTTCCTGAAAATCCGATTAATCTTGGAGCTTTCCAAGAACAAGCAGTTGTCCGCAGGCAATTACAAGCAATTAACTTCCAGAGATTCCTTGACCCAATACTCGCATGGTTGTTTAACGGTACAGGAGTACTTGAAAGAACGCTCGTCGCCGTTCTTCACTATATGGGAACAATCATAGATACCACAACAACACATATTGCAAGTTGGTTTGAACGAATCGTACGCATCGCAATGAACATAGTAAGAAGTACGGTTGCGTATGTGGGAGACCAATACCACATTACTCGTATGTTCCTCGCAAGTATTGATTTTGCTGCCCCAATGCAAATACTCTCAAGCAAAGTAGCTATCCAACACCAAAGCAATATCGCATTGCTGAATGTTGGAATTACAACCTACAACAAGGGTGTTACGAACATTATTATCGGAACAGCAACTATCACTGAAAGTACGTTGCATGCAATTGGAACTTTGAACCCAATGCCTGCAATACGAGCATCAACCAATTATATTGCACGCATGTTCGAGCAAGGCCGCGATACTCGTATCCGACAAGGACTCGCGAACAGGCAGAGTGTGGATACTTTCTTAAGAAGGGTAATTGATCCGGTTGCAAAAAATGGCAGAAAACTCGTCGCATTTACGAGACATGGATATGAATTGTTTTTTGCAAACGAGCCAACGCAAATATCAAACGTAAAGATATCATCATTACAACCAACTTCCGCAGTTATTGAATGGGACACTAATCATCTCGCCCGGTTTAGCAAAGTGAATTACGGTACTTCCACAACCTATGATAAAGAGGCAAAAACGTCTCTAGAATATGCAGATCATCATAGAATTGAAATAACAGACTTGTCTCCAGAGACAACATACTATTTTGAGGTTATGAGTCAAAATGGAGAATACGTATTTGATGCGTACTATGCAGTAACAACCCCACCCCGTAAAGATGCTGATGCAGCCACGGGGCAAGCTTCGGGGCAGGCCCCACAGCCTCAAGAAATATTTATTCCTCAAGAAGCGACTATAATATCTGATACTCCAGTTGCTGTATTAGACGAGCCTCAACCAAATGCCAAAGAGATAGGCAGCGTTAATCCAAAAGAAACATACCGTGCTCTGAAGGAAGCCGGAGATTGGATTTCACTTCTTCTTCCAAACGGACAAGAAGGCTGGATTAAAAAGGAGTTTGTATCACTTCGCGATCAGGTCGGGGTGAGCGCTGAGGGAGACAGGTCAACAATTATTGGAAACGAATAACATAGCGCTCCCTTCTCCTGTTCTGGGAGAAGGTCAATCTCGCCTTTGTGCGAGATTGGGATGAGGGGAAATTACTTGCAACAAACGCCCCTCACCCTAACCCTCTCCCAAAACGGGAGAGGGGAACTGTGCGTTTCTATTTGACTCAGTCCGAACAAACAACGTACTGTATTTACATGTCACAATTTCCATTAATCCAAAAAACGTTGCCTTCTGGGCTTCGAACAATCATTATGCCGCGCGCCGAAATGGCGTCAGCAACTATTTTAGTATTAATTGGGGTAGGGTCTCGGTATGAAACTCCCAGGCAGTCTGGCTTGTCGCATTTTTTAGAGCACATGTTTTTTAAGGGAACAGAAAATCGCCCAACAACAAAAGAAATTGCAGAAGCAATCGATAACGTAGGGGGGGAATTTAATGCGTTTACGACAGAAGAATTCACCGGGTATTATGTAAAAGTTGCTTCTGAACACTTGGAACGAGGCGCTGATGTAGTATCTGATATATTACTTCGTCCACTGTTTCCTGTTGAAGAAATAGAACGCGAGCGCGGAGTTATTCAGGAAGAAATCAAAATGTATACGGATAACCCGATGCGGCATATTAATAATCTTTGGCAGAAGGTGATGTTTGGGGAACACCCACTAGGGAAGAGAGTAGATGGCTATAAGGAAACTGTTGCTGCCATGAAACGTAAAGATTTTCTTGCATATGTAAAATCTCATTACCATACGGGAAATGCAATTGTCGTTGTTGCTGGAAATGTGGATGTGAAGAAAACACACAAATTGCTTGGTAGTTTATTTTCACCACTCGTGGTGGGTAATGAGACGATCCCGAAGAATGCTCCTAAGAGTCTACCTGCTCAGCGATTTGTGCATGAGTATCGAAAAAACCTTGATCAGACTCATATGATGGTTGGAGTACCCGGGGTTGCAAGTCGTGATCCGCGGAAATACCAAGCAGAGCTTATGGCGGCAATTCTGGGTGGTGGCATGAGTAGTCGGTTATTTTTGAACGTGAGGGAACGTAATGGCCTTGCATATATGATACGAACATCGTCTGAGTCGTATACCGACACTGGCAGCTTTGTAACACAAACGGGGGTGCGTACAGAAAAAGCATTAGATGCACTTGCTATTATTTTGAGCGAATACGACCGCATGATGGAAGAACTTGTTTCTGAAGATGAGTTATATAAAGTGAAGCAAATGGCACGTGGCAATAGTGTGTTGGATCTAGAAGAAACAAACGCGCTTGCGCTGTTTGCAAGCGTACAAGAGCTGACAGAGCATGAAGTGTTAACACCAAGTGAAATTATGAAGCATATAGACGCTGTTACTCCGGAAGATATTCAAACGCTCGCACGAGAGCTATTGTCGAAACAAAAGCGATCGGTTGCACTGCTAGGCCCACAGAAATCTTCGAAGCCATTTGAGAAGCTGCTTGCATAGGGGTAGTATTGCTATATGGCTAAAGGCACGTTGATTGACATTTCTTCGTCTACTATTCTTCGTGTTATTCTGTTTGGTATCTTGTTTTGGTCGCTGTTTATGCTACGCGACGTGCTTTTAATGTTGACTAGCGCTGTTATTATTGCATGTGCTATTGAGCCGCTTGCGCAAAAACTGCGAACATATCGTGTGCCCAGAGGAGTATCTGTTGTTATTGTGTACCTGCTTGTAGTTGGTGTTATTGCAGCAGCAGTAACATTAATTCTGCCGATACTTGCAGCGGAGATGGTTCAGTTATCATCTCAAATACCCCAAGTTATTCATGGAATTGAAGAAAAGATGGGCGGTCTTCCTGGTGTTGATTTAGCATCTGCTGTTCCGCAGCTGCAGCAAAGCTTGAGTTCGGTGGGAGATAATCTTACAAATGTCAGCACGGCAGTGTTTGAACAAACGAGATCCATCTTCTCTGGTGTGCTTTCTCTTGTATTAGTATTTATTATTGCGTTTTACCTAGTTATAGAAGAAGACGCTTTAAAAAAACTATTTCGCTTTGTTGTTCCTCGTCAGCATATGGCATATGTAGAGCTCATGATTGATCGTATTCAGCGCAAATTGGGTAGGTGGGTACTTGCTCAAATGTTTTTGGGGCTTGTGATTGGAGTGTCTGTTGGTTTCGGGCTCTGGGCAATTGGCGTCAAGTATGCGTTTACCTTGGGGCTTGTAGCGGGGCTACTTGAAGTATTTCCTGTTATTGGGCCGATGATTGCCGGAGTGCTAGGTACGGCAATTGCGCTTTCGCAGTCGCTCACGCTTGGTTTACTTGCTCTTGTGCTCTACGTCATTATTCAGCAGACCGAAAATCATATCCTGATTCCGAACATTATGCGCAAAGCTACAGGGTTAAATCCGCTTGTCACGTTGATTGCCGTACTCCTTGGCGGAAGGCTTGCAGGGCTCTCGGGAGTTATCCTTTCTGTTCCTGTTGCGACTATTATTAGTATTATGCTTGCGGACTTTTTCTCTACGGCGAATGGAGACGATGAACTTGCAGGGTAATTTTTAATCCTTAGTACTACTTTACTATGAATGTATGGCACGACGTTTCTTACGGGGAGAATATGCCCGAAGAAGTGAATGTAATTGTTGAGATCCCAACAGGATCACAAAATAAATATGAGATAGATAAAGACTCTGGCTTATTAAAACTCGACCGAGTATTGTATTCCCCATTTCATTATCCGGGAGACTATGGATTTATTCCCCAAACACTCGGACAAGATAACGATCCGCTGGACGGGCTTGTACTTGTTAACTTTCCTACGTATCCTCTTACGCTTATGAATGTTCGTCCTATTGGCGTGCTTCGTATGATAGATGGCGGAGAGGGCGATGAGAAGATTTTATGTGTGCCGGTAGATGACGTACGGCACAGCGGTGCAAACAAGCTATCTGACATACCACAAGCGGTGCAAGATGAAATTGCGCATTTTTTCCAGACGTATAAACAACTCGAGAAAAAATCAGTAGAAATAAACGGTTGGGGGGATGCTGATGAAGCCAAGCAAATTATTCGAGACGGAGTTGTAAGATATCAAGAAAAGTTTAGTTCAAAAAAAGCGTAAGAATAATTGCAGTTCCTCCAATAATAACTTGTGAGAGTCCGCCTATGAGCGGACTTTCTGTTTCGTGTTGGATTATTTCGTGAAATCGAAACAACCACCGTACAAAACTTGGGGAGCGTTTTTGTCTTGTTTTTCCCATGAAGCTCCAGAAGGCATGCAAAACATCTGGCGCATTTCCTCCTGCAATTGCAGCCAGTATAGGTAATGTGAACAGAGTATTGTTGAGCAACAAGTAACTGAAGACAATTCCTGATACAACGTCAATTCCTACACGAAAAAACGGGTAGTTTTTATAATGATGGGGGTAAATATTCCAATGCAAAAACATGTCGGATACTAGGTGCATCAAAAATGCGCCTATGAAAATAACAAATATATTTGTAAACGCCAGTCCAAACGGCAGACTAATAATCGTATGAACGGCCGATAGCATATACAAGCAGTATATCGTATTATTTTCAATATGATAGATTCTCATGCGCATATTGCATCTGAACAGTTTGACTCCGATCGAGATCAGCTGATTTCTTTGGGGCAGGCAAGTGGTCTTATTTGGATTGAAGTGGGGACAAATCTTGAGGAAAGTAAAAAGGCTGTTGCTTTAGCAGAAAAGCATCTGAATATTTTTGCATCAGTTGGTGTGCATCCGGATGATATTATAAGTCTGCAAGAAGAAGACTGGGTAACACTTGAGCAGCTTGCTATGCATAAAAAAGTTTGTGCAATTGGTGAAGTTGGGTTTGATACCTACCGTACTGGGAGTATTTTAGATCAAGAACCAGTTCTCCGACGATTTATTGCGCTCGCTCAAAAAACTAGTAAGCCCACTATTTTTCATGTGCGAAGTGGAAACGGTGTAGATGCCCATAAAGAGCTTATTCGAGTACTGCAAGATTTTTCGGACGCTGATAGGCCTAAGGGCGTCATTCATACGTTTAGCGGAACTATGGCACAAGCGCAGGAATATATTGCACTTGGCATGATGATTTCGTTTTCAGGGGTTATTACATTTAAAAATGCAGGCGATCTTCGTGAAATTACAAAAAGTATCCCACTGAATTCTATGCTTGTTGAAACAGATTGTCCATTTTTAACTCCAGAACCGTTTAGAGGAAAGCGCAATGAACCCTCATATGTGAAATACGTAATTCAGAAAATAGCAGATATTCGTGGGGTGCCTTTTGAAGAAATAGAACGGTCTACGGAGGACAATGCAAAAAAAATATTTGCACTTGACTTTTAGTAACATAGGACTATATTCATTTTGTCAGGTTTCACTGACAAATGTTCATTTCCAAGTCCCATTGTGTCAATCTCAAGGAAGTTCGGATGACTACTGTTTCACGATCTATTGGTGAAATTTTGTTGGATTCATTTAATATTGCAGAGAAACTGCGAGAAAAGAAAGAGGCTCGAGCTCGTGCAAGCATCTTGGATCCAGACAAAGAAGAACGAGAGCAACGAAAGTTTGAGCGTTCAATCGGTCAATTCGGCATTTTTCCTCACGGAAGGGGTATGAAAATTGCGTAATCGTGCTGATCTTTCCAACCCAGTTCCACCGTAGCAGACACTTCATCTGCTACGGTATTTTTTTAAAGAAAAAAGCTCACATCCGTGTGAGCTTAATGAGACGAGGTGTGTATTTAGTTGCGGCGCGTTTCTTCTCTTACTTTTTCAATAATGATATCTCCTGAAGGGAGTTCTGTGTATCTGAGCTTGATTGAGATTGTTCGCGGCTGTTTGCACCGTTTCCTCCTTTCCGGTTTACGGCGTCGCCTTGCAGGTAGCGTATCACGAAATGTAATGTTCGTAACTTGCGCACGCGTAAGCATAAGCTCACTTTCTGTGCTACGTGACTTTAAAAAAGGAACAGAATTGGAACGTATTCCGATAGTATCATTTTTTGTACGGCAAGCAAATCTAGCATGACAATACGCTCTTACTGCATATATACTGCGTGTATGGCAGAGCTTTCATATAATCACGCAGAAATTGAAAAGAAGTGGCAGAAAAGGTGGTCTGATGAAGGCGCGTTTACGACTCCTGATATTCCAATAAAGCAAAAGGCATATATTTTAGATATGTTCCCGTACCCATCTGGGGAAGGGCTGCATGTTGGCCATCCAAAAGGATATATAGCTACAGATACATATTCTCGCATGAAAATGATGCAAGGGTACGACGTATTGCACCCGATGGGTTGGGACGCATTTGGGCTACCTGCAGAAAACTATGCGATTAAAAACAAAGTGCATCCTCGCCTGGCGGTGGAAAAAAATATTGCACGGTTTAAAGAGCAGCTTGCAAAAATCGGGTTTACGTATGACTGGGGGCGTGAAATAAATACTACAGACCCGCAATATTACAAATGGACGCAGTGGATTTTTTTACAGTTATTTAAGAAAGGACTAGCGTATGAATCTTTTGAGCCGATTAATTGGTGCCCATCGTGCCAAACAGGTCTTGCAAATGAAGACTTAGAGGGTGGGTTATGTGAACGGTGCGGATCTGTTGTAGAAAAACGTCCGATGCGGCAATGGGTACTAAAAATAACAGACTATGCAGAAAAACTTCTCGATGGATTAGAAGGACTCCCGTGGCCGAAATCTATTAAGGAAAGTCAAAAAAATTGGATCGGAAAAAGTGAAGGTGCAGAGGTTGGTTTTGTAATCGAGTTTGATAAAAAAGATGCAAAGCCGGGATTAATCCCTGTGTTTACTACTCGCCCAGATACACTCTTTGGCGCTACGTATCTTGTATTATCTCCCGAACATGCGTGGGTGACGTTAGCAATTGATGAGCATCACGATATTCTTACAAACAAAGAAGAGGTTATAGAATATGTAGAAGCTGCCAAGAAAAAAACAGAAATTGATCGTACGGCGGAGGGAAAAGAAAAAACTGGAGTAGAGCTCATGGGGGTTATGGCGATTAATCCTGCAACAGGAGAAAAGATTCCAGTCTGGGTGGCTGACTACGTACTTGCACACTATGGCACTGGCGCAATTATGGCCGTGCCAGCACATGACACGCGGGATATGGAATTTGCAAAGAAATATAATTTGCCGATTGTGCCTGTAGTTGGAGAAGGCGAACTACTGATTGGTTCTGGGGACTTTACTGGTATGAAAATTAGTGAAGCAAAAGAAAAAATAACAGAAAAATTTGGTATGAAGAAAGCGATATATAAACTTCGTGACTGGGTATTTTCTCGCCAACGGTATTGGGGAGAGCCTATCCCGATTATTCATTGTGAAAAAGATGGAGCTGTGCCAGTTCCAGAAGATCAATTACCGGTAATGCTTCCTGAGGTGGAGCAGTATGAACCAACGGGAACAGGTGAATCTCCTCTTGCGGCTATTCCGGAATGGGTGAATACAACATGTCCTACATGTAGTGGACCTGCAACGCGCGAGACAAATACTATGCCCCAATGGGCGGGTTCTAGTTGGTACTACTTGCGGTTTATTGATTCGAAAAATGCGGAAGCGCTTGTTGATCCGAAAAAAGAAAAAGCATGGATGAACGTTGACTTGTACGTAGGAGGCGCCGAGCATGCAACGCGCCATCTCATCTATGCGCGCTTTTGGCATCTTGTGCTGCATGAATTGGGTATTGTAAGTACAACAGAACCATTTGAACGTCTTGAACACGTTGGTCTTATATTGGCTGAGGAT
>DATDYZ010000043.1:0-4091 GCA_035288905.1 Candidatus Anderseniibacteriota bacterium | reverse complement strand
TGAACTTGGCGCTTCTGAAAAAAGGTTGCATCCGCTGTACCCGGGTATAGACGCACAAAAATTATCTCATATGAATAATCCAGATGAAGTGCTTGCTAGATACAAAATTCAAGAGCCGTATATTCTTTCCGTTTGCCGTTTGGTCAAACGAAAAGGGACAAGTGATTTGATCGAAGCGTTCGCGAAAATCACTGTCATTCCAGCCCCCGAGCCGGAATCTACGTCGACGTGGATCCCGGGTCAAGCCCGGGATGACAACCCACGGTTAGTCGTTGTTGGCGACGGGCCAGAAAAAAATAGGCTAGAAAAGCAAGCGAAGAAACTCCATTGCAAAGCACTGTTTCTCGGACAAATCCCCGACGAAGACTTGCACGCACTGTATTCCAGAGCAACAGCATTCGCCCTTACTCCAAAAGAACTGCCAGGAGATTACGAAGGGTTTGGAATTGTATATTTAGAAGCTGCTTTTTTTGAATTACCAGTAATAGCAACAAAAACAGGTGGAGTTGCGGGCGCAGTTATAGATCGTATAACTGGAATACTAACAGAGCCTGGAAATATACAATCTATTCAGGACGCATTGCAAAAAATTCTTTCACAGCCTACACTCGCAAAGCAATATGGCCAGACAGGAAAAGAAAGGGTTATGAACGAATTTTTATGGGATACTATAATAAACAGATTGGAGATAATTATTCAAAATATTCATATATGAAAACGCTTATACCCCTCACCCCATCCCTCTCCCCGTCTAGGGAGAGGGCGATAGATTGAAGTATGAACCTCGCAAGAATCCAATTTCTATCTGTCGCAACAAAAGTCATTACAAGAGGACTTGGCCTTATTCAAAGTCTTATCATTGTTCGCGTTTTATCTGCTACGGAATTTGGTATTGTCGGACTGGTGATGGCAATTGGAGGATTAATCGGTGTAAGCCAGCATTTAGGCATCGTAGACGGGGCTATTAGAGAAATTGCAGTTCGCAAAAATAAAAATGAAATTGGAAAAGTATTTTGGGTATCTCATATCGCCAGGCAAGCTGTTACATTACCCCTCTCTCTAGCACTTCTTGTTCTTGGAGAATTCATCGCCGTACGTATCTATGGCAGACCAGAAATTGCTCCCTATATTCAGCTATTTGCCGGAATACTTATTTTACAGGGATTGCAAGATGTACTGGGTGCAACGCTTACTGGAATGAAGAAATTTGCATCGCTATATGTTATCCAAATTATTACTGCCGGGGTAAATATTGCCGTCTTTGGATACTTAACTTGGAGATACCATGTTTCAGGATTCTTTTGGGCGATTATTATAACGACATTCCTTATGGTTGCATTGCTCAGTATTGTTATCCGTAAAGAACTCTCTGGGTATCTTATATTACCCTCATGGAACGACATAAAACTATATGGGAAAAATTTGTTGCATATTGGATTTTTCATGTATATATCGCGTATTTTTTACGTAGTATGGCAAAAACTACCACTTCTTATGCTAGGTGGCGTGCTTGCAGGTGATCAGCTCGGATACTTAAACATTTCTCTTACGTTTGGCGCACAGCTCGTTATTCTTGCCGCAGCACTCTCCGAAGTAAACCTTTCTTGGATGAGCACGCTATTTGCAAACAAACGAGAAGAATTCGTAAAAACAGTTACACACAATATGCATCGGGTGATAATACTTATGACAGGACTTACGCTTGGCCTTATGTTCTTCATTCCTGAAATTCTTCATTATGTTATTCGCAAACCAGAATATTTTGCAGCACAACCAACTATTATTTTACTTACGCTTTCGTTTTTTCTCTACTCCCTGATGGATTTGGGAACAAGCAGCGTATTTGTAGCTGCAAATAAACCAAAATTGCGCGCACTCGTATTTGGAATATTAGTCTTTATATCCGGAATTGGTTCAATCTGGGCACTTATCCAGGGTGGTAATGCAATGATTGCGGCAACAACCATGCTCGGTGGAGCAATTGCTGCATGCATACTAATGGTCATTATCGCAAAGCGATCATTTTCAATTACTCTTGTTCCATTTCGTCTTTTTATATTATTACTACTACTCGGAATAAGTAGCTGGTGGCTTTTTTCTACCCCAGACCTTACAGAGCGCATTATTGTATTTACTATTCTTGGTGGGTATACCCTCTGGGAGCTGCATCGTACAAGAAATAGGGCAGTTGCTAGTACAAACGATATTCACATTATATGTTTTGCGGGAGCACTGTATGACTTACCAGCATGGACAAATCGGCAGCATATTATGGCCCAGTTAAGCAAAGACTATCCGGTATTATATGTAGAACCCCGTGTTTGGATTTTTAGATATATTGCAACAAATATTTTTAATCCACGCGCTATCATCACGCTATCTCGTCGACTTTTTTCGTACGAACAAAAACATAAACACCTATATATAAAATCACAGTGGAACTTATTACCTGGTTCCCGAGAATTTTCTTGGATTAGTAAACTGAATCATTTATTAAATAAAAGATCCGTCATGCATACTGCAAATAGTCTTGGGTTTATGGACGGGCATACCGTGATGTGGATATACGATACAGAATCAGCGCAGTATTTATCTTCCTTTCAGAATGCAACCGTTATATACGACTGCGTAGATAATCATGCGGTACAAGCGGGAGTTAACCGTAATCCGAAGCGAGTACATAAGGAAGAAAGGGCTATCTTAAAGAGAGCAGATCTAGTAACTGTTACTTCAAAACGTTTACTCAAGATGAAGCGCCGGTATACAAAAAATATTCACTTGGTATTAAATGCTGGTGACGTTGAACTGTACACAAAGCAAATCTCAAAAGAATCGAAGGCAAAAGCTTACGACGCAATGCATAGCATACCTCGTCCGATACTAGGCTCTGTTGGCGCGCTTGATTCCTACAAATATGACTTTGAGCTGCTTATTCAAAGCGCGGCAGAACATCCGGAGTGGCAATTTGTATTCGTCGGCTCACCTGTCGTAGAACAAAAAACACGAGAACTGCGCACACTCAGAAAACTTCCAAACGTTCACATGCTCGGATCCGTTCCTCGGGAACATGTTCCTGCATATGTGGCATATTTCGACATTTGTTTAATACCGTATAAAAATAATATGTATAACGAAGCGAGCTTCCCATTAAAATTTTGGGAATTTATGGCAACAGGAAAGCCGATTGTTGCATCTGGCGTACCAGAGCTTACAGAATATGAATCGATGATTGCCTACGCAAATTCACCAAAAGAATTTTCTCAAAAAGTTGCGGATATATTACAAAAAAACGAAAGCATAAGCCAACAGCGAATGGCACTGGCGTCCAAACACGGGTGGGAAAATAGAGCAAACGAACTAAAAAAATTACTATTAAAGACTATTGCATAATTTTGTCACAACTTGACAAATGTTTATTTTTAACATAGTATCGTACATATGACAGCAACTAACCTAGAACTAGAACTACAAAAAGTTGGATTTGAGGCAAGGGAAGCAAGTGTGTATTTAGCTTCACTAGAACTCGGGCCCTCACCGGTTCAAAAAATTGCACAACGTGCGGGCATTCCGCGCGCAACGGTGTATTTAGTATTGGATGATTTACAGAATAAAGGCGTTGTCACCACGTACGAAGAGGGTAAAAAAACGTATTATGTAGCTGAACCGCCACAACATATCGCTGACTTAGTAGACGAGAATGAAATTCGAGTAAAACAACAAAAAGATACACTGAAGAGCCTTATTCCAGAGCTTACGTCTCGTGGTCAGTTTGAAAAGGGAGAGAAGCCAATGGTGAAGTATTATGAGGGAGCACAAGCAGTTGGGGTTTTTATGAAAGATCTACTTAGCGGGCACGAAGGGGAAGGTTTAGGTATTATAAATTTAGATAAAGCAATTAATACTTTAGAACAAGTAAATTTTCCAATTGATAAAGTAAGAGAACGAAGAAAAAAGAATAAAATAAAAAGTCGTGTGATATACACCAATAATAGCAATAAACCTATTTCAAACTATTCCGTTCCTGATACACAAGCAAAATTTGTACCTGTAGACTTATATCCCATTGATGCTGATATTAATATTAGAGGAAA
>DATDYZ010000042.1:0-2822 GCA_035288905.1 Candidatus Anderseniibacteriota bacterium | reverse complement strand
TCGGCACTTATAGGTTTTTCAGGATTCGTAAATAATGTTTCAAACGAAGCCTCGCCCAAATTTAAATCAGAATTCCATTCAATTTTACCACCTGGAGACACTCCCTTAAGCGGAGTAGCCCAACCATCTGGGTCAAAGCTTCCCCTACTTCCATGTTCTCCCGCAGATACAGCCACAGCAACAGGAACGCCTTGCGTAACGGTAATATCGGAACTATATGATCCTCCGTTAATACTCATCTTCGCAATTGCAAACGGAGCCCTGTTTTCAGTCTGCGCATGAACTATAAAAAAAGGAGCGAGCAACAAAACAGTTACACCCCCTCCAACAAACCACGCATTCCATTTCATATGAGGATTATATCATATAATCAAGAGAACTTATCCACACATAAAAAATACATTTGACAAATTTATAATTAGCATTATCGTATAGGTACTTTTCTGAACTTTGTGGTTCAGGAATCCATTGCTTGGTCATTGTCAATTTGTTGAAAGGTAGTCCAATGAAAAAGTCACGACGGTACAAAAGCCTGCGCGGGCCTATTGCAGCGCACGTTGAACAGATGGAGAGCAAGACTTTGCTTTCTCATTCAGGTGGACGAGAGATTCTCGTTCAAGAGGATTCGGATTTCCTCCCACAAACGCAAGGGAGTATCGACGTTGCATTACAAACATTTGCAACCATTGAATCGACACTGTTCCCCGGAACCAGTGCCGATGCATTTGGTTCCGTAACTGGGACAGTGGTGGGCAACGTTTGGTACATGGACGTAACCAGCGGGGTAGGCCTGGAAACAAAAGTGAGACGCGAAGGTGTTGGCTCCCATTTCGGAGCTACTACGGATGTTCTCGTCGTTGTAAGCGGAGAGTACGATCTCACGTTTACTGCAGACGTCGCCTTGAATGACGTGCAAAAAACCCAAACGAATGGCGGAGAGACGGTCGGGGCTGATGTCTCGGCCTATGCACAGCTTCAAGGAAGTGGGTATCTCTATGTGTGGATGTCAACCTGGGCAACACACGAGGAGATCACGCAAGGAAATGCATCAATGGCAACAACAAAAGCGCATGCAACGCTCTTCGTGAGCGGGGCAAAAATCGATAATGTCGTTGGAAGTTTCAGCCAGGGTACTGTGATTATTGGCAACCTAGCTACCAGCAAATACGCCGCGACAGACTTTGGAGGAGACCTGTGGGGCAGCGGAGTTGTCCATCTCACTTCGGAATCTGGCTTGACGGATGCATCCGGATCAGATGTTCCGGCAGCGCAGGATGGGAGTTATGCAAAAAACTCCGTGCTTGCGCGTGGACTGGTATCCGTAAATGGACATGAAACTACGCAGATTCAAGACGATGAGGAAAGCAAAATCACGGACGAATTATTCAGTGTTGCGCCTGCAAGCCGAACGGACGCGAAGTGGAATCTGTTCTCGGTTGCACTCAAGCCGGCTGCCTGGGACGGTATACTGGCAGCAATTACCAAGAGGTGGAAAGACATTTTCCTCACCGTTTAGGACGTCACTTGATTACTACAACATCAACAATACAACCGCCTCAGTTCACTTGAACTGATGGCGGTTTTTTCTTTACTTCGCAGAATCGTCCGCTTGCATCATTCCGAACCTATTCTTGCTTTTTTACTAATAGTAAAGGAATTTGTTGTAAATAAGGGTTTTTGGTCAGCATCAGATCTGAACTAATCAAAAACACGAAAGCCATGCCCCCGAGAGGTAACACTCAACGGGGCTTTTTTTATTTTACTAAAGCTTATACCGCCAGTTCCAACACTTCATCTGTCCGAATCTGGCTTACAAATTCCGGAACGTGGCTCACGAGTATCATTGTTCCTTTATATTCATCGAGCGCTGCTGCAATAACAGGAATATGGCGAAAGTTAATATGGTTCGTTGGTTCATCTAATATAAGCAATCCTGGTTTTTGCAAAGCAATTTGCGCAAACGCAACCAGACCTTTTTGGCCTTCAGACAAATCTCCGATTTTTATTTTCATCATATCGTTCGTAATCAAAAACCCTGCAGCAGCGGATCTCATATGCTGCTCTACTTTATCTTTCATTGCAGAAAATAATGCTTCTTTTACAGTATCTTCAAAATTCAACGTAGAAAAATCCTGGCGATAGTAACAAACAAGAGTATCCGGTGCTATAGTAACGCCTTCGGCAGTTCCTTTGGCGATAGATTCGAGCAGCGTGCTTTTCCCAATACCATTTGGACCAGACAAAAGCAGATGCTGGTTTTTCCGAAGAACAATAGATGCTTGTTTTGTAATTACCTCATGGTCTTTTATGAGAGAGTACGAAGATATGCGAACAATATCTCCGCCCATATCTTCTTGCGCTTCTATAGTAAACGGTCGAATTGTTTTATCTTCTTTGCGTACGTCTACTTTTGCCTCTTCCATTTCTGCCGCTTCTTCACGCATGCGCTTTGCCACTAATCGCATCTGACCACCCTTCATTGCAAAAAAGTTAGACTTATCTTTATTGGCTTGTATTTTCTTTCCGAGCCGAGCATTTTCTCGATTCTCCTTGTCTACCCGTGCCGTAATTTGCTCAACTACATCAAAATAGTTTCCGACATATTGCTCAATCTTGTGCGTAAATACATCGAGATATAACACGCCGTCAGAAAAGGCATTTAAAAATTCTGCATCATGAGAAATAACAATACATGTTTTATAATAGTTTTTCAGAAACTCGGTAAGATGTGCAATACCAGATGCATCCAAGTTATTTGTCGGCTCGTCGAGAAGAAGTAAGTCTGGATCTTGAATAAGTGCGGATGCGAGCAATAAACGTGC
>DATDYZ010000041.1:0-5262 GCA_035288905.1 Candidatus Anderseniibacteriota bacterium | reverse complement strand
CATTCTGTTCCTGTAATCCCATGAATAGGTATTTACCCCATAGCTTGTGAGATTGCCGTTGTTATCATACGCCAACGTATACCCTCCTACAGAGGTTGCCGCATGAGGATTGGCATATCCTGTGCCTGCGTAGGTGTAGGTGGTGGTAGCCGTGGATGTGCTCATTGCTGTGATATTGCCAAGGGATGAGTAGGAAGGTATGGAGATATGGGGTTGATGATGCCTGTGTGGTGCTAAAAAGGGTACCTGACACCGTTATCTGCACCGTTATCGACTAACTATCAAATAAACTACAGCTATCATCCTATACCTGCTTATCTACATCCGTACCTTTCCATAAGCTAAATGATTTCTCGTAGAATACCCTTGCAGCATTAGGAGAATTAAAAGAACTTTTGGGAATAACATGGGCTGATAATTTTCCTAGAAAGATGAATAGATACTTTTCGCTTTGTTCAATTGCTTCTACTACTCTCCATGTATGACTTCCTTCCGATTGCTCACTTTTAAGATGGAGGCCATTCTCATCAATAGTCAGCGTGTGCTCTCCTACCATATCAGTTCGGCCTGTATAAAATGACTTAATCATTCTTCGCCAATAAAAGTTCCAGACGTTTATAAAGCACAGTGGTAATGTGATAGGCAAGATTTCAAAAAATAATGGCACTAAATCAATATCTGAAAAGAAAGAAACTAGACCAGCATATAAAATAACCAATGAAGCACAAAATAGAGCAACTCTTCTTGGATGCTTCATTCCGTAAATTATCGCCAATATCACAAAAAATAATGATGCCAAAGCGATTATTGAATTAGAAAAATCTCCGAATAAGATGGCGGGAAGCATTGCAATTAAGGCAAAAAAACCGAAAATAGGGAAGTATCTTTTGAGTATCGATCGTCGACTTTGAGAATAAATATTAAATGCTAATAGATCATCAACTGTAATGGCGTAGGTGATTGTCATAAGTTATTTGTTTTCTTTAATTAGCTGGACTGCGGGTCAGCAACCATTCTTTTTCTGTCTTTGTGCACTACCATAAAACGCATAAACGGTGGCTGACCCCAAATCTGTTTGGAGAAAAGCGAGGAGCGGAAATTGGCACGATTAAGGACGTGGTATATCACATCGCCAACGTCGACACGAACTGCTCGTCCCATGTGTATATGATAGCATGAAGAAATAGATTTAAAAGGGTACCTGACACCGTTATCTGCATAGTGGTTGTTGCGGCGTTCCAAAAATCAATCGTGACTCCCACTATCGCTTAACCCTATTGTACTGCTTTGATTTCATAAACCATATTCGTTTCAGGTGAGTAGAGAACTTCAAAGATGCCGATACCCCATGCCTTAGAGCTAAACGGGAGATAGTAAATTTCATCAGATGTATGTAATGATTGTCCGATAAAAAACGGCGCTACGGAGCCGCCCCCTCCCCACTCAACAACATGAATAATTTTTTGCTCTAATGCGGCATTTGAATTTTGAATGACCCGATAGAGATCGCCGCTCGAAGGGAGAACTGCGAAAAACACAATCACTGGAAACAAGAATATCCCAGTAATATAAAGGAGCCAAAATAAGCGCCTTTTATTTTGGGGCTTGCGAATGTTGCGGAACCTGCCTACTTGTTCTGGAGCCAAAAGTCCATGAACACAAATAATAGCCAATGACAAGCTTGCGACAAAAAAGGAAATTAGTCTCCATGCCCATGCAGGTTCAAAGACATTTGGAACAACTATAGCAAGCAAGAGTGGAAAAACCTCCCAAAGAGTAACATCATGTGCCGCTATTTTTCTTCTCCATACCTTCATCTTCTCAAGTAATCTCATAGAAATACTCTTAAGCTATTAAATCATCGGTGCTTTTCTTTTATCTCATTGGACCCGAAACGAGTTGGCCTTCCCATGTTACGACTGCACCGCTTGGAGTGACCCAATGCGTACCAGCAAGAGAAGAGCCGCCGCTGTGAGAACCAGCGGAGAATCCTGGAGAGACACTGGAATTATAGCTTTGCACTGCGCGCGTTATCGCCTGAATGCCGGAGGAGTATATGCTATTGATGCCATACGAGACTCCCATCTTCGCATGGGTGCCTAGTGATATGTTACTGATTGAAGAGCTTGGGGTCAGCCACCATTCTTTTGCATAAACCACAAATGGTGGCTGACCCCAAATCCATTGACCCCAAATCCATTACTCTTTTCGGTGGTAAACAACGTTGAGAGAAAGAGTAAGCTGTTATTGGACATGCTGATCATAATTTCTTTCATCTCATCCTGGCTGATTCGGTCGTGAAAATTTTCAAGCTTAGAATTACGAAAGCAAAACTTGGTCATGAATTTCGCAAGCCGTTTTCGTAGAGTTTCGTCCTTCTGTAAGTTTTCCAAAGATTTCTTATTCATGTATTAGCTTGTTCATCTCAAAAAAGAGAAACTCGATATGGAGTCAGTAATATCCTGCTTGTGCTGTTTCCATGTTGAGTCCAGTACAACGCCAGAAATATTATACAGATTATCTCCTTTTAGAATGAAAAGTCGGTAACTTCTAAACTTGTGCCCCTCATTCACAAACGTCTCACTAATGAGAAATGCATCGTAATCACTTATTTTTAATTGCGACTCGCTAACAATCACCAAATTGCTAACCCATTCCTGTGAACTTTGTTTGAAACTCGAAATGATATCCTTAAGAGTAAAACCAGAATTTCCACCAAAAATGCCGATGTTTATGCTTCCTTGCCACTTATAGCCATTCTCGTTGTCAGCAATTTTGTTGAGGAAGAAAACAACTGTATTATTTTCTCCACTTTCATCTACAATCCAATCTTTCGGCGGAGTAATTTTAAAACCATATTTCTCGTTTATGTATGTCTGTTCAGTATTAAACATTACAGCCTTTATAGAAGAATCTGTTTTAATAGATTTTTCGTTCGTATTTTCCAAAGTAGGGCTTAAATTTGTTTTGGAAACCGTGACAATGTTTTTTTGAATGAACAATACCAAGGCAAATACAAGCATAGCTCCCAAAAGACCGATGAATCCGCCCCAAATTTCTGTTTTCCAAACATTGTCTTTCTCTTTTGAGAAAGTCTCGGGATTTGTTTTCCGATTCATCAACCAGTATCCGAAAGCAGCAATGCCTCCTGCATATAAGAAAATGAATAATACATCATTGAACAAATGACTCGTCTGAACAAGAAGTCCGATGATAAACGCAAAAAGAGCCCAGCCTTTCCAGTTTACGGGAATAAAGCCTCCTCTTCCGTGTTTTTTAAACCAATATTTATGCATCAATTTGTTCTAAGTTATTTAAGAAGCGGACCGCATTAATTTCTCAGAATATTTATTTAGCTCTATGCCAGGATTAATTTCCTTTAGATTTTTAATAAGTTTGCCTAGTGTTTTTTCTGGGAATATTGTGATGCGAAGCTCAATCCATTTTACCAGATTGTTTTTATCTTTGTAGAAAATATAGAGTGAGCGGAAGATGCTTTTCCCAACTTTATACGTTGACTGATCGTTGATTTCGGTAATTGAACGAATATCTATGGTTCGACGATAGAAAAGCAGATAAACGAATTTCAGGGTCATTCCGTCAATAGCTGCGTAAGAATATCTCGTTGCCAACAGGACACCAAAAGCTATAGGAATAAAAGTTATTAAAACTCCTCCCCAAAAAGTATCCTCGGAATGAATTCCTTCCTGAATCTGCATGTAGTCACTCACAAACAATATCAACAAACTAATTCCTATTACTATTACTATTGGCTTCCAAGCTATGTAATATTTTTTCATAGTCTATTTTTTACTCAAACTCGACACCAAACTCTTCAAAGAACTTACGAGTGACTGTAGTTGCTGAACCAGTGATCCATAAGAACCCCCACCCGAACTACCAGCTGAGTAATTTTGAGAAGTACGTGGTGCGTTTTGGGCCGAAAACTGACTGCCGTTATTGGTCAGTGCATTATTTGTAATATTTCTAACGTTGTTGTAATACACGTCAGTGCCAAGACCAAACACTGCTTCCTGAGCATAACGCTGTGCGTGAGCTCCAGCCCAGTATGTACCTCCAGTAATATTAGTTGCCTGTACGCCCCTAACCTGAGGGACGCCCTTCAGATAACCAGCTGTAAGTGTTGTAACCGCGCCTTCGGCAAGAGCGCTTACAGCATCTCCAGTTGTAATATGCCCCCCATTATTTACATAACTTTCTCTTAAAGAAAGTGTACTGGCCGTACCGCCTCCAAGGAATGGATTAATCGCCGTGGTAACTCCTATCAATGCACCTCTTGCTGTTGCATTAGCATAGGTGCTGAAACTACTTAAACTACCTGCTTGATAATCCGCGTACGCCTGAAATGCTGCCCCAGCAACTCCGCCGAATACTCCACCCAAAACAACTGCTTGCGGTACAAATTCTCCTTCAGGATCGGAGAAACGGATAGGATTATTGCGAGCGTACGCATAGCTATTTAACTGTTGTGGATCGGATAATACTTGTTGCAAAGCTTGACCGGTAATTTGCTGCAATCGATTTTGATCACCGATCGCTAAATGAGTCGGATCCTGGCTCGTAAACTGCCCTCGAGCCCCGTCGTAATACCGCGCATTCAAATAAGACAAGGCGGTGTCTTCGTCATAGTACTGCCCGATGTATTTTCTTCCCTCACTGAATGATCCAGTTTTTGAATCAATCCTCAAGCCCCCATACGGATAATAATCCAATGCCTGCACGATATCTCCATCAGCATCCGTGATGGCGTTTGTGCCTCCGAGATGATCTATATGGATGATATGGGTGGTGGTGGCTGTGGTGCGTTCAACAACAGCGATCAGATCGTTTCCTGCGAATATGTGCTTGGTCGTACTGGCGTTGTTTGTGGAATAGAGCTTGTTTACATAGATCGTGGTGATGCCTCCTGCGGTCTGGCTTACTCTGTTGTTCTGATAGTCATACCCGTAGGAAGAAGTGGCAATGGCATTTCCCGTCTGCGTCATTCTGTTCCTGTAATCCCATGAATAGGTATTTACCCCATAGCTTGTGAGATTGCCGTTGTTATCATACGCCAACGTATACCCTCCTACAGAGGTTGCCGCATGAGGATTGGCATATCCTGTGCCTGCATATGTATAGGTGGTGGTGACAGATGAGGTGCTCATTTGGGTAATGCTTCCCAATGGGTCATATGCGAATGTGTGTTTGTATGGGGTGGAGCTTGCTTGGGTCGTGGATGCGTAGGTGAGGCGATTGAGC
>DATDYZ010000040.1:0-5548 GCA_035288905.1 Candidatus Anderseniibacteriota bacterium | reverse complement strand
CAGCACCTGCTATTTCATCTTTAGAAAGACGCAACCTGGCAAGATCAGCAATCTTGCTAACCTCCGCTTCTGAAACAATCTTTTTGATATCACTCATACTTGCCTACTATATCTTGCCACCTACGAGCGAAGCAAATTCGCTTTCGCTAACCAAGCGCAGGCCAAGCTCTTTTGCCTTCTGCTCTTTTGAACCAGCATCACTGCCAAGCACTACGTAGTCAACACCTAGACCCACAGTAGCTGCTACTCTACCCCCCTGCTCAAGAACTCTTTTTTTTGCCTCCTCTCGAGTGATGTGTTCAAGTGTGCCAGTAAATACAAATGTCTTCCCTATCAGACTGCCTTTCGTTTTTTCATCAAGAATTGTGAGTCCGTTTAGTGTATATGCAGCAAGCAACTGCGCTGTTTCTTTTTTCGCAAAAAAATCAGTTATTGCATCTGCGATTTTAGTACCTATGCCGTCCATGTTTTCTAAGTCTTCTTTTGTGGCAGCACAAAGCGCATCTAGGGAAACAAAACGTCTGGCAATATCCTGTGCTGTGACGTTACCTACGTGAGGTATGCCTAGTGCAACCAGGAAGCGTGCGAGTGAAATTTCTTTTTTCGACTGTATTTCCGTAATAATATTTTGAGCAGATTTTTCGGCAAATCTCTCAAGTGGAAGTAAATCTCCTTCTGTTAGTTCCCATAGGTCGCTCGGCTTTTCAATAAGCCCTTCTTGTAACAGCTGTTCTACAATTTTTTCACCGAGACCTTCTATATCGAAACCCGCTCGCCCCACTGCATGCAAAATACGCTCACGCTGCTGAGGAAAACAATTTTTGTTCGTGCATCGCACCACCACCCCATCCGGATCTTTATATGTTTTTGAACGACACACGGGGCACTTTTTCGGCATATAAAACTGCTTACTTCCTTTTTTTCTGAGCCCCATAATAACACTTACCACCTCTGGAATAATGTCTCCTGCCTTACGAATAATAACCGTATCGCCTACTCGCACATCTTTCCGTTGTATCTCATCTGCGTTATGCAACGTTGCGCGAGATACGATGCTACCCGCAACACGTACTGGAATAAAATGAGCAACAGGAGTAAGCGCGCCGGTGCGCCCTACTTGCACAACGATATCTTCTATCTTGGTAGTCGCTTCTTCGGCAGAAAATTTATACGCAGCAGATCCTCGCGGGGCTTTTCCAACTATTCCGAGCCGCTCGGATACAGCAATATCGTTTACTTTTATGACTAGGCCATCTACTTGGAACGCTTGTGTAAGACGTCGCTTCTCTTCTTTTTTTAGAACATGAGCAATTTCGTCAAGTGTCTTGCATACAACTGCATCAGGAGGTACTGAAAATCCGAGGTCTTGCAGTGCTTGGTATTCTTCTAACCTGGTTGCAACTGGAATTCCCGAAGTGATTTCCCATGCAAAAAACCTAAGATTTCTCGATGCAGCAATTGCTGGATCCAACTGACGAATTGACCCTGCAGCAATGTTTCGAGGGTTTGCAAACAACAGTTTGCCCTGAGCCTGTCGAAGGGCGTTGAGTCTCTCGAAATCTTTTTTGGCTATATACACTTCCCCTCGAATTTCAACCCTTCCAAAAATCATAGTTCGAAGAGAAAGTGGAATTGACTCTATGGTCTTAATGTTTTGTGTTACGTCCTCCCCCGTTTCCCCATCTCCGCGTGTTGCGCCAGTTAGCAATACGCCGTTTTCATATACTACAGACAGCGCCACTCCATCTATTTTCATCTGACTAAAATATTCGTACTCTTGAGCCACGATCTTCTTGTTCCGTTTTTCCCACGCACCAAGTTCTTCTAGTGAAAACATATCAGTAAGAGAAAGCATCCGTTTTGCATGCTGAACTTTTGAAAATTCTGGAAGCGCTTGTCCAGCTACACGCTGGGTGGGAGAATCTGGCGTTACAAACATTGGGAACTCACGCTCGAGCTCTTCTAGTTCATGTTTTAAGCTATCAAGCGCAGCATCAGAAATTTCTTGTCGGTCTAATACATGGTATAGGTACCGATGATGTTCAATTTCTTTTTTTAGCGCCTCAATGCGTTCTTGCCCTTCTTGCTTGTCATTATGGCGCACAGGCATCCGATCCCCCTCCATATTCAATTCTACGAACCACACCTTTATATACTCCCGACGCTTCCAAGTGCGGCATGATTTGCCCAGCAGTCTCTATCGCACACCCCTTACCAATAAAATCAATAACCTCACCACTTGGGTACGTAATAGACCCGCTTTCTTGTACCTCTGCTTCTGTTTGTGCATTTTGTTTCGAAATTTTATACAACATGTGCTCAACACCAGAGTTTGCACCAGAAAATGCCTGCTCTGAAATAAGATAATTTTCTGAAGCACGAATATGTTTGTTCAAAATAGTGGATAACACAATCCCAGCGGACGTCATCATAACGAAAATCAATAATATGATGTACACCACAACGGATCCTTGATTTGTTTTCATAGCGTTATTCGTCATATGCTAATATTTGCCTGGATGTTACGGTGTTTTGGATACTAATCGGAAGTACGCCGCTATTTATGGGCGCAACGGTCATAGTAAGTGTTATAACTCCCTGATTTCCTAATACAAGAGTATTGGAATCAAAATCACTTGGCGTTATGTCGAATAATACATCAGAAATAATTGTACTCGTACTGGTAATAGGTGCAAATAAAACACCGTTAAACTTATCAATCGGACATGCCCCGTTCGGGTCGCTTACTGCCTCACCTCGCTCAAAAATACCTGCTCTTGTGACCCTGTACGAAACGCATGCAGTTGATTGATTTCGAAACATCACTTGTTTTCCGTCTTGCGTAACATCGTACGTAGAGCCGTACGCTGTTCTTGCTTCTTTTATAAATGCTTCCATGGCAGATTGTACGTCGAGAATGAGGGCACCTTGCGCTATACCATGGCGCTGCGTTTCAATAAATCTACTAAAAACTCCTGCGTACACAATAAGAAATATAGAAAATATCCCGATTGCAATGATCAGCTCGATTAACGTAAATCCCCGTGAACGATTTTCCATATTAATACCAATTATATAATTCCTCTATGAGCGACACGCTCTTTTGCCCGCCAGTTGGAAGATTCCAAGATACGGTAGACGTAATCGTAACATATGCGGGAGTACTATTCATTTGAGTACAATCTGCTGTAATGAGTCTACTGTACAACGTGGGCTCAGCACTTGGAGTATGCGACCATGATATATTATTAGCCTGAATATATAATATTGGTTGACTACCATCTCCTACCATCAGGGACTGTCTTACTATTGTTTGATCAATTGTATAGATATTTGTTCCGGGGCTTGTACATATGCCATATTCTGACATCCAATCAGCGTGGGGCGGCGCAGGGTCATTCAGCCACGCATTTTCACGCATCGCTCGGGTAAGATCTATCCCCTCGTGTGCAAGATTTACTGCAATAAATGTATCCCTTCCTGTGGCAACTACTCTATTTGTACTTGTAATTATTTTTGCAGCATACAACGAAGCCACAACAGCAATAAAAAGTCCGATGACTACTTCAATGACCGTGAAACCCTTGTTGGCCTTGGGATCCATATGCATTACTTATTTTTACCGCTATTACCGCTATTACTGTTTTCACTGCTACTGCTGCTACTGCTACTATTACTGCTATCACCAATATCAATAGTTCCCAGTGAATGCACCGTAACCGTACGCGTGCTTCCATCAGTTGCAATTAGAGTAATTGGTGCTGCGTCATTTGCTACGCCGAGTAAACCACCGTCTGCATACGTTTTCACCGTTGGAGGTGCACTTATAAAGAGGAATGATATTGCGCTACCATCAAGTACCGTTGAAACGATATTCTTCCTGCTGATTTCATAATCCCCCGAAACACCTGTCTCATACGTATATTGGTCCTGGTTTGCGGTATTAGCATATTGGATAAGCTCACCATACGCGAACGCCACACCTACGTCTGAACATGCTGCACGAGCGGGGTCATCAACGGCTAGCCCGGGCAAACAATCAGCTGGACGAACTTGATTTATAGTGCGTTGCTTCGAGTCGAGCAGCATTGCTCGAAAGTTTTCTGTATCCGTAACTAATTCCTGATGAGAGCGAAGGCCGGGGATAGCAGTAAGTCCTAAGACTGTTAGAGTACTGATAATAGCTACTACTACTAGTGATTCTACGAGGGAGAAACCCCACTTCGACCCGCCAACTGGCGGGGCTTCGCGGGGCAGGCCCTTCTGCTTGGAGTTATTTTCAGACATCCCCCGTATTATACCCCTAAAAACATAAAAAACCTATCCACAACATTTGGAAATATCATAATGAAAAGTGCTGCACCTGCTAAAAATGGCCCAAATGGAATTGCTGTTTTCGGAGTTACATTCTTGGTGGCAAGCAAAAAAAGACTTATCAAACCACCCGCAAAAAAAGAAAAAAAGAGCAACGTAACAACTCCCTGTAATCCAAAAAGAATTCCAAGCGGAATCATCAATTTTACATCACCAAACCCTATGCCTCTTACACCTGTGCCTATCCATAAAAGATAAAGGCTGCCGGCTCCAGCAAGCACGCCAAAGGCAATGTCGTTTATATCCCTGTGGATAAGTAGTGCGTATACGGACGCGACTGCCGTTAAGGCGTATATATGCCCATCCGGAAGTAACATTGTTTTAGCATCAATACGAATTAAAATAATAAGAATACAAGCGGCAATAAACAGTAAAATATGCCCAGAAAATAAAAGACTTACCGCAAGTATCCCTGTAAGCAGTTCTATGCCAGGATAATGCGCGGGTATTTCTGCACTACAGCCCCTACACTTTGCACGACTATATATATACGAAAAAATTGGTATAAGTTCCCAAGCACTCAACGTTTTTTTACAGTGCGGACAAAATGACCTACCAGTAAATGGACTTTTTGAAGACATGTACCGCTCTACTACCACATCCAAGAAGCTCCCAATGGCAGCTCCTAATAAAAACAATAGTACTACTGCAAACCCGTTTTCAAACATACACTTGCAAATGTAAAGCTTATTTATTCATATAAAAATAATTATACCATAATCATATACATCTAACCCCGCATACAAGCGGGGTTAGATATTCCCATGTTACGTAATTACAGAATTACGGTACACAAACTGCCGCTGCACAAGCAGCTCCTGCAGTTAATTGCGATGATACTTTCGATATTCCCGTGCTATCCGCACAAAAAGTTCCAGTTGATCCTGCGCTTAATGTAGCCGCTACACAATAGGCACTTGGCGTAGAAACTCCTGATGCAAGTGTTGATGATGCAGTATAAATGTCTGTCTTAGCCGTGATAACATTTGCAGCGGTACTCGAATTTCCACAGTCAACAATGTTTTGTGGAGTTGGCGCCGCCCCATTTGATGAGGTTAACGAAAAACAAGTATCAACCGTATCATACGATGAATTCTTATTACTATACACAACTTCCGCCAAAATGCGTAATTGAGAAATGTTGGATTTGATACGAGCGTCCGTCGCCTTATTT
>DATDYZ010000039.1:0-13484 GCA_035288905.1 Candidatus Anderseniibacteriota bacterium | reverse complement strand
ACTTGGAATTGATATCGATGCGCCTGCGATTGAATCTGCAAATAAAAACTTTGCCCGGGAAAACGTGGAGTTTGTTGCGGGCGACATATTAACCGCAAATGTACGTAGAGATTTTGATGCTGCAGTAAGTTTTGACGTGATAGAGCACATATATCCGGAACATGCAGCTGCGTTTATTGATGCGTATGCGGATCATTTAAAACCCGAAGGTATCGCGATTATTGGCACGCCGAATATTACGAGTAACGTCTATGCGAATGCGCGGACGCAATCAGGACATGTGAACTTGTATTCTGCGGAGCGTTTGAAAGAAGAAATGGGTCGTCGTTTCGAAAACGTCTTTATGTTTTCCGTAAATGACGAAGTTATTCATACCGGATTTTCTCCGATGGCGCATTATTTATTGGCAATGGGGGTAGGGGTAAAAAAATAGCATTGTATGAAAGTTATAGTTACCGGAGGCGCAGGATTTATTGGAAGCCATTTGGTTGATCGACTTATTGCGGAAGGACATGAGGTACTAGCAATCGACAACTGCGTTATTGGTCGAAAAGAAAACATTGCGCATCATCTCAATAATCCTCGATTTCAATTTGTTGAAGCGGATATTCGGGAGCGGGAATATATTGGACAATATTTCGAAGGCGTTGATTGGGTTTTTCACTTGGCGGCACTTGCGGATATTGTCCCGTCTATTGTTAATCCTGTCGGATATTACACAACGAATGTATTGGGCACCATGAACGTCTTAGAGGCAGCTCGTGCCGCTGGCGTAAAACGCTTTTTATATATTGCATCTTCATCATGCTATGGAATTCCGGACGTGTACCCAACTCCGGAAACAGCGCCAATTAAGCCTGAATACCCATACGCTCTGACAAAATATTTGGGAGAAGAGACGGTACTCCATTGGGGCAAAGTGTATGGAATGCCCGTTGTAAGTGTACGGTTTTTTAATATCTTTGGGCCTCGTGCTCGAACCTCTGGTACTTATGGGGCGGTATTTGGTGTCTTCTTGGCTCAAAAGATACACAATAAGCCTTTTACCGTTGTAGGGGATGGCATCCAAACCAGGGATTTTACCTATGTCAGCGACGCAGTTGATGCCTTGATTACGTGTATGCAGTCAGCAGCTACTGGTGAAGTATTTAACGTCGGCAGTGGAGGGACGTATAGCGTGAATCGTCTTGTGGGGCTTCTGGGAGGGGACGTTACGTATATCCCAAAGCGTCCGGGCGAACCGGATTGTACCTTTGCAGATGTTACAAAAATTACGACGATGCTTGGGTGGCGTCCAAAGGTCTCGTTTGAAGAAGGTGTGAGGCACATGCTCTCGCATATTGACGCATGGAAGAATGCCCCCGTATGGACTCCTGATGCGATAGCCGGGGCTACAAAGGATTGGTTTGCTTATCTTGGGAAGTGATTGTATGAAACCGGATTTTCGAAAAAAAATAGTTGCACTGGATGATTTTAAGCGGATTATTCCTCTCCTGAAAAAGCAGGGTAAAATCATCGTTCACTGCCATGGTGTATTTGACCTCGTGCACCCCGGCCATATTAAGCATTTTTATTCGGCGAAAAATGCAGGTGATATCCTTATTGTTACTATCACGGCTGACAAATTTGTAAAACGTGGCCCGGGCAGGCCCATATTCAACCACTCCATACGTACAGAAACGCTTTCTGCATTGGAGGTTGTTGATTATGTGGCAATTGTTCATGGGCCGACTGCAGATGAGGCCATTACTGCAATTCGACCCGACCTCTATGCCAAGGGCCCTGATTATAAAAACCAAGCAGAAGATATTACTGGGAAAATTTCAGAGGAAGAGGCATTGGTAAAAAAAATGGGTGGGAAGTTGTTGATTACGGAAGATGTAACATTCAGTTCATCTAAGCTTATTAACGACCATATTGAATCATATCCGACAGAAGTTCGCACATATCTTGCCGCATTGAAGAAAAAATATTCTGCGGATGATATTGCAAGGCACATTGCCTCATTAAAGAAATTAAAAGTCCTTGTGATTGGTGATGCTATTATTGACCAATATCATTACTGCACTCCTCTTGGGAAATCATCAAAGGAACCGCTTGTGGTAAATCAGTTTGAGTATGGAGAATCGTATGCAGGCGGCGTATTGGCGACTGCAAACCACATGGCTGGTATTTTGAAAAATGTTACCCTCGTGAGCGTTTTGGGGAAGCTGGATACTCAAAAAGAGTTTATACGGCAGCATTTGAAAAAGAATATCCGCACAAAGTTGTTTTTACGCCCTGATTCCCAGACAATTGTAAAACGTAGGTATGTAAGCACTGCTCAAAATCGAAAGCTGTTTGAAATTTGCTTCATGAACGATAATGCCATACCCAGAATACTCGAAAAATCTATCCTCTCGTATTTACGAGACAATATTTTAAAATTCGACATTGTTATTGTAAACGACTTCGGTCATGGACTTATGACGGAGCGCATCGTGCAATACATTATTAAAAAAGCAAAAAAGCTTGCAATAAATGTCCAAACAAATAGTGCAAATGCCGGCTTTAACTTGGTTAATAAGTACCCTCATGCTGATTTTGTATGTGTAGATGAAATGGAGCTTCGGTATGCAACCCATGACCGTTTTGGCAATTTGCAAAACATCGCACAACGTATCCAAAAAGATTTAGGGGCAATATTGTTGATTACTACACGGGGTTCAAAAGGTTCCCTGGCATATATTCCTAAAAGAAAAGAGTTTTCTGAATCACCGGCACTCACAGCATCGGTGGTGGACGCAGTAGGTGCAGGAGACGCTTTTTTTGCCTATACTGCTCCTGCGTTTGGCGGAAAATTACCCCATGATATTATTGCATTTTTAGGCAATGTAGTGGGTGCAATTGCAGTCCAAATAGTAGGCAATAAAAGCTCGGTTGAGTATGTGGATGTGATGAAGTTTATTACTAGGCTCTTGAAATAAGTGGTATTATAGAACCCATCTAAAGTTGTTTCTCTACTATGAATATTTTTGGAAACAGGGTGATCATGGTTCTTATTTTGGTATCACTTGCTTTGGGTGCGGTCTATTTGAGAGTTCCTGTTTCCGTAAATACTGAATCACAGCCTCATCCCCCGCAACGGCTGCCCGGACAATATTCTGACTTAGTTGCTGCTTTAAAAAATGGGGCTACTCATGATGCTCTTCCTTCGTTGCCGGGTGGAGTGCAGGAGTTTGATGTCGTTGTTGTTGATAATCTATATCATTTCTATTATACAAATCCCTTTGGAAAGGGAGTGAAGTATCGGAGCGCTGAAAGAATAAGTATGATACATGAATCGGAAGAAAAAGTACTTTTTTCAGATCGAGCATTTCCGAGTGTGCTCTATGAAAACGGAATATGGCATCTTTGGGTCTATGATTACCAGAAATCAAAAACAGAACACTACACTGCTCAGTTTCCATATGGTCCTTTTTATGTGGAGAAGGATAGTATTCGTAATAAGGGCGATGTGAATGTTAGAAAAAGCCCGTATAACTATCAGTATTATGCTGTTTATAAAAATACGTATGAGCTTAAAAATTCTATAGGCGTTATGACGGCGAATACCCCTTATGGCCCCTGGAAAGATCTTGGATATATTTTTACTGAGGCAACCAAGTCAGTATGGCATAAAGGAGAAGAGGCGGATCCCAGTTTGTTCTTTAGCGGCAATCGGGCATATATTGTATTTGCTGGAAACCCCGCAACAAGCGCAACTGATCCAATGGATCGACAGATGATCGGCATAGCAGAGCTTGATGTTTCTCTGGGCAAAGCGACCACGCCAGCTTCGGTTGTTATATTGCCAGAGGAAGATTGGCATAAGACGAATGGCTCAATCAAGGTATATTCACCAATTATACTGCGCGACACAATCACCGGCGACAGAACTCGTTTATTTTATTCTCATAACCCATCCGCTTCGACCGAACATGATGCTTGGTCTTATATTTTGGCTCAATAAGAATTATGCCAAGTATTTTCTGGGTTACGTTGTCTGAATGATTTTTAGTAGTTGCGCAGTTGTTTTTCGAATATCGTAGTGTTGTTCAATTTCTTTCTTTGCAGACGCTGCAATAGACCTTTTCAGATCATCTTTGCGGATGAGGCTTAGTATCTGATGTGCTAGGCTTTGCGAATTGTCGTTTTCAAATACTAGGCCGGTGATGCCATGTTGTATAAGTACAGTATTTTCCGGAATATTGGAAACGATGCATGGGATCCTTGATACCATTGCTTGTTGGAGAGCATAACTCATTCCTTCATATGATGACGGCAAAACAAATATATCCATTGCAGATAGCATTTCGTATACATCAGTCCGAGTACCGCCGGGTAGCGAAACATGTTTTTCAATGCCATACTCGGCTATAAGACGTTCTATGGTTACTCTCTGCTCGCCATCACCAATTAATACTAGAAAAGCGTCTGGGTACGTATTGCGTACTTGCGCAAACGCACGGATAAGCACGGGATAGTTTTTTTGTTTCCGAAACTGCGCCATACATCCAATAACAAACCTGTTGCTTGGAATACCAAGCTCATGTTTTATCTTTGGAATATCTACATGATACGAATATGCATCAAGTTCAATTCCGTTTGGGATCATAGAGACTTTTCTTTTTGGAATATTAAGCCTTGATGTATAAAAGTCAGCTACTACGGGGGAGTTGCAAATATAACGATCTACGAGGGGCGATGTTAATTTTTCAAGTAGTAACAGAGGAACATACTTCTTTTGAATCAGTTTTACGACAACACATGACACAATATTTTTTATACCAAACAACTTACCAAGAATTCTGCCAAACAAGTCGGCGTGAATTAAGTGTGTCATTAGCAAATCTGGATTTGCTTTACAAACTATTTTATAGAACCTGTATATGACGCGTATGTCATACCAGTGTCTCAGATCAAGAAAATGAACGGGTATGCCGAGCGCTTGAATCTTTTTTGCCATTGACCCCCTTCCGCGAATGCAGCAAACCGATTGGTCAAACCGCTCCTGCATGCGAGGCAGTATTTTTACCAATACAGTTTCTGCACCCCCAACGTCTAGCCCGGTTATAAGATGTACTATTTTTTTATTTTTCATGAAATTAATCCATATATTCCCGGAACCACAACTCCAGTGTTATAAGCGCCCATATCTGATTTGCGTGGTTTACCTTCTTTGTTCTGTGGTTCGCGAGAAGGCGTTCAATTGCATCTCTTTGAAATAGTTGTCGCGATATCGCACGCTTCGATAACAAGATATTTTCAGCATAGTCGTAAAGGGACGACTTAAACCATTGTTCTATCGGTATGCTAAATCCTTTTTTAGGACGATTTAGAATTGATGACGGAACCATTCCTTGCAGCGCTTGTTTAAGAATATACTTCTTATTATTCCAGTCCTTAAGCTTATGTGTAAATGGAATAGTACTCGCAAGTTCCATAAATTCATGGTCGAGAAAAGGGGATCTTCCCTCGAGTCCTACTGCCATTGTGGCAATGTCGACCTTTACCAATAAGTCGTCCGGTAGATAGGTTGCAATGTCCGCATATAACATTTGATTAAGTGGATTTTGAATGGAAATTTCCTTAAATTTGCTGGAAACGGTTGTATAAGAATCATGATTTCCAACCATACGCGCAAACGACGCTGTATACAGCTTCTTTTTTTCTTCATTTGTAAAATAGCAAATATAATTTACATAGCGGTGTGCATAGTGCTCTTGAAGCGTACTGGTAAACCTGTCGGCCCGATCCCAAAACGTATTATAAATTACCCCCGCAAGCAAATGGGTCACTGGCTGTACAAAAGTACGATTTATACCATGAAACTTTTCGTACCAATGGGAAAATTTTTGAATGCTATATCTTCCATATCCTGCAAAGTTTTCATCACCCCCATCCCCGTTGAGCGCGACCTTCACGTGTTCACGGGTGAGTTTGCTTAAATAGTATGTTGGAAGTGCACTACTGTCGGCATAGGGCTCTTCGTATTGACGCACCAGGTCAGGAAGGATCTCAATTGTTTCCGGATTTATAATAAATTCTGTATGTTCGGTCTTTAGCATGTTAGCAATGGAGCGCGCATGCGGCAGCTCATTAAACTTTTTTTCATGGAAACCGATAGAGAATGTTTTAATTGGTTTTTCGCTGTGTTTTGCCATAAGACACGTTACGGCACTGGAATCAATGCCACCAGATAAGAACACTCCTAAAGGCACATCTGCAATCATGCGGATCTTAGTGGCCTCATCAAGTTTTGACATAATGCTGCGTTCCCAATCCTGCTCGGAGAAGTGCATATTTTCGTGATACGGCAAGTGCCAATATTTTATAGTCTCTGTTTTCCCCGTTGCACAATCAATAGTCATATAGTGAGCGGGCATGAGTTTTGCGATACCCGCAAAGCCCGTCCATGGAGCTGGAACATATTGCAATGTAAGGTAATGATGGATTGCAATATAGTCAGGGCTCTTCTTGTATTCGTGTTGTGTCAAAATCGCCTTAAGTTCAGATGCAAACAAGAATACATCATTATCTAGATAGTATTTGAAGGGCTTTTTCCCTACTCTGTCTCGTGCGCAGAATAGCATATTTTCCTTCTCGTCATATATGGCAAATGCAAACATTCCGCGCAAGTGTTGGACACAGTTCTCTTTGTATCTATCATATAATGCGAGAATAACTTCAGTGTCAGTTTGGGAAGTAAATATATATCCAAGGCGCTCCAAAGCTGTGCGCTGATCTTGAAAATTGTATATCTCCCCATTAAACACAATCTCATACCGGTCCATATACCTCATTGGTTGGTGCCCCGCAGAAGTGAGGTCAATAATGGAAAGCCGCTGATGCCCCAGCCCAATCTTCCTATGTGGTGAAATGTACACTCCGGTATCGTCCGGGCCACGATGGGAAATAGCTGTATTCATTTGCTGAATATCGCTTTCTTGAATGCTTTTGGGTCCAAATGAGATTTTCCCAGTAATACCGCACATAGAATATCTATACAGGATCAGGTACGATTTGCCTATGACTAGCGTTTGTTTTATTTGCCTGAATGCGTATAAGGTGTTTAACTCCAGCAGTGCTGCCCAGATCGGTGGAACAGAAGTCCAGATGGGTGTTATAGCGCAGGAGCTTGCCAAAGATACTCAGTTTGACGTGTCTTGCGTGGTTGGAAACTTTGGACAGGCCAAAAGGGAACAATATGGCAACCTTATGGTGTACAGCTCATTTCCTCTTACGACGAATATTATTAATGTTATTAAGGCTCCATTACTCCTGTTGCGCCTTCTGGTATCGATTCGTCCTAATATCATCATTTCTTCTCCTGCCGGGTCTGAAGTTGGCATTGCCTGCCTGTATGCACACTTGTTTGGAAAAAAGTTTATCTTTCGAACCGCGAGCGATGTTGATTGCAATAGGAAAAAGGCAAAGAATATGAATATATTTACACGGATGCTGTATGAATTTGGCATACGATTTGCGGATCAAATTGTCGTACAGCACGAAGGGCAGCGTAGCGATATACAGAAATACTACGGAAGGGATTCCACTATGATTCAAAATGGATATGCGACACCGGTCCCTACAGTAACGACTGCGTTCGAGACGCCCTCCTCGTCCATATTATGGGTAGGATCGTCTCGACACGTTAAACGCCCAGACTTACTTTTTACACTTGCCCGATCGTTGCCTCAGTACAGATTCACTATGATATTATCCCGATCCGGTGACATGGGCATATTTCGTTGGTCAGAAGAAATGGCGCGAAGTATCTCGAATATTGACTTTCTTGGAGAGCTTTCATTTAACGATGTACGCGCACGCATCGCAAATTCAACTCTTGTAATTGGCACATCGGATTACGAGGGTTTCCCTAATATATATGTACTTGCTGCGTTATCCGGTGTCCCTGTTGTTTCTCTGCGCGTCAATCCCGACGAATATCTTACAACACATAAGGCTGGTGTATGTGTGGATGGGGATATGAAAACTATGCGATCTGAAATCATCCACTATATGGAAGACTCAACATACAGATCAGTGATTTCTCAAAACGCCCTGCTGTACGCCAGTATGCAATATACTATAGAGTCTATTATTCCTCGCTGGATTTCCGTAATACACACCACAAGTTATTCCGAATAAATGCAGATTGTACGTGCGTAATACTCCAGCCGTATCGGTTTGATACATTCCGTATCTCACGGAGTGTTCGGAACCGTTTTGTTTTTTTGTATCGCATAGTGTTCAAAATGCGTATTGCGATATGCATTAGATTATGAGCATTAGGGAATTGCAGAAGCATAGTTGCATCTGGGGTGCTTACGCGAGTCATTTCTTGAAATAAGCCATCGAGGTCGGTATATTCCGTAAGACCTATCGACCAAACGATGGAGCAAAGCGCACCCTGAAGCGGGGTATGACATGCATCTGAAACGACAGGCTCAATCTTTTCTCGCTGAGCAGGCGAGAGTTTCTTTAGTCCGGTATCGAGCATAGCTTTGTTTACATCGATTGCGTATATCTTTTTTGCCTGCTGCATCCAATCAATATGCGCAAGCGTGCCGCATCCGAAATCACACACAGTATCATTTGCAGATATATATTTCTTTGCAGACGCTGCAATAACGGGATCCCAAGCTCTTTTATTGTATCTTTCCAGCAATCCTTTTGTACGATCATCGTATGCTTTTGGATCTGTGTATGTATGACTTTGATCTATATACGCCATATTCGTTTGAGCATTAGTGCCGATTTCCAGGCGATTTGCATGGGAATTGTTACAGGGGACGATTGCGGTTCGAGGGAAATATCTAAGAATTGTTCTTTATGGGATTCCATAAATGCAATGAGATTGTGTATCTCTTTGATACTCATCGTATTGGGATGTAGGCAAATGGTCCAAAGTCCAAATGGCATGCTGCGTGGACGCCATAATTGCTGCGGGACGTGAATCAGCTCATTTTTGATAAATGGGTAAGGAGCTATGCCATCAGTTATGTGAGTAAAATGAAGTTTCTTTAACACTGCACACGTTGTTTTATCGTAACTATGCGCAGGCGCCATAAACCATGTTGGAATATGGCCTATCTTTTCGGCAATAATTTTTTTGCCCTCGGTAATTTTTCGCAGCTGATGATCGTACGGCAATCCTGCAAATTCTGTTTTATATTCGTTATATAGATGTTGATACCCATGCTGAGCAACTATCCAGCCATGATCTGCGAGCATACGCATCGTTGGCCAAAAATCAGGCCACTCTTGATCTACGATAAGCTTTGGGTCTTGATTATCAGGAATAATGCCGATAATTGGTTTAATATTTAGACTATCACATACGGCACGGATGCGTTCAAACGAGCTACGCCTCATCGTTGGACATGCATCATCAATGCGCAGTAGGTAGGAGGATGTGTTCATATGCCTTTATTGATTTTTCCCATAAAAACTTTTGCATAGTTTCAGTATGAGCAGCGTCGCCATACCCTTTTCTCATTGTAGAGTTTTGGACAAAACTATCAATTGCGCTAGCTAGAGATTTTATTTCTTTGGGATCTACTAGCAAAGCAGATACGTTACCTGTCACAACTTCCGACGTTCCACCAACATTAGTCGCAATAATTGCTTTTCCACATAAAGCAGCTTCTATGATCGCTGTTGGCATTCCTTCTGTATAGCTTGGATTTACAATAATATCACTTGCCTTTATCAGACTAATTGTTTTTTCTCTACTACACTCACCAAAAAATCGTACTGTTCCCTGTAGGGAAAGAGTCCTCATTAATGCTTCGAGTGTCTTTCGAGATGGCCCATCGCCAATAATCCAGCACATTATGATGTCTTTTGACTTACACATTGCAATTGAAGCCAGAAGGTCATGTACCCCCTTTCCACTAATAAGTCGTCCTACGAAGGTTACTATTATTTTACTTGGATATACCTTTTTAATTTCGTCCTGTGCTGGTATTTTTGCTATATCGGAGTATTCAACGCCGCGATAGATTATATGCGCCCGAGTCTTATTGTGAGTGATGGATGTGATAAATGCGGCGGTCGCTTGAGAGTTTGCAATAACTATTTGTGCAGATTGAAGTATAAAACGCCCGATAGTTACGTCATATATATAGGCTATGGTATTTACGAACGTACTTTTTTGACTAACAAAATACGAACCATGTTCAATGTGGACATGTGAAGTTTGTATCTGATTGGCGATGATATGAGCAATGAGTGAAGAGACAAAAAAGCGTGTACGCGACACTACGTGTGAGTATGAAAAGGTGCGTATAATACGCCACTGTTTCCAAAAAGACCTCTTCCAGATTGCAGGTATAGGGAAGCCCGTAATAATCTCAACAGCGTCGTATCGATAAACCCTAACTCCGCTTGGAGATAGTTCTTCCCGAGGACTTCCATTGGGAATATTTGATGTCCATACTGTTATATTCCATCCTCTTTGAGCCATATGTTCATTAAATTCATATGCATGGCTTTCTAACCCTCCCATGTGAGGTGGGTAATATGGACTCATCACAAGCATGCCTTTTTGAGTCGCCTTTTTTGCTTCTCCCGTGTTTGTAGTTTTTTTAAAAACCCACCATCTACTTGCGCTGTATGCCCAAATAACGGCTACGATAACTGCAAAGCTTTTTGATAGATTGTGATTAAAATGTAGAAATGTAGTGAGCGTGTACACAATAATATCTGTTATTAAGAGCCCGACTACTCCCGTGATAAAAAATTGTGAAAACTTAATGCTGTGTAAACCCTTACTATTATATTTGAACGTCCAAATGCCATGCAAAAGGTACCCTGTCACGGTGCCTGCAAAAAAGCTCATGCTCGTTGCTTGCACTAGCCCAACGCCAAGCGTGAGGAGTATGTTGAATAGGGTGTAATCAATAGTTACAACTACAAGGCCTGCAATGACGTATCGAATACTAACGGCGTCGATTCGCATGGGGACTCATATATTTCCAAATGACGATTCCATCTATATTGTATATTCGTTTAAAGTTGTGTGGGTATCTATCAAAGAGAAATTTGCCATCATTACAATTGGCAACGCCCCAATTTTCAGGATGATACCCTCGCTCATTATAAGGGTTACGATTATCTTTGGGTGCAAAATAAACGAACCGTTGCGTATCTTTGGTAATAGTGATTTTTTCTGCTGCTGGGTTAACTGGAATACCCTTAGCTATTGCTAGTTGGTCATCAGATGTAACTGGCAAAGCCGAAGATTCTGCGGGGAATTCTAAGTACTCTAGAGTGTCTTGCAATGAAAGGCGTGAACAAAGAATGTTTTCTCGAAATGAAATATATTGAGATTTGGAATGGTAAATAATCAAATTGCTGTTATTGTAGCCATATATTAATTTATCTTTTGGTAGATTCTTTTGTATCCATTTGGCGGATGTGATTTGCTCGGGACTAATAAGGTATCTTTTTAGAGAGTTAATATATATTGTTCCAGCCATCCCGATTATGAGAAATACGCTTGCAATAAGTATAAAGATTATTTTTGACTTTTGGGATTTTAGGCGGGTTGCAATCAAGAAAAATAGAGGGAGCGTAAGAATGCTGATAAATACCCAGGCTCGTTCGGGAAGCAGCGCAATATTAGGATAACGAGGAAGTGTTTCGGCTATTAGTAAAAATAGAAAAAGAGCAGAAATGAGAATGGCATGCTCCTTTTTTCTTATAAAGCTCAAGCTATTTATTCTGGAAGACCGTATAAATATTCCGAGTGAAACAAGAAGTACGAATATGACAATAGGACTACTGTAATATAGATAAAATTTAGTTACTCCAATGAGCCCTGGCCACCCCATTTGATTATGATCAATATTTACATATTGCGCAGGGTACAAAAAGTTTGTATTGTCGTGTTCAAAAAGTTGGTAGTATGTTCTATGTATCCAATACACGACAAAGTTGACCATAATTCTCAATTGTTCTCGCGATAGCATAACAAGAAGCGTGATAATGGCGATGTTTTTCCAATCGCTTAGTAGTGATTTGCGAAATGCGACGAGTGTACCAACGAGCCAGGGAATAAACAGAAGAATCGCTGCTTGGTGGTAAAGAAAGGAACTTAGTAAAATAGCTCCGGCGGTATAAAAATATAATATATTGCCCGTTATTTTACTGTAGAGAATAAATACTACGGCATACACGGCCACAATAATTAGCAATACCTGCGGTGTGGGAGTTGTTATATAGAGCGCCGTTGATGGAACTCCCAAGAGATAAAGTAAAAATACGGTTTTATATGCCGATCCCGGAATCTGCTTCGCAATAAGCCATAATGGTGCAAGAATGGTTAGGGGAATAAAAGGGAATATATATTTAAGGAACGTAAAAAGGTCTATTCGTAGCAGGGATACGCCAATATACAGGAACGAAGCAAATAAGGGGCGTTCGGTGATTGGGGGTAATATGTGTTTATCAAACTGGGGTTGCAGAGTTTGAATCCAGCCATACGGGTCAGAATCGGGAAGTGCTTGATACCAAAATACTAATATGGCGATAAAAAGAATAAAAATTGCCATACTTCGTATCAAAACGGAATTGTGCAAAGAAAATATTTCCGGCTCATTTCGCTCTCCATATGCCCCAGTGCCGATTGAGACAAGAAATACTATTGTCACCATATATGCAGGAAAAAATTCATATATATGGTGTGTTACAAGATATACGCCATACATAACAGCTGGAAATCCTATAAAAAAGGCTGCTATAGCCAATGATGTTCGTTCAACGTTAGTAAGCTTCTTTTTTATACAACGTTGAATGATATGCCCAAGGTAAAAAATACTAATCCACACCATACTCAGGCCAACTACTATTTTGATTATTGTATTAACCAGATAACCACCGGCAAAGTCGCTAGGGTGTACAAGAAAATAAAATAAAAGTAGTAAGCACGAAAGTATGGTGACTTGCCGTGGGGGGATTGTCATAACTTATTCTTTAGCGCATCTTTTCGAATAAGTCGTGTTATGTCTTGTTCAATTCTTTCCACTACGGATAATATTTTGAAAATAATAAGAAATACCAACAAAAAACCCACAAGCACAACCGCATTAATATTTCCTTCGATACCTATGAATGTTGCAAGATAATTAGTAACGGTTGGAAACAAAGCAATAGCTGCCATCCCGCCCCAAACGATTATTCTTACTAGGAGCTTCAGGACGGACTGATTTGATTTTCGTCTGATAAACTTTTCCAGCCCAAAATAAATCATCAAACCAGCTATGCCTACGATAATAACTTGGTAAAGTCGTAAGTCGAGTGTTTCCATAGCTTATTACGATAACGCCTTCCACAGCATTTTGTAAACAGTTCGTATTCCGTTGGAAATGTCTTGCTTGTGAAGCTTGCTGGTTGAGTAGTCTGTGTAGAGCGTTGAGATTGGGGCTTCTACATAAGATAATTTGTGTGCCGCAATA
>DATDYZ010000038.1:0-8008 GCA_035288905.1 Candidatus Anderseniibacteriota bacterium | reverse complement strand
CCCGCCGACGTGGCGGGCGGCTCACTCTTTTACAATATGTACTACGTTTATATTCTTCTATTAGCTAATGGCAATCTCTATACCGGCAGTAGCGGAAATCTCAAACGGCGCATTACCTATCACGAATTCGGGAAAGTAAGATCAACGAAAATGTATAGACCGGTTCGTCTTATATACTAAGAAGTTTATACGTTTAAGCGCGATGCGCTTATGCGTGAAAAATATTTAAAGACTGGAAATGGACGAGGCGGTTTAAAGAAGCAGTTAAAATACACCTATACTGCACTCAAGATAGGGAGTAATGGACAGTAAGGGAGAAAAAAGCTAGAGTACAGCATATAAATTAATGGCCTCATCGTCTAACGGCTAGGACGTAGCCTTCTCAAGGCTAAGATCGGAGTTCGATTCTCCGTGGGGCTGCATACGAGAACTAAGATCGAGAAAATCTCATCTCGCCAAATGTAATTTTTGGATTCTTTACAGTAATTTACGTATTCGCATATTTTGGACTTCCGTCCTCCTTACTCGTAGCGTGTATGTTGTGAGCTTTTTAGTGGTTGTGTTACCGTTGTAAGAGGATTAAGTGAAACGATATTGTAATGAAAAAAGCATGAACTAAACTTCAGAAAATTTTGCCTAAACTGCATTAAATACGTAGCAGGGCGCTAAATATCCACAACGACAAAGATGGTCTTCCGACCAGCACTTCGTCGTTGTGGTCTATGCTCCGAAAGGACATAGGGTAGTCCCGAAAGGGATTATCGCTGGTATCGGAGGACCTTTTTTGGTCCGCGCCAGCAACAAACAAATCCACAACGACACTATGTACAATGCAAAATCTTGGCTGGTATTTTTTTCAAATACATTTTCCAAGGCAAAGAAACGTATCGTCTCACCCGACGGAGTTGCAATATGCTTTATCTTGCTTGTTATCATTGCTTTCTTTGTTACCAAATGGACATTGCAAGGGGCATGGTTCACTAACGACTTGATAGGCATCACCACCCCTCTGGAAAATCTATATGCTCATATTCAACGGTCGGGGCAATCACCTCTTTGGGCTCCAGAATTTACAGGAGGGTATCCACTCCTTGCAACAGGACAGCTTGGGTTTTGGTACCCACCGTACATGTTATTACGTCAGTTTCTTCCTGCCGTTTGGACCTTAAACTTATCGTTACTCATACATAGTATTTTTGCGGGAGTTGGGGTATTCATATTTCTTCGAATAAACAAATTAAACAGAGGTTCTGCGATTATGGGTGCCATATTGCTTCCGCTCGGAGCTGCGTTCGTTGGTAAGTATGAAATGCTGAACTTGATACTACCGCTTACGTGGGTACCTCTTCTGCTTGCCTTGTTGCAACTCTTCTTAGAAAAAGGGTGGCCCCGTTTTCTTGTCTGTTGGGTTATCGGAAATGTGCTGTGCATCATAATGGGACATCCGCAAATGGCTGTCCAAGTCCTTATTATGGAAGCAATCTTCGTCTTGACCTTATTGGCGTTAGACTGGAAACGTTGGATACGTGGTCTTGCGGTTCTTGGAGCAGTATTTCTGGTACTTTGTTTAACTTCTTCATACCTTTTGCCGATTCTTGATAATGTGTCGATGACTAATAGGGCACAGGGTATTAATGCAGATGATAAGGAGCTATTTGAGTTCAGCTTCACTCCGAAAGCATTTATTGAATTAGTAGTGCCGCATCCATTCGGTCATGGTGACCAGTATCAAGGACCAAAAAACGAAGCTGAATTATCAGTATACTTGGGACCCGTTGCTATTATTCTTGGTTTCATTGGCTTATTTGGTGGTTTGAGGAGATTCCCTGTTGTGTGGCTATTTTCTGTATTTGCATTGATAGTCGGTATTTCTCTGGGATTAGGTGGCAATTCGTTGGTATATCGTTGGTTGGTTCACGCAGGTTGGAGATACTTTAATGTGCCTGCACGATTCTTTTTGGTTGCAGATTTCGGATTGGTTTTTCTGGCATGCATTGGGCTTCATTTGATTGCAAATATGCTAAAAAATCGTGCATTGCGACTAGCGATAGCGATTATTATTACTGCGCTCGCAATCGTTCCGGTGCTTTGGGTAAGTTGGTCATGGTATCAAGGGGTTCCATGGATATATACACAAGAACCTTTCATTGCGGATATTTTGAGTAAGGAAACTGGACTCGTGCGTATCTTCTCAAGTCCAACAGTATCCGATACTGCTCCTCATAATGATTTTGGTATTGGGGTTTGGAATGAGATTTGTTCTACGTGTAGGTATCGTCAAACGTTCACGTCTCCTTTTTCAGAGATAAGAGGTATTAACTTAAGGCTTTCTCGCAATGCGACTCCAGGAGTAATAACAATAAAAGTGTTCAACAAGGGAGGGGAGCAAGCAAGAGAGTCATCTATATCGGCGGATGCCATTGTAGACAGTGAATGGAATGAGTTTTCGTTTCAACCAATCGAAGGTGCTCTTAACCAGTCGTTTTACTTTGAAGTAACTTCTACTATTCCAAAAACACAGGCTCCCTACCTTGTTAATCATACAAATCCACACAATGAACAATATGACCCCACAGGTTCTCTCTATACTTGTAAAAAAGATTCATGTGAAGTGGTGGAAGCCGGAGGCAATACAGTTGATGCCGCATTTATGCTGATTACGACTCAAACGAAAGCAATACCGGAATATGAAATATTGTCTGCAAACGTGCCGGTAGGATTTGGAGTTGGTAGTACACAATGGTCTGGTTCCTTAGGTATTCTGAATGTGATGAATTATTTGAAGCCAATCGGGGAACGGAGTGCTGCGTCTGCGTGGCAGGAAAACCGTTCGTTGATAAATCGGTTTCCTATCACTCATGTAATTGGTCTGTATCCGCCATATCGCTATGCTACGAATCTTGTTGATTTTACGGAAGTAACTTCAATTCCGCTTGATGATATGTTTATTCGTCTATATCGAAATAATGAGGCATTTCCAAGAATGCAGTTTGCTGAACATGTGAAAGCAATCGATGGAAGTGGTGGTCAGTTAAAAGCATTATCTCTCTTGAATCCAACAAACGAATCAACGGTAGTTGCAGATATTCCTAAGGACACTGAATTTGCTTCAGGTGGCAACGTAATAAGTACAGAAGATGAGCGTAGTCGAGTGGTTATACAAACAAGCAATGCGCATGAGGGTTTTCTCGTGATGCGCGACGTTCTGTTGCCAGGGTGGACCGCAACGATTGACGGGCAAGCAACTCCTATTTACCTCACCGATTCTTTGTTTCGTGGAATTATTATCCCTGCTGGAAAGCGTGAAGTTGTGTTTCGATATATGCCGAGCTGGATACGCCTTGCCGAAATACTTACGACGATAGCATTACTTATTATGGCCGTATTTGGATGGTTCTGTTGGAAAATTGGAAAAAGGTAAATAGCATTTCGATATGATAGAAATGACTGACGAAGAAGTGCGGGAGTTCAAACGGTCATATAAAAAGCAGTATGGCGTGAACTATACGGACGAACAAGTCCGAAAAGCAAATCATAATCTTGTCGGCTTTTTTCAATTATTCATTGAAATTGACTGACGCAATAAGAAAAAGAATAGTGAGATGCAGGGTGGGGCAAGAAACACATAGCTTTATTTTTCAAGTTGCGTTCCCATTTTGTGATGGTAGAATAAAGGTATTGTTGACTCTTTACACTATTGTCATTACACTTAGCTGTTCATATGACTACTAATACGAAACACCAAGGCACCTTACGTTTTTTTACGTATTTTGATGTCGCTCAAGATACTTATGTTGGGGTCTGTTTTGAGCTTGGGATAGTAAAAGAAGATAGCGATCCAAAAGCATTAAGGCAAGAACTTTTAGAGTCTGCGGTTGGATATGTTGAAGCTGTTGGCAAAAATGCTTTGCCAGAAGACTTACTAAATCAAAACGTCCCTCAAGAGTATGAAAATATTTACAGAGGATTTTTATCATCATTAACTGCTAATCAACACACGCACGCAATGCCGTCAGGTATTCAACATCCAAATGTATTTGCTGAACGTGTGCCAGCATAAAATATAATGACTCGGCGACTGTATAACTGGACTTTTGAAAATGTCGCAAGTTTCTTAAAGTGTCACGGGTACAGTAAAATTCATGTACAAGGTTCCCATTACTATTTTAAGGGGGTTGTTAATAATAAGGTTTGTTTAGTAGAAGTTCCAAGGCATACCAATAAAACGATTAAGCCTCGAACACTAAAACATAGCATTATGCGCAAATCTGGCATTTCTGCCCAACATTGGATGGATTGCAAGAAAAAACACTGTAAAGGAGTTGATTAGTAAGGAGTTGCAATGTTCGGCACATACATCGTCGCATCACCCAACCTCTCATATATATTCTCGCATGTTGTACCAAGGCCTGCCGCGGGTATACTCAAAGGTATGTATATCTATTGTATTGCTATTGATGCTACTAACATTAATGCGGAAGGTAATCTTGAAGAGATGAATGTTCTTGATCAATACCATGATGCGCAGATCATTGATATTGTTAAAACGAGCACTCTTTACGCGCAATTAAACACAAAAAAACGACAGAGCAAGTCTGCGAAGTACCGCACAATCTACTCTGACGGATATTATTATGTAGGCAACGGCGTTATCCCAGATGCTTTACCGGGTGTAGGGGGAAATAAGTCGCGATTTAATGAGATTTATAGGATTATTTCTAAGAAACGTACTGAAGGTACGAGTGAAAAGGTGAAAATTGGTGATCGGCGCGATGCGCTACATATTGATCAGGCAATGCAGAATGCAGTTGACTGGTTTGTTACAAATGACAACGATCTACTCGGCGCCCAAGCAGATCTTCATGAGGCTGGAGTAGATCTGAAAGTTGTGAAGGCTGGTGATGTGCTTGAATATCTTCAGAACTACTTTAAATCTCACTATGGGACACTTGATGCAAACATGTTGCGGGCTGAGCTTATGAAAGACCTTTCCTCTCACCCTGTTATTCTTGGTTCGAATCGCACGGGGGAGTGGAAGCTTTTAGATCAAAAGACAGGCGAGGTGCTGTTCTTTGCAGAGGTAATTGAAGGACGTCTTGGAATTGGCGCGGTGCTAAGGGGTTTACGAGGAGAATTATTATTAGCAATTAAACCAGGAATTCCTGTTAAGTTTGAACGTTCGGGTCCAGAGCTGGGAATGATGGTGGGCGAGTCACATTTATTAATTGGTGACCAGACGTGCTCGAATTTCTCTATTACATTAGAAGGTAAAACTCTCCTTGAGGGTAGAGTTGCACGATCTGGGCACATTGTAATTTCTCGAGGAACCTTTCGGGATTCGACGGGATGTATAATCGCAACGATAAATCGAGAGACACTTAGAATTGGCAGGCAGTAGATCGTCGCATCATTTAATTTCTCAAAAACAGTTCTAACATCCTCCACTACGGCCTGCATATGAAAGCCGTGTGTGGTAATATAAAAAAATGAAAAGCACTCCAACGGAAAAGACAGGAGCTTCGTTGCCTCCACATGAAATATCCAAACCGAAAAAAATGGTTGAGAAGGTAGTGGGATTGGTTGTTGCCAGTATCTTTATTACGGCTGTAATTGTTGGTATTGGTGTTTATATGTGGCAGAAAAACTCAATGAAAATAGAATTAATGCAGCTGCAATCACAAAATAGAATTCTTAGAATAAACAACGGAACTCTTCCTAATTTTCCCCCCTCCCCAACTCCAACAGTTACCCCAAACCCAACCGATCAGCCAGAGCCAATTATAATTTACAATACGGGGATGTTTAAAGGCTCGGTAAACGGACTAGACATTAGTTTTAAATATCCAAGTAATTGGTATTATCAGCCAGAGTGGAATGTTCTTCTTTTTTATGTAAATGGTAAAGATTTTATAGTTGAGGAGGGTGTGGAGTGGCCAATAAGTATATCTGTTGATGCTAATAAGGATGGTAGTAGTGCAATGCAATATGCGCAAATGCACAAGCAAGAACTTGAAAAAAATTCATTTCCTGTAACTGTAACCGAAAGAACAGTTGCTGGCATACCTGCGGTTGAAACCTCCGATTATCTTGGTAAGGCGGTATGGATTGTTAAAGGCGACAAGCTATTAATGGTATCAAGTACAGAAAATGGCAATCCAGAAGATGCTAGGTTTATTGCTCCTGTATTTGAACAGATAGTATCATCATTGACTTTTACGAAGTAACGAAATCTGTACCACGGCCTGCACGAATTTGTTTTTTGTTTGGGTATTCAGTAAAGTGTAGCTAAGTCGCAGCTGCTCGCGGAGCAGTATTGTGTGGCTTTTGCTCTCTCAAATTGGAAAGAGGTATTTCTTGTGACTCCTAAATCGCCAAAAGATAGGATTATTCTACCGCTAGACGTTTCTTCTCTGGAAGAAGCTGCTGCGCATGCAAGTAATCTCGCGAATTACGTTGGGCCAATGAAAATTGGCCTGGAACTGTTAATGGGGCAAGGTCTAGCGGCATCTGTGAATATGATGCACGCTGCCGGGGCAACGGTTTTTGCCGATGCAAAGCTGCACGACATTCCGAACACGGTGGCTGCGGCCGCAAAAAATATTGCGGATCTAAACGTCGCAATGTTTAACGTGCACGCTTCCGGCGGGTGTAACATGATGAAGGCAGCCGTTGCAAATAAGGGAAAATCGCTTTTGCTGGCCGTGACGGTGTTAACAAGCCTCACGAACGAAGACTGCCGGCGCATCTATGGAATGGAAGTGAGCGAAAAGGTTTTGCAATTTGCCCTTGATGCGCGCGAAGCAGGTGTGGACGGAATAATCTGTTCACCTCAAGATCTTGGCGCATTAAGAGATCGGTCAGAGTTGAGTAATATGTTATTCGTTACTCCAGGCGTGCGCCCGGAGTGGGCAATGGCTAATGATCAAAAACGGATCATGACGCCAGCCGAAGCAATTCGCGCTGGCGCTGATTATTTGGTGATCGGGCGGCCGATTCTGAAGCCGCCAAAAGCAATCGGAACTCCTATTGATGCCGCGATGCGTATCGCGGATGAAATTGACCAAGCACTGAACTGAAGGGAATTTCCATGAACATTCGTACGCTGTATTCCGAATTTCAAGACGACCCGCTCGGGCTGTTGAATGCATTGGGTGGGTGCTATTTGCGCCCGCCTGGCGGCCCGCTGGTGGGATATGCGGGCACGTATTCTAGCGAAGGAAAAGATTTGAACTTTGTCGGGGAATTGTATGCGAATTTTGCAAAAGCCGAGAGATTTCCAGCGGTAATAACTCGGTGGGCTCGTAAAATTTTGGCAAAAAACCAGTATGCCCTTGCAAGTGCAGACGTATTCCTCGGAGCTCCGGAAGGGGGTAAGTCGCTTGCGGATAAATTTGCGATGCATGTTGCGTGCGAGTACGTGTACCCCGATATTGTGGAGACTCCGGTTGCGGGAGGTCGCCCAAAAAAAGACTTCAAATGGGGGCGGCATGAACTCGAGTCAGGGAAAAGCGTGGTGATAGTTGAAGATGTTGCCAACAACTTCAGCACCACTGCAAAGCTCATGAAGCTTGTGATGGACGCAGGGTGTACACCGGTTGCGCTCGTGTGTTTGCTGAATCGCTCTTCTACGGTTGACGACGAGTTCACGTGCGAGTATGGCAAGATTCCTGTTTTGAGCCTTGTGCGGATGCCGATGCCGGAGTACCGGCAGGATGACGCCTGCGTCGCTCATGATATTGCTTCTGGCAACATCGTTTGGAAGCCGCGGGCCACTCAAGAAGGGTGGCAACGGCTCATGGACGCTATGGCGGAAGCGTAATTGTGGGTTTGAATGTGTTCTTTGCACTGACTTGAAAGGGTCGGTGCATTTTTTATTGCAAAATAACACCCCGGCGTTCAGATGAACGCGCGGGGCGGGATGGGTTAGGCAGCTTCGCGATGCTTCTTTTTAGAGGTTTGTTGCTGTTCGGCGTACTGCCCAAGAAAAGCACATACTTCTTGATAGTGC
>DATDYZ010000037.1:0-8567 GCA_035288905.1 Candidatus Anderseniibacteriota bacterium | reverse complement strand
GGATCATATTATAGATATGGGTCCAGATGGGGGCGATAAAGGTGGGTATTTAGTGGCGCAAGGAACACCGCGGGAAGTGGCGTTAGTGAAAGAAAGCCATACCGGGCAATATTTAAAAAAGATGCTGTAAGAAGCGTTCCCCTCTACCCATATGGGGGAGAGGGACTAGACTGCAGTCAGGGGTGAGGGCTGTCGTGGCGTTGTAGTCTGCCCTCATCCGTCATTCGCTTCGCTCATGTCACCTTCTCCCCAATTGGGGAGAAGGGAACGCTTCGACAACGATTTTTCGTCATTTTATCCATTTTATGGCTCTACTGAGCAAAGTGATATTTTCGAATGCTTGACAATATAGAACTATGGGTGTATGATGCGCATATTCAGTTACGACCGCACCTTCTTTCTCTGTTGGACCAATGTGTGGTACTTCAGGGGAGAAAACTTAAAAGGGCAACATGCTATGAAAATCGAAGAAAATTGGAGCTATTTTTTTGTACTCCGTGGCAAAAAAAGCAGGCTGTTTGGCCCCATGAAAGGGGAACATTTGATTGGTACCCTCCACGTTTGGGGGTTTATGGAAACGAAGGTGGAAGGAAGATTCTGCCGGTCCGCCAAATGGGCAGAAAAGAACTTTAATCATATGCACATTGCTGGGAGAGTCGTCATTGACGTTCTGCCAGCGGAAAGTTTTTGTGATTTGGGATTTAAGCACGAGTAGACATAGCTTTTTCCAAAGCGAGAGCGTCTATAGAACCCGGTTCACACTAATAATGTGAATGCGGGTTCTTTTTTTGCTCGCGATTCCCCTGTGGTACAATTTCTGTATGAATTCCAGATGGTTGTATACGGGAATATTGCTCACATCTATTGTTGCCCTGGCTGCATTTGTTCGACTCTATGACATTAAAAACTATCCACCTGGACTGTTTCCTGATGAAGCTGCAAATGGGGAAGATGTTCAACTTATTCTTAGTGGTGATATGCGTCCGTTTTATCCAAGAGGAAATGGTCGGGAAGCCATGTTCTTCTACTTACAAGCAGCGCTTGTCAAAACATTCGGAATTGGGGTGTGGCAAATGCATGCGGCTTCTGCGCTAGTTGGAATTGGTGCAGTTTTGGCAATGTATTTTGCAACACGTGTATATTTTGGTAGACTCGCAGGTCTGCTTGCTGCACTATTTCTCGCAACAAGTTCTTGGCATATTACACTGTCACGTACCGGATTTCGCGCAATTCAGATTCCGTTAATTATTTTATTATTTACTGCATTTGTTGGGTATGTTGTTCGGTCCGTAAAAGAAAAACGAATAGCCATTTCGTATGTGTACGCAGCGCTTGCAGGTGTTGCATTTGCAAGTGGGTTTTATACATACATTGCATATCGCGCAATGATTGGGGTGATTGTTGGTATTTTTATTTTGCTTTTACTGGCGGCAATGCATCCGAAGATCGGCTTTCCGCATATCAGGCGATACGGAAAACAGACAGTGTTCGCAATTTTGTTTAGTATGATTACAATTGCTCCGCTCGCACTATATTTTTATCAGCACCCTGCTGATTTTATTGGCCGCGCAGGGCAGGTATCTATCTTTAGTCCTGATTTGCAGCGTGAGCACGGCAATGGAACCTTACTAGGCACGCTTGCGTATTCTACTAACCAAACACTGCTCTCATTCTTTTACCATGGCGATGAGAACTGGAGGCATAACGTAGCGGGGTATCCATTACTAAATCCTCTAGTTGGATTATTATTTGTACTCGGAATTCTTTGGACTATTAAAGGGACGTACGATGTGTTTCGTCAAATACTTCGAGGAAAAGAAGTTCATTTGGGAATGATATATCCGTATTTATTATTAGTATTACTTGGTATGATGCTCCCGGTTATTACAACCGCAGAAGGGATGCCGCATGCACTGCGAAGTATTGGCATGGCTGCGCCAATTTATATACTTGCAGGTACGGCAGGGGCAGTGTTTTTTCGGTGGCTTATGGCATGGGGTAATAAACGGAGCATTGCCAGTGTTGTGCGGGGGGTTGCTATTGGGTTGATTATCGTCTTTTCTGCATACGGCCCATTGTTATATTTTATCGTCTCTCGAAATACGCCAAAAGCACATGCAGAGTATCGTGGAGATTTAACGGTCGTTTCGGAGTATATAAATAGTCTTGCCACTTCTCAGCAAAAAACACGGCCATATTTAGTTTTAGATGCATTTTCCGTACAGACCGTCCATTTCTTAACCAGTGTTATGGCTCATGAATTTGATAGTCATCCCGATGAGGCGTTGCATAAGTATACGTTGCTCGACCCCGCAAAGAGCGATCGTACAATCTTGAAACCCGGAGAGCGTATTATTTTCACTCAATCAACGATTTTTGACGCCAATATATATGAACTCTCACATAAATCTTCGATCACACGTTTGGAATCAAGATTGAATCGATTTGGACAAGAAATCATGCGCGTGTATGAAGGGAGGAAAACAGCGCCTACGCAACAAGAGTTTGATTTAGATGCGTGAGGATACTGTCATGTTTAATCGCGCTCCCTTCTCCCCTGACGGGGAGAAGGTTAGGATGAGGGGAAATAGTAGCGCAACTAAACCACCTCACCCTAGCCCTCTCCTTAGTAAGGAGAGGGGAACTCTTCTCGAGCGTTCTATTTACGACACTGTTCGGTTTTTTGATTTGTACAATATGCCATTGACTGCAACTCAGATATGGCAGAATTTGGTGGTTGTTAGTAGTCACGATGAGCATCATGTATCACTGAGGGAAGTGCAAAAAATTCTTGCCACATCAGAATTTCTGAAAGAAAAAACAGAAACAACGTGGGGCTATGTTGCACTGCGTGGGCGATTATTTTTGGTTAAAAAGCGGCTACGTCGTCATGCAATTGCACAGGATAAATGGAAAATTGTGAAGCGATGTGCCCCGTTTCTTGCAGCTGTTCCGTTTGTTCGCGCACTTGCCGGGTCTGGCTCGCTTGCCATTGATAACACGAAGTATTCGAGCGACCTCGATATTTTCGTAATTGTGAAAGAGGGAAGAATATGGACTGCTCGGCTGCTTTTGTTATGCATGTCTGCCCTCTTGGGGCGTCGCCGCGTATATGGCGAAGCGCATGCGCCCGATATGTTGTGTTTAAATCATTATATTACCACTTCTTCTCTTTTGATTTCTCCGGATATCAAAAATGTATGTATGGCAATGCAGTATGCAAGTCTTGTGCCTATCTACAACGATTCGTTGATTCGAGAATTTCATCAACGAAATATTGGGTGGATGAGTAGATATATTCGTAGCGCCAATCGTCCTCATGCTGCGCATCGATATGCTATAGAGTTACAGGGTCTTGTGTTGTTTTTAAAAAATCACATTGAAAAACTATTGTATGAACCTTTAGGGGATGTAGTTGAGCGGTTTGCAGAGCTTTTGCAGCGATACGTGATAAGCCGACACAGAAGTTCTCGTGGCCGTATTGTACTTTCATATCACGAACTTGCATTTCACCCGGACACCAAAGTCCCGGCGATGGTGAAACAGTTTGAACTATTAGCGTAAATAGAGTACAAAAGAAGAACGGTAGTTCTGGCTTGAACGTGAAAAATTTAGGGAGTTGGACCATGGAAACACGAAAGATTGCAGTAGCTTGTTTTATTGGCGGTGTGTTGTGCTATGCGGTGGCAGCGTTGTTTGCTCCAGCATATGCGTGGCTGGGCGTTTTTGCTGGTCTTGCTGGCGGGTATCTGTCGTATGAATTTCGAGAAGTTCTCTTGGCTATTCCAATAGCCTGGAACGCAACATGTGGCAGAACAAGAAATACGATCATAGTCCTCTTGCGAAAGAGATTGGCGTTCAATGCTTGGGCCAAGGAGCGTCAGGCGCTGGTTTACCCACTCGCTGTGTTCTGGTGGATATTGTTTCTGTGTATTTTTCTGGTGTTTATGAGCGTATCAAGTTCGGTGGATCATTCGGTTCTTCTCTATTTTCTCATTGGTGCTGCGACGGGGTTTATGATGGCGACGTTACTTTCTTTGCTTATAGTCATGTTGATAGCTATCGGTGCAAACGAAGAGAAATGTTTCTGGCAGCCATTTATGGAACCAGAAAAACAGCCGGGCGATTGGGCTAAGCGCGAAGACGAATTGTGGCAGCAAGGACTAAATCCAGTGCCTCTGACATACGCAAACGTGTATCGATGGCTGGTAAAAGGCGCATTGCACGAGTTCCGCAAGCCAATTGCGCATGTTGTGAGTTGGTCAAGCAACACTCTTCGCTCAGCAATGAAGTTTACCTGGTACTTCTTCACATTAATCCACTCACACAAGCGCGTGTTGTGTGCGATTGATGGAACAATTGGTGGGGTGGTGAGCTTCTTCTGCTTTTACTCTCAATCCGCAACGGCAGCTGAGCACATCATTCCCGCTATCTTTGGGGGCTTGATTGGTGCGATGTTGGGAGTTTTGAATTGGGAGCTGATTTCAGTACGGCTTCTGAAAGTGAATGTTGCAAAATGAGGGTTTATGCGAACTCTGTGTTCGCAGCAGCTCGTGGAAGATTTTCTTCTGCGAGCTTTTTTATCGTCGCGCTCGGTGTAATTGTTTGATCGCTTGATCGTGTTCTATAAGAACTTCTTGGTTAGCTACCACTATTTCTTTTATTTCAACAATATCTTCTTTGAGTGATAAATATTGTTCCGCCACTGCTTCAACGCCACTATCGAAGTGTTCAACCATAACGCCAAGGTTTCGTTCATTTTCCTCTTTGATTTCGGCAACAATGTTTTTAGATTCCTTCTTGATTTCCTCGATCATCTTTTTGGAATCTTGTTTAATTTCCGCAATAGTTTTTTTGTTCTCCTCTTTTACTTCCGCAATAGTCTTCTTAGAATCCTCCTTCATTTCGGTAACAGCCTTATCAAGTTTATACTCAAAGCTGACCGTTTGCTTTTGGAGTAGACCTTCAAAATACTTTTTATCCTCTGTGTTCATACATGCAAGTATAAACCCGCATGAATATGTCTACAATAGAACCCGAAACAACTCTCTTGACGCTTAGCAGTCGTGAGGATAGACTGCTAGATATCCGCCAACACGGCGGACCCGCCGAACTGGCGGGCTGTTTATCTTAATTAACTGATTTATACACATTATGAAAATTCAGCCATTATACGACAAAGTAGTTGTGAAGCCTTTAACAGACAAAGAAGTTACGGCATCTGGAATAGTGCTTCCTGATAGCGTAAATAAAGAAAAACCAATGGAAGGCGAAGTAGTGGCAGTTGGAGCTGGAAAGCGAATGGATAACGGAAGTATCGCACCGATGAGCGTAAAAGTTGGAGACAAAGTGTTGTTTACCAAATACGCACCAGATGAAGTAGAAGTAGATGGTGAAGACTATCTTGTGATCGACGAAGATAAAATTCTCGCAATTATTCAGAGCTAACAGACCGTCTATAACCTACAACCTATAACCTACTAACTTTAATACACTATGGCAAAACAAATTCTTTTTAACGAACAAGCGCGCGAATCTCTTCGAAGAGGAGTAGATAAACTAGCCAATGCAGTAAAAGTAACACTGGGTCCAAAAGGCCGAAACGTAGTGCTTGATAAAGGATATGGAGCTCCAATTATTACGAACGATGGAGTTACCATTGCAAAAGAAATCGAACTTCCAGACAAGATTGAAAACATGGGAGTGGCACTAGTAAAACAAGTTGCAGAAAATACAAACGATGTTGCGGGAGATGGTACTACAACCGCTACTGTTCTTGCGCAAAGCATGTTTTCAGAAGGCTTGAGACACGTTGCAGCAGGTGCAAACCCAATGGTGCTACGCAAAGGGATGGAAAAGGCAACAGAAATTGCTGTTGCTTCTTTAAATGAACAAACTCGAGATGTGAAGGGCAGAAATGATATTGCGCAAGTTGCGACTATTTCCGCACAAGATGAAGAAGTAGGAACGTTGATTGCCGATGTGATGGACAAAGTTGGAAAAGATGGAGTTATCACGGTAGAAGAATCTCAAACACTCGGTGTTGAATCTGAGTATGTAGAAGGAATGAATTTCGATAAAGGGTATGTAAGCGCGTACATGGTAACGAATACTGAAAAGATGGAAGCAATTATGGAGAACCCAGCTATCTTGCTTACGGATAAAAAGATTTCTGCAATTGCAGATATTCTTCCACTGCTTGAGAAAATGATGCAGGCAGGTAAAAAAGAGCTTGTGATTATTGCGGAAGATGTAGATGGCGAAGCGCTTGCAACACTTGTGGTAAACAAGCTCCGCGGAATATTCCATGCAATTGCGATCAAAGCCCCGGGCTTTGGGGATCGTCGCAAAGAAATGCTGCAAGACATTGCAGTGATGACTGGCGGAAAAGTTATTTCCGAAGAAGTGGGGCTGAAGATTGAAAATGCAACACTGGAAGACCTTGGGCATGCTACAAAGGTTATCACCACAAAAGATGAAACAACGATTGTAGGCGGAAAAGGAAATGCACAAGACATTGAAGCGCGTGTGAACCAAATTAAAGTTGCTCTCGAAAATGAAACATCTGATTTTGACAAAGAAAAGTTAGAACAACGCCTTGGAAAGCTGGCAGGTAAAGTGGCGGTGATTCGAGTTGGCGCAGCTACTGAAACAGAACAAAAAGAAAAACAGCATCGAGTAGAAGATGCCGTGCAGGCTACCAAAGCGGCCGTTGCAGAAGGCATTGTTGCCGGAGGCGGCCTTGCGCTCTTAATTGCAGCAGATGCATTGAACGCGGAAATTGATGCGGTAGAAAACAAAGAAGGCGTAGTAAACCGAGATCATCTTACGGGTATGCAGCTTGTAATGCGAGCCCTAGAAGAACCAGCTCGTCAAATTGCACTAAACGCTGGCAAAGAAGGGTCAGTAATTGTTGAAGAAGTAAAGCGTCATGATTTTAAGCTTGGGTACAATGCGGCAGATCATACGTATGTTGATATGTTTGAAGCAGGTATTGTGGATCCGAAGAAAGTTACAAGATCTGCACTCCAAAATGCTTCGTCTATAGCAGCAATTATGCTTACAACAGAAGCGATTGTTGCCGAGCTCCCAGAAGAAAAGAAAGATCATGCTCCATCTGGAATGGGCGGAGGTATGGGTGGAATGGGAATGATGTAATGAACGTTCCCCTCTCCCATTCTGGGAGAGGGCCTAGCCCGCAGGCAGGGGTGAGGGGCGTTTGTTGCATCTTATTTCCCCTCATCCGCCATTCGCACAAAGGCTCATGGCACCTTCTCCCAGAACAGGAGAAGGGAGCGCATTTGTGGTATTATTCCTTCATGCCTTCCGAAGACACCAATAACATTACCGGCATGAAGCCTCATGTGTTAAGCGCAGCACTTTGCTACATGGGTATTTTAGTACTTATTCCGATTGTTTCTGGTGCAACAAGTAATCCGTTTGTTCAATTTCATGTTCGGCGAGGGCTCATACTTCTTGCAGGAGAAGCAATTGCGATTATTACTGCTCTGTTTTTCCCGTATGTTGGCGGGCTTCTCTTTCTTGTAACGCTTATCACATCTATTGCAGGGCTTTTCCTTTTGCTTCAAGGCGATACACCTCATGCATAAACGAACGGCAATAGTATGTACAATCGGTCCAGCATCTTCCTCTATGCCGGTTTTGAAGAAGATGATACAAGGCGGAATGAACGTTGCCCGGATTAATTTTTCTCATGGTGGCCACGAAGGGAATTTAGATCTTGTTGAACACGTGAGAACTGCTGCCGAAGAATTAGGTGTAGAGGTTGCAATTTTACAAGATTTGCAAGGGCCAAAAATACGCGTTGGTACATTGCCCGATGAAGGATTAGAGCTTGTGGAGGGCAAGCTTGTTCGGTTACAAGCGGGAGTGCAAATTGCGGACAAGGGTACTATTCCGGTTCCGTATGAAAAGTTTGCGTATGATTTGGGGAAGAGCGATAGGATTCTTTTGGCGGATGGAACGAGGGAACTAGAAGTAGTAGATGTGCAGGGCCCACTTATTACTGCAAAAGTGTTACTGGGCGGTCTCCTTATTTCCCATAAGGGTATTAATGTTCCTACCGTGACACTTTCTGTTGAATCGATGACAGAAAAAGATGATGAAGATTTGGCTTTTGGGTTAAAACAAAATATTGATTTTGTAGCACTTTCATTCGTACGCTCTGTAGAGGATGTTCGTTTGTTGAAAGAAAAAATTACGAAGTGGCTTCCGAGCAATACAGAACCTCCACAGGTGATTGTAAAAATTGAAAAACACGAAGCACTGGAACATTTGGATGAAATAGTAAACGAAGCAGACGGTGTTATGGTGGCGCGTGGCGACCTCGGCATTGAAACTCCCGTAGCGCGTGTGCCAATTCATCAAAAAGAAATTATTGCGAAATGCGTTGTTGCGGGAAAGCCGGTGATCACTGCAACAGAAATGATGGCTTCTATGGAATATAACCCTCGGCCAACGCGTGCTGAAGTGTCTGATGTTGCCAATGCGGTAATTGACCATACAGATGCCGTGATGCTCTCTGGAGAATCTGCAATGGGGAAATA
>DATDYZ010000036.1:0-33877 GCA_035288905.1 Candidatus Anderseniibacteriota bacterium | reverse complement strand
ATTTCATCGTAATCTATTTTATCACGACGACGTGGATCCCGGATCAAGTCCGGGATGACGCGGTCACTTTCTCCCTCTCGCTTTCACAAAATTTGCATGCATTTTGGATAGCTCTTCTGCTTGCATATCTTTAAAAATGGTTTGGGCTGTATCCGACGACTGCCGGAATTCGGTATCCTTCTCTAATACCCCTGGATGTACTTCAAATGCTCTCTTGTTCCACCCTAAGAGATGCAGGCCTGATAAGCGTTTTACGCGCGAGAGAGCCACGTAGCCCTGTCCAAACTCGAAAACTTGGCGCAAGTCCATTACGGCTGCATCTAGGCTGATACCCTGGCTTTTGTGCACCGTAATTGCCCATGCAAGGCGCAGTGGTAATTGGCTGACGCTTGCCAGTATTCTGCCGTTGTCTTCTATGCTCCAATCCATTGCTTCAGCATCTATTTTGCGCCCGTTTTTAATTTTAATAATGGGATGGCCGTCTAGTTTACTAAACGCCACAACTTCCCCAAGCGTTCCGTTTACGAAATGTTCTTTGGGGTTATTTTTTGTGAACATGACGGCCGCACCTATTTTCAGAGAAAGCGTTTGAGGTGATAAGCACCCTTTTTGGAGTGCCATAACTAACGCCTTTGTGCCCTTTGTGCGCATACTGAAATTTTTTGCTTCTCCGGGAAGTTTTTTTAAAATATCTGTATTTACTCTGTCTACGTCTAGGTTGTGAGAGAAAAGTTTTGGAATATTTTCTGGAGCTTCATGTGATTCTATTTTTCGTGCGTGTAAATGTTCTAGATGCATTTCATCAAATGAATTGGAGCGAATTGCAGATAGTATTTCTAAAAAAGGAAGGTCATCTTGTCGGTGTTGTTCCGTGAGATAGCACGCAATGGGGTTTGCTTGTTGCCATGCAGTGGCTTCGAATGCGAATGAGGCAGTATTGGTAAACCGGTTGATAGGCGGGAGTTGGAAAAAGTCTCCGACAAATATAATTTGCAGCCCGCCGAATGGCTCATGTGAATTTTTTACTGCTTTGCAAATTGCATCTACCATATCGATCATAGTTGCAGACAGCATAGAAACTTCGTCTATGATTAACACTTTTGCGTGTTTTATTCTTTTGGAAATATATTCTCGAGACGCTATGGCATCAATATCGTATGGCGAGAGACTATTTTTAATCCCTATTCCGCTCCACGAATGAATGGTGATGCCGCCGATGTGAGTAGCGGCTATGCCGGTAGATGCCGTAATGGCAGCATCTATTTTATGTTGCCTTAAATACCGAATATATTCGTTGACCGTATGCGTTTTACCGGCGCCTGGCTCTCCTGTTAAGAAAACATTCGCTCCTGTTTTAAAAATAGCGAGCGCTTCCTCCTGAAGCATGTTGTTAACTTATTTTTTTAACGGTGCATTCTTTGGTGCCTGCTGGTACGGGGATATTAACCGTCTGCCCTACTTTTGCGCCAAGTAATGCTTGGCCCATGGGCGACTCGTTGCTGATTTTCCCTTCCAGTGGATTTGCTTCATTGGAACCTACCACGTGGTATTCCTTGTCTACGCCCTTGCATGAGATGAGAACGAGGTTGCCGATACCGATGATATCTGTTTTTTTCTTTGCGATAACATGTGCATTTTTAAGCGTAGTTTCTAGCTCCGCAATTTCTTGTTCAAGACGAGTTTGTTCATCTTTTGCGCTGGAATATTCCGCGTTTTCGGACAAGTCGCCTTGTTCTTTTGCAGTATGGATAGCATCTGCAATCTCACGCCTGCGGACAGTCTTGAGATTATGCAAATGAGTTTGTAATTCATTCATTCCTTCTTTGGTTAGGTATTGTTCTTTCATAAAATAATTTTAGTGAATTGAAGTAGTGTAACCAACTGAGAGCATCGGTCAAGCTCGATTTATTCACATTTTGTCATTGCATATTGACAGTGTGTTCACTGAGCCATTGCCAGATTTCTTGTGCAAACGGAACGGCGTCTACATCCCCCGCTCCACCACGTTCCAGTAATACGGTTACAACTAAATCTGGATTACCGTAAGGGCCAAAACTGGTGAACCACGCGTGTGTTAATTCACTTCCCCCAATTTGCGCCGTTCCTGTTTTTCCCGCAATTGGTATAGGGAGGCTGTTTAAGGAACGTGCAGAGCCTTCTGTTACTGCCTGGCGCATTCCTTCTTGCACAATACGCATATTTTTTGCACTTACTGAAAGGGGGTGTTTTTTAGATGAGCCTGCAATGAGGTGTGGCCCAAACCATGCATTTCCGTTTGCAATTGCTGACGTGCCCACGGCTATTTGGAGCGGAGTTGCCAGCGCATCTCCTTGGCCTATACCGAGGTGATACGTATCTCCGATATACCAAGGTTGCCCGGTTGCTTGTAGCTTCCACTGCGGGCTTGGAAGAAAACCCTTGCTTTCAGATGGTAAATCGATTCCGGTTTTTGCGTCCCATCCGAATTCGCGAAGGTATTTGGTCGCCTTATCTACACCGAGCCCTTTTTGTGTATCGAGCCCACCAGCAACCATATAGAAAAATGTGTTCACAGATTCTGCCAGTGCTTTTTTTACGTCTGTTATTCCGTGACCACCAGTTTTCCAATCCGCAAACCTCCACGGGCCGACGGTGATGGCCCCTGTAGAGCGGACAGTAGTGCTTTCCGTGATTATACCCTCTTCAAGTGCCCCCGCAGCTAGGAAGGGCTTTATGGTTGACCCTGAAGGGTATGTACCATCGATTGCTCTGTTAAACAGAGGTTTGAGGGGGTCTTTGAAAATCTGTTCTGCGCTTCCGCGTAGTGATGGCTGTGAAAATGTATTGGGGTCAAACGAAGGAAAGCTGACCAGTGCAAGAATGGCGCCCGTTTTAGGGTTTAGTACAATTGCCGATCCTTGCACGGGATCTTTGTGCTGTTCTTTCGCTTTCGAGGTTCGTTCTGAAAACAGGCCGTATATAAATTGTTGGAGCGTTGAGTCAATCGTAAGCGTGATATCTTGCCCGGGGCTGGCTGGCTTTTCTCCAAGATCTGTTGTTTGTTTCCCTGACGCAGTTACTTCTGTGTACGTAATCCCGTGCTGCCCGCGTAGTGCTGCGTCGTATTTTTTCTCTATTCCCTGTTTTCCTGTGGCATCTATTGCAATAAGAGAAGGATCTTGGGTTAATTCATCCGCAGTTACAGAGCTGGTGTATCCAAGCACGTGCGCAAGAGCTTCTCGAAGCGGGTATTTGCGTACAAGAGAAGAGGCTAACGTGGCTCCTTGAATGGTAGAAGCTGTTTGTTCAATTTTTAGCACGGTCTCATGATCGATTGCTTTTGCGAGGAGTGTTTCTTGTTGAGTTTTTCGTGCCCTGTCGAGCGCAGCGCGTACTTCTATGGGAGGAATATCTGGCAAGAGCTCTGCAAGACGATCTAAAAGATACGATTCATTTTCTCTGCTGGGTAGCGTCCTCGGGTTAAACACTACGTCGGTGCTCGATATATTTTCTGTGAGTTGAATATGATTTTTGTCGTATATTACTCCACGTGGTGCAGGAAGAGTAACGGTGTCTACTCTATTATTTTCCGCTTTTGTTCGAAAAGTATCACCCAAAAAAATTTGGAGATATGCACTACGAAATATAATAATTGTCATGGCGCAAAGGAGAATTATATAGAGAATACCAAAACGTCTGGTTTCTTTTACTACGTTCTTTGATCCACCTTCGTAAATAATTTCAGAAGTATTCATGGTATATGAACGAGAGGGCAAATGTGCCTGCGGACGTACTAGGTATTTGTATTGCTAAAATATACCAGGGAATTTGCGACAGGGATGGAAAGTCCACAACTGCCAATATGCCGATAAGAGCTGCGTTTTGCAATATAATAATACTCATAACGCCTAGAAAAAACTTCCAAGAAAAGTCGACTTTCAAACCTTTCCAAAAAAAGAGAACGATATATGGAATAATAAACATAATAGCCATGCTGCCATGAGGGAGCGATGAAAAAAGTTCCAGAAAAATAAATGCAGTTAGGGCAAGTGCAGCAGGTAGTGGAGTTATGAGCATAATCATCAGCGGAATACTGGTGATGGCCTGGAACAACGAAAATAGGCGGTATTGACTAAGTATTTGGGCTATGAGAGCTACTCCAAGAAGCCCTACAAACAGGAGAGGCCGTTTCATGGCGCTACAAGCACTACTACAGCATCCAGCGCATCAATACGATACGGCACCTCTATAACTGCGTGTTGGTATGCTTCGTTCTCTTGCTTTTCAAAAGAAGAAATAGTTCCAATTACCATTCCATAGGGTACTGCTGGTTCTTTATTTGATGTGACAACGCTTTGGCCTGTTGTAAGGGTGATATCTCGTGGAATGGTATTCATTTCCAGAGAAGTTTGAAACCTACTTTCTAAGAGACCCCGTGCAGAACGGGATTCTTCGTCTTTTGATACTGTTTCTACCGTAACGGACGTATTTTTTGCAAACAATGTTTCTACGGTGCTCGCGTGTGCTGATAATCCCCTCGTAAACCCAACAAGAACAGAACCCATAACAACAACAGGTGCGCCTTCAGGTACTCCATCTGCAATTCCTTTATTGATAATATATTCCGACGTGAGGGTATCAAGTGGACGAGATATGATAGCAGCTGGAATTTTTTTCATGGAATCAAACGCAGGGGTGCCAAGTTGATTTTTTAATTTCCTATAATCTTCAAGTTCAGAAGTAAGACGTATGTTATCATGGCTTAACTTTTTTATAATGTCGATTTCGGCATCGGAAATACTGATACGTTCAATTCCTAATACTCGTGCGGTAATTCCTACAAAAATATCCCATGTATATCCGCGAGCATGTTGCATGAGCGGAGTTGCAAAGAAGCCTAACACTAGGATGATTGTGCCTAATGCGAGGAGCGCTCCAACAGTACGTTTTTTCATACATCTTTATTTTAACTCAGAACCATGCACGCTTGGCAAGAGTACTTCTTGTACGGCTTCAATGTCTTCTAGCACAATACCGGTACCTCGCACCACTGCAGTAAGTGGATCATCTGCTATATGGCAGTGAATTTGTGTTGCGTCGGTAATAACATTTGCGAACCCCTTTAAAAGTGCTCCGCCACCGGCTAAATAAATTCCTTGCTCAATGATATCTGATAACAATTCTGGCGGGGTTTCTTCTATGCATTGTTTGATTGCATCTACAATAGTTCCGATAGATTTTTGCATTGCCTCGCGTACTTGGGATCCACTCATAATGACTTCTTTTGGTAATCCGGTTACTAAATCTCTTCCTCGAACAGATGCCTCAAGGGCTTCGGAACTTTCATGTGCAGAGCCAATACGGATTTTTATTTCTTCTGCAGTGCGCTCCCCTATTAACATATTAAAATTATTTCTCGCATATTGAACAATATTTTCATTGAGTTCATCCCCTGCAATACGCAGGGTGCGATTCACTACAATTCCTCCAAGCGAAATGACAGAAATTTCAGATGTTCCTCCGCCGATATCTACCACAATACTTCCTGTTGCTTCGTGAACAGGTAAACGCAGCCCAATGGCAGTTGCCATAGACTCTTCAATTAAAAACACAGCTCTCGCCCCTGCGCGCAGACTGGCTTCTTCTACCGCACGTCGTTCTACTTCTGTAACGGAAGATGGAATACCAATTACAACTCTTGGGCGTGGAAGTACATGAAAACCGTCCTCGTGTACTTTTTGGATGAAATAGGAAAGCATTTGCTCAGTAACTTCAAAATCAGAAATAACACCGTCTTTGAGTGGCCGAATTGCTACAATGTGTGCGGGTGTTTTGCCAACCATGCGCTGTGCTTCTTTTCCGATAGCTAATACTTCCCCTGTTTTTTTATTAATCGCAACAACGGAAGGTTCGTTGATAACGATCCCTTTTCCCCGAACGTACACGAGCGTATTTGCAGTTCCGAGGTCGATCCCGATGTCTTGAGAGAACCTCCCAAGAAAGTTATTGATAAATCCCATAGCCAGAACCGCTAGTTGATTTGTGTGATAAATGTTGTGAGTGATTGCGTTTCAACTTCACCAGTTGTGCGAGATACAACTTCAACATTCCCCCCAGTTTTTTTAGATACTACTACTCTGTATGGAATTCCGAGCAGGTCTGCGTCGGCGAATTTCGCACCCGCACCCATATCTCGGTCATCGTACAACGTCTCAATGCCTGCGCGCATTAACTCTTCATATACCGCATCTGCAGCTGCAACGGTCGCACTATCATCTCTGTTTAAACTCGCAAGATATACGGTAAATGGCGCAACGCTTGTTGGCCAAATAATTCCCTTATCATCGTGAAATTTTTCTACGAGAACGCCCATGAGGCGAGACGTGCCGATGCCGTAGGAGCCCATATATACGAGTTGTGGTTTTCCGGTTGCGTCGGTATACGTATAATCAAACGCTTTAGAAAACTTTGTATTTAGTGGAAAAATATTACCAACTTCTGATGCGTTGTGCTGCGAAAAGCCATCCCCTTCTGGAGCAACTTCTTTATTGAACGCTTCGCCTGTTTCATTATGTACATAAATAACGTCTTCTCCGGATTCGCAAATAGTCTGGAACTCATGAGAGAATCCAGAAGTAAAATCTCCTCCAGAAGCTTTGGTGATTTTTGTAGAGTCCCCTAATCCTAATCTCGTAAACACGCGCATATATGCGTCTTTTGCTTTGTCGTAAAATGCGAGTAAGTCTTCTTCGCTTGTATGAAAACTGTACATATCTTTCATTCGAAACTCTCGCCCCCGCATTAACCCTGATTTTGCACGTTCTTCATTGCGGAATTTTGTTTGGATTTGGTACACCGCAAATGGAAAATCTTTATAGCTCAATCTATTTTTCTTTGCGAGTGGAGTAATAATTTCTTCATGCGTGGAATTTAATATATATCGACCATCGTTTCGTTTACGAGATGCATCGTTTGCTCCTCGTGCTTCAAACAGAACATCAACTCCTGTCCGGCCCGTTGTTTCCCACAGTTCAACTGGGGAGAGAGCTGGCATTAAGAGTTCAGATCCAAGCGTATCCATTTCTTCGCGGACTATACGTTCTATTTTATTAAGCGTCCGCAGTCCAATTGGCAAAAACGTATATACGCCAGACATCACCTGGTCGATGAATCCACCTTTTTGTAAGAGGGTTGCATTAATAGAATCAAACGCCTTTGCGTCTTTATTTGTTTTGAGAAAATAGGAAGAATATTTCATAGGTTAAAAGTATCGGTGAACGTCTTTAAATGTGATGGCGATCATAAGCCCGATTAAAAGAACAAATCCCGCCGTATGGACGTATGACTCGATATTTCCCGGTACTCGTTTGCCAAATAGCTTTTCTATGATGACGAACAATATTCGACCGCCATCAAGTGCCGGAAGCGGCAAAATATTGATGATCGCAAGATTAATACTAATCATCGCAGCAAATTCAAGGAAATACGATAATCCAAGTGAAGCGGCTTCTTTGGTGTATATTGCAATACCAATTGGGCCCGTGAGTACCTGACCCACGCTTTCTTTTCGAAATAGTTTTTGAATGAGCCCTGCAAATTGGTCAACAATTGCACCCGACATAAATGCTGTTCGCTTTACCCCCTCTACAGGGGCCATGAGCCATGAGGTTTTGAGCAATCCTGTTTCTCCAAGTCCTATCCCAAGTGCGCCTTCTCCTTCTGGTGGATTCACCCGAGGTGTTATAGAAATTTGCATATGCTGCCCGGCGCGTTCAATTTCCGCAGTAATTTCTGTTCCTGCTAATTGTTTTGTAAGTTCTTGGATTTGAGCAACTGTGGGTTTTTCTATGTCTGCATATCGTACGATCCGATCATATGGCTGCATATGCGCCTGTGCAGCAGGGGAATTTGGGGAAATATCCAATACATACGTCATAATATTTGTAAGCGTTCCCCTGTTTTCTGGAGTTGCGATAGTAGGTGCGCCAATTCCGCTTTCAAACGCAAGTAACACAGCTGCAAGTACGAGGTTCATAATCACTCCCGCTGATAAAATAGCAATTCGCCATAGGGCGCTTTTACTCGCGAAACTTGTTGATGAGGGAGTTTCTTCATCCATGTTTTCTCCTTCAATTTTTACAAACCCGCCCAAGGGTAACAAGTTGAATGAATACAGTGTTCCTCTCCACATTTTGGAAAATAGCCTTGGAGGGAATCCAAATCCGAATTCTTCTACCTTACACCCTGCTTTTTTCGCAATAATGAAATGCCCCCATTCATGCACCAATACAAGTGCGAGAAGCATGCCAAGAAAAATAAGGATAGTTGCTACAACCATAGTTCTTTTAGGGTATCTCAAGTCGCCCCCACGCGCCAGGGGATTTCTGTATGAAAAAGCCCGGCCTGAAGTAGGTCCGGGCTGAGGGTTGGTTTTTGCTTCGCTGATGTTATGAAGCGTAGCTCGACTCGCAATCTTCAAACGATAGAGGCGCGTGCTCCGTGAAAAACTTTGCCGTGCGATCAACTGGTTCGTGCGAGCGAATTATACTCGCTGCTCGTTGAACAAGTTGGGCATCCGTTGTCTCTTCTGTCGACAGCGGGTTTTCATGCGTCATGCTTTGAAAAACCGCGCGCAATGACTGCAGTGCTTCGCGAAGTTCTGGAGTCATTCCATTCTGTGCCTTGATCATTGTAACCCCCATTCTTCTAGCAATAAAAAGGTCAATACACCCACCTAACCCCTTAGGCTATCTGCATTATACTTTTGAAATGTTTATGTGTCAAATCGTTTTGATGTCTTGTTCTTTTGCCTTTATTCGACCCTCTATATCTACCTGCACTTTTGCTATCAGTTCATCGAGGTGCTTTTTACCTCCATAAAAGTCGTCTTCTGAAAGAGTTCCCTTTTCTTTTTCTTGTTTTAGTAAGCGAAGCGCTTCGTCTCTCCCCTGGCGCATGCGGATACGGGCTTCTTCTGCTTTTGCATGGAGTGTTTTAATTGTCTGATTGCGCACTTCTTCCGTGAGTGATGGAAATGCGAGGCGAATATTCGAGCCGTCTACGGTCGGCATCACCCCGATATTTGCTTCTGTAATTGCCTTTTGGATAGCCGCAATTGCATTCTTATCCCAAGGGGATACTAAAATAGTGCGTGCGTCCATATTAGAAACAGAAGCAAGGCCTTTTAATGGGCTTCGCGACCCATACAGTTCGACTTGTATAGAATCAACAAGCCCTGGCTTAACCCTGCCTGAGCGGAGTCCTGCAATTTCTTTATCAAACCATTCTAGCGCTTCGTCTTTTGCGAGCTTAAAAATCTGTTCTGCTTGTGGGATGGGCATAGATTGTTACTTACTAGTATTTCTTAAAACGGCGAGCGATGCAAGGAGAATATCTGCGGCGAGCTTCGTATTACCCCCAGAATAATGAGCCGTTTTGTAATAATCGCGAAGCTTGATAGACACTTTAAACAACTCCGGACTCACGCCGCGTTCCAGTGTCATTTGGTGGATGAGATGTGATATTTCAAGCAACTCACTTTCTTGAAACGGCTCTGCGGGGCGAATGCTCGATAGCTTTTTCAGTGCCTCTTCGGAAGAAAACGTTGGTATGTTTTGGAGTATGGGATTTATTGAAATTATTTTGCAACGCGAATAAATAGTGGGAAGTACGCTTCGTTTGCTTGGCGCACATAATAAAAACCGGGTGTTTGTTGTGGGCTCTTCGAGCGTTTTGAGGAGGGCATTAGCTGCCTGTGGAAGCAAATGCTCTGCAAAAGGAATACACACTACACGTTTTGCAGATGTGTTTGCAAGAATGGTGCGAAGTGCTGAAATATCTTTTACGCGAATACGGTTTTCTTCACCCAAAATACTCATGGTATCTGGGTGTGCGTTTGCATCTGATTGTTTACAGGCATTGCATATGCCGCATGGTGAATCCACTTTTTCTTCACAGATGGCTGCTCTTTTTGCAAAGTTACACAGCTGTTCTCGTGTTTCTTGCGAATATGAAAGAAATAAAATTGGTTGCTCAGCAACTTTTGACGCTACCCAGTCATATATTTGTCCCTGAATCTTTTCACTGCCTATCATCGTTTTCGTTTTGCGAGAAAATAGAGAAGAGGCGGAGCTACAAAGAGCGATGAATATGTGCCGGTAATTGTCCCAATTGTAAGAGCAACGATGAACCACCTAATAGACGAGCCACCAAATACAAGAAGTGCAAGTAATGTGAGCAATATACAAAACGAAATATTGAGCGAACGGCCAAGCGTTACTTTAATTGCGCGGTCTAATGTTTCAATCAAGCTTTTTCCTCGTGCAGCTATGTGTTCAGATCTTAAACGGTCAAAAATAACAATCGTATCGTTTACGGAATATCCGAATATGGCAAGCTGTGCTGTTACAAACAATGTATCCATGGCAGTGCCATATATTTTTCCGAAAATCACGAAGAACGCTGTTACCAGGAATAAGTCGTGGACGAGTGCATAAATTGCGGCAAGTCCGAACTTCCAGGGTGATATAAACCCATCCATGCTTCTAAACGTATATGCCAAATAGATGATCAGAATAATAAGGACGACGACTACGGCGTAGATGGATTTTTCTCGAAGCTCTTTACCGATAGTTGGCCCGATGGATTCGAAACTGCGTTCCTCGTCCTTCATAAGGGATTCTTCCTTCAAGTAGTCAATAATAGCTTTGTGGCCGTTATCATCTAGTACAGGGGTGCGAATAATAATCGTGTTATCACGCGTGCCCAGCGCAGTTGCAGAAATATTGAGATTTTTTGAAATACCCTCTTGAGCTTTAGGGGCATCTTGTGGGTTTGCTTCTACCTCAATAAGCGAGCCACCTAAGAAATCAATTCCCCATATTGGTTTAATAATCACGATAACTGCAATGCTTGCCACAATAGTAAGTGCCGAAATCCACATCCATACAGTAGGATTTTTCATCATAGAAGCCACTTTTTATGAGTCCACGGCATGGTGAATACGAGTGCCAGTATCCCCCTACTTACCGTAATTGCAGTGAACATCGAAATAATGGTACCCAAGACGAACGTAAGTGCAAAGCCTCGTACAATTGATGTTCCAAATCCATAAAGCACAAAACCGGTAAGTAAGCTTGATACGTTTGATGCATTGATAGAACTCCATGCCGCAGTGAACCCCTCTTTAAATGCGAACGGAATCGTTTTTCCGCTCTTAATATTTTCGCGGAATCGTTCAAAAATTAAAATATTTGCATCTACTGCCATGCCGATAGACATAATAAAACCGGCAATTCCCGCAAGGGTGAGTGTTACTGGGACGAGTTTCATAATTGCAAGGAATAAAATGGTATAGATAATAAGTGCTAGTGAAGCAACTACGCCAGGTAAGCGATAGTATGCAATCATCCAAACAATAACGGCAAGTAGGCCGACTTTGCCGGCAAATAATGTTTTTTCAATTGCTGTTTTGCCTAAACTAGGATCAACAATGCTTTGCCCGATGAGTTCAATAGGAACAGGAAGTGCGCCAGAATTTAAGTTGCGTACCAGTGTCTTTGCTTCATCTAAACTAAAACCGCCTGTAATAACGGCCCTTCCATTTGTTATTTCACTTTGTACGGTTGGCGCGCTAATGGGAACGCCATCTAAGTAAATGGCAATGCGCTTCCCGATATTTTCTTTCGTGGTTTTTGCAAATAAGTCTGAGCCTTCTTTGTCGAACTCCAAACTAATAGTAGGAGTGCCTGTTACCTGGTCGAACTCAACAGCAGCTTTCTTCAAATTTTTTCCAGAAAGGCCGGTGGGTTCGAATGTTCCTCCTACTAGCTGGTCAATATTGTCTGCAGTTAATTCCTTTGGAGTTTCCCCTTCTTTGCGGAAATCAAGCAGGGGCGTTTGGCCAATTAATTTTTTCGCTTCTTCAGGATCTTGTACGCCTGCCAGTTCAACAATTACGCGATATTCGTCCCCTACTCGATTTGTTTGAATGAGCGGCTCGGAAACACCGAATGAATTCACTCTGCGTTCAATCACATCTCGCACGCCCGCAAGTGCTTCAGATGGGTCTTGGGTGCTGGTTTTATCGAGAGCTGCTCTGTATATGAGCCGAGTGCCTCCTTGTAAATCAAGTCCTAGCTTAATGTTTAAGTCCCTGTGAACGCTTCCAATTGTAATAGACGGATGTTTCGGGCTATCTACCCAAGCCGCCAGCCCAACGATAATAAGCAACACAAACCCCCATAGTAGTTTTCGTCTCGTGCTTCGTTGCATATTCTAGTTGTAAATGAAAAAACCCGTACAAGCAAATTGCTATACGGGCGTTAGAGGTTTTAAAGTTTCAAAATCAGGAAATGGGCTATGCTTTCGCGGGTTCTCCTCGGAGGAAGTTGAAGACCCTGCCCTGTTCGTAGTTCTTGAGAAGCGTGTCTGCGAACTGAATCAAGAGATGTTCTTCTGGTCTGTGTCCTCCAAAAAATCTATCAGGTGAATGAGGAATGTCGTGCTCGGGATTAACTCCCGTTCTCCACATGTACCAGGGTGTGAAACTCTGGAAATTGCCCAGAAGAAGTCTGTTGTGTCGGATATGATCCATCGTATCAGCAATCATTTCTTCAATTTTGGGAAACAAACCGCTTCCAGACCATCTGCCGAGAAAGAACATGTACTCAGGCATATGTTTTAGAAAGCCGAAGAGAAATGGGTCAACATTCCGTTGCCATCCCGTAGCCCACTCTGTGCTTGCAAGGTCATGATACGGAGTGGCGATTACAAGAAAGTCGAACGTTTGCCGGGTTTTCTGAATAAGCTCGGCAAACGGGAGTGGCATAACATCTCTGCCCGAGAACTCGTCAATACGACGAGGCGTTCGATTGTACATTTGGAAAACATTGGCGAACTCGGTAGTCCCCGCAATGTCACAGAAGTGCGTTACTCGCGGGTTATTTTTCGGATGAGTTGCCTTTCGATTGCCAATCTTCGCATCAATAAACCAAACGGGAGCGGCGAGGAGAAGCTCAGGAAGGAAACGTGAGGGTATCACGGTTTCGAGCGAGTATGCCCCGCTTTTGTCCGTGTTACCAAAAACGTTTCGCAACGCTTGAAACCCATCGTAGCATTCTTGTAGTGAACCAACTTGTGCACTGAGTCCGGCATTTCTGTACGTATCCTTTGCTCGTTCAATGCCTTGAATTTCTTTCTCGCCATCAAAATTTGAAATATCGAAAGAAATCTCAGGAATGTGAGAAAGCGCACTAAAGCTACTTCGCAAAAAATGCGATGTAGAGGTTCGATAGAATGTCGCAACGTTACCGAAAGCATCCGCGTCGTTGCCCCCTACCGTTGATGAGTAGTAGGCGTTCACAATTCGGGGAAAGTCCTCGAATGGTTCATTGGCCAACGCCTTCTCAACGAGTTCGGGAGAAATTCGTTTTCCAATCGATCGATGTTCAGTGCTTCGTTGGCTAAGGGCATGTAATGATTCTCGGCGAGACGGAAGACTCGTGAGATCGATCCCAAAATTCATGTTACCGATGTTTGCATGTGAAAGACTTAACTGAGTGTCCATGTCTTATCCTTTTAACGGGTTGTGAAGAGATCGTACCGAAACTGACACTAAAATAATACCGCCTTATACATCTACTTGTCAAGTAATATTTTCTATTATTGTTCGTAACGCAACTTCAAAGCGAAGCCTTGGAATGGTCACCGTTGCATAGAGTTATTTGTACCGTGGATTAGAGTATTTTCGCAAGGTCGCCGTTGATGATCACGGGCTGCACGGCCTCAATTTCTGATTTATAAAATTGGATATCTGGTATTGGATTATACAGAAATATTTTTTGATTAAGTACGTGCGCGAAGCCGATTTCCATCAGCGTATTGCCGCCAATGTAGTTCTTGATCCCATGCTTATCGAGATTCAACACTAATACCGCATCTCCACCCTGCATGGCATTCCAAAATTCCCGAATAGCATCCATGGTATTTTTCTGATGGATTTTTATTGTTTCTTTTTCTTCGTCTGTTTTTCCAATAAAAGCCTCATGAAGGTCGGTAACGTACGCATGATGTCCCAACGCCTTGAGTGCATCTCGAGCCTCAAGCATTTTCTCCGTGTATTGCATACTGCCGATAATTCCGATTTTCATAGTGTTATAACCTCTTGAAGCTCTTGTTTTATAATAGTATTCCCTTCGGAATCAAATAAAAACTTGCCAGTAAACTTCTTCCCTTCTAAAAAGAGTGGGAACCAGTGAATATCGTCTGCCCACATAGTATCAAACGGAATTTCATTTATATGAAACCATTTTGGCTTCATTTCTTCTGTTTCCTGGGGTTCTCCCGTAAACGATGTCGCATTAAAAATATGCACCTCGAGCGTATCGGGGTTGCTTTCAAACGTGAATTCCAATATGCCAATTTTTGTTGCATCCACTATTTCTATACCGGCCTCTTCCATTGTTTCTCGTCGCATTGCATCTTCAATAGTTTCTTTTGATGCTACCTTTCCTCCAAACCCGTTCCACCTTCCCGCCCCAAATCCTCGTTTTTTCATGCCCAGAAGTATTTGGTCGTCTTTTCGAATCAAGCAAAGGGTAAGAATTTTTTTCATTAAAATTTCTTTTGAGCGAAATTCTGAAATAGCGTACTGTACATCAGAGCATCTTCGGCAACTCGTTCATCTGTGCTTATGAGCGTCTTCTCTACTCCGCTTATCAGTCTTTCTAAATACGTATCTTGAATACCTTGGCTGCGTATTTCATCTTTTCTCGCAATTGCTTCTTCTTTAAACCGATTAGCCATTGCGAAAGACTTTCTCTGCAGACCTATGGCAACTCTTTTTAAGTCCATGGAAAGTGATTCGATGGCTATTTTTTGAGGGTTCATACTATTTCTGAGAAAAAGTAACGTGTAAGCTCCTCATATTTTTTCCTAATTTCTGGATCCTGGATTTCGTTGCTCGTATTATTTTGTTTCGGTCGGATATTAATAAAGGAATTAAAGTCTATATCCTTGCTTTCTGGGTCGATTCCGCCGCCCCAAACGTCAGATTGTTTAGAACCTTGTTCAAGAAGTATTGCCTCAGATTCAAAATGTTTATCTGCACCCGCTGAACAAACCCTTTTTTCTATGTCGATGACAGTTTTAATATACACAATAAAGCGTTTTTGAATTTCCTCAATTTCTTCTTTCGTAAATGGTTCTGATTTTGTGATGATCATAGTATTTTTAAGATACCATTTCTCGGGGTTTTATGCCTATAATATACATACCAGGTTAGGTTGGTTGCGGAATGTTATTTCTGCACCGATGTGCCTAACGGTGTTTGTGGATGGTTACCCTCACTGTTTTCTCAGAACTTCTCTGGGAATTCTGGAAACCGCCGCTGGTGTTGAAGTGGATTGACTACCCATGGAGCCAGCGGTTTTTCTTTTATTTTCCATGTTATTCCAAGGATAATCCTTGGAATAAGTATTATGGATATAGACTTAACGATGTCTGTATGATCCAATTCCAAAAAAACGAGAGGCCGTATAGTAGGACAATCACTATAAGTGATCTCGATAATGCTTTCGCAAAATAAGGATGTTTTCCTTTCGTTGTTTGAACTATAACCGTAGCAAGTGTAAATAGAAGCACAGAGGCAAACGTAATAGCTGTAATTGAAGCGTTTGTTAAAATAGATTGGGCAAGACAGCCAAAGCCGAAAAGACCGCAAATTGAACCTTGTACCCATTTAAAGACTAGTATGCATAATCCTGAAAGTAGCGCCGCACATAAAATTCCAGAAAAAATTTGAGCATAATTTAACGGTTCTTTGATGTTGTTCATAATTGGATAGTACTATTGTTTCAACATACCGTCACACACAATTTCATGCTTAAACCATTTTTCCTGAAATTCTACTGCTTTTTCAATTTCCTCGTCGGTTATACTTTTCCCTTTCGGCAATACGACGAGCTTATCGTCATCATCCTCTAGCCGGTGAATGATTGCTACTACCATTCCTTGTACGCTTTCTTGCGGCTGAGCCGTACCAATGTAGTAGGCATCAAGATTTTTACCGTCTGGAGCCGGGGTATCTGGGATGTAACCATAATTTACTTCATATACAAAGTCGTATTTAGGATGACGGCTGCCAATTGGTCTGTCGATAATGATCTCCACTTCTTTACCCAGAAAGGCTTTGGCAATTTCTAGAGATTTTGATGAACTGTCTTTCATAGTTATATATGAGTCTAGTTTTCTTGCTTTAGTAAATTACTCATCTTGAGCTTATATTTATCTTCGTTAAACTGAAGTATTCCATACGTTTTTACTTCAAATTCATGTCCGACTGAAAGTACGTGTTTTCGATCAAAGATCGATGTTGGGAAGTCCTGATGATTACCTGTTATTAAATACATTCTGTCCCCGTAGTTTTTTATTGTTTTCGCAAGCAAGTAGTCGGTGTATGAAACAGACTTACCTGATTTTCCATATGCAACTAAAAATTGAGGTTCGATTAAATCCATTGCTCCTTTGTCTGACGCCATTTCCCCAGTAGGTAAAATTGATGCAATACTTTCTATATAAGCGCGTTTGTTACTCATATCAGTTATACTTTTTGCGCCACGCAGAAATTCAACAACTACAGAGGATATGGTGGTTAGGGTACAGTTCGCGTCTTTTAGCTTTGTAAAAAAGTAATTGAATTCCTCCGCAAAATTACTTGCGTCAATAAATACATCAGTATCGAGCAAAAGCCACTTGTTTTGTAGGTTACTGAGGGTCTGATTTGTCAGTAGAATCTCTCGTTTCTTTGTTTTCATCAGCTAGGATATTTTTAACAACAGCGGCAAGTTTTAAGAAAGATTTAGGATTATAAGAAGTATGCTCTGTGGGAGCTTTTATGGGTAATTTTCCAATTTTTTCTTTTACCTTTTCTTCTAATGTCATACGTTCAGTATACCATATTTGGCATTATTTCCCATGGCAGTGTTTGTCACGTAAAATTCGCAAGCTCATCACGTGACTGCGAAATGTCATACACCATGACATTTCTTGAATTTTTTACCGCTGCCGCATGGACACGGGTCGTTTCTGCCCACATCTTTGTATGGGTTACGCAAGCTACCGTCGGTGGATTTTCCTTGCTCTGAGCGACCAGCGGGAGTCGAAGAGTGCGCGGCATGAGAATGTCCGGAATGATCGTGACCGTCATGATGCGAGTGCCCCGATGCTAACCCGTGCACATCTTGTGTTTCATCGTGATGCGCAATTCCACGAGGTTCTTCTTCTGTGCGAAGAGCTTCTGCTCGCAAGACGGTATCAAGCAGCGATGCTTTAATGGTTCCGAGTAATTCTTGGAATAATCTGTGACTTTCTTTTTGATACTCTACTAACGGATCCCGTTGCCCGTATCCGCGTAGGCCAATTCCCGTACGTAAATAGTCCATCGTGTCTAGGTGGTCCATCCAAAGCGAATCGATAGAGCGCAGCGCGGCAAACCGCTCTAGCTCGTTCATTCTATCTACCCCTAGATCTTCTTGTTTGCGAGTAAGTCTTTCTGCAATGATATTCCCTACTTCTACTATTACGGCGTCGCGAGAAGCATCTGCACCAGAAGATGTATGCTGCGCAACTACTCCAAGTAGTTTTGTTTGCGTATCTTGCGTAGGGATATTGGTTACGGCATTGAGGGATTCTGCAATTTCTTCCATATTCCAATTACTTTCTTCGTTTCCTACCGTATGTGCTTGCGCTAGCACCTCTGCTTGTTCATGTGCCAATTCTACAATACGTTCATGAAGCGCCAAGGCATCTCTATTTGGCTCTTTCCAAGTTCCACTTTCCAAAATTAATCTTCGAAGTGTATAAATTGCATTACGCTGTTTATTCAATACGTTATCGTACGAAAGTACTTGTTTGCGCATGTCGAAGTAATAGCCTTCTACGCGTTCTTGCGCGCCTTCGAGTGCGCGACTTACTAAGCGATTTTCAATTGGTTCATTTTCTGGAATTTTGAGGCGCTCCATCAAGCTCTTAATTTTTGAACCACCGAATACGCGCATTACGTCATCTTCCATACTGACATAAAACTGCGTTTCTCCGGGGTCGCCTTGGCGCCCTGACCGTCCGCGTAGCTGGTTGTCTATACGACGAGCTTCATGCCGCTCTGTTCCCAAAACGCATAGTCCACCCAGTGCGGCTACGTTTTCACCCAGCTTAATATCTGTTCCGCGCCCTGCCATGTTGGTGGATATGGTGACCGCGCCTTTTTGGCCTGCGCGCGCGATAATTTCCGCTTCTCTCGCATGTTGCTTTGCGTTAAGCACTTCATGGGGAACTCCTTTTGTTTTTAATAGTTGCGAGATATATTCTGATTTTTCAATTGCAATTGTGCCAACAAGAACGGGCTGCCCGTGTTCGTGTCGCAGCTTAATATTTTCTACTAATTCATGAAATTTTGCCTGTTCGTTCATATATACTTTATCTGGCTTGTCTACTCTCACCATTTTTTGATTTGTAGGAATTACTACTACATCAAGGTTATATACTTTTTCGAATTCTTCCGCAGATGTAATAGCCGTTCCCGTCATTCCGCCAATGTGGTCGTACAGACGAAAGAAGTTTTGGAACGTGATGGATGCCAATGTTCTGCTTTCTTGTTGCACTGCCACGTTTTCTTTTGCTTCTAGGGCTTGATGTAACCCTTCAGAATATCTGCGCCCATCCATGAGGCGGCCGGTGAATTCATCAACAATCACTACTTTGCCATCTTGCACAATGTAATCTTTATCGCGGTTATACAGGGTGTGAGCGCGCAGGGCTTGTTCTAAATGATGCACAAATCGAATACCTTTTTCCGCGTACATATTTTCAATACCAAGTTGTTTCTCTACAAAAGTAACTCCCATATCGGTGAGCGTAGCGGCTTTGCGTTTTTCGTCGATGTTATAATGTTCGTTTACTGCAAGCAAGGGAACCAAGCGAGAAAATTGATCATACAGCGTTGTAGAGTCTGTATCTGGAGCAGATATAATAAGAGGAGTTCTGGCTTCATCGATTAAAATGCTATCTACTTCGTCGACCAGTGCATAATGAAGGCCTCGTTGTGCCAAGTGTTCCAAACCTTGAGCCATGTTATCGCGCAGGTAATCAAATCCAAATTCGTTGTTTGTTCCGTACGTGATATCGCAAGCGTACGCAGCTCTTTTTTCTTCCGGACTTTGGCCGGCCATAATAATACCGACAGTGAGTCCAAAGAATTCATACACCGGGCGCATCCACTGCCCGTCGCGCGCAGCGAGATATTCGTTCACCGTAACGAGGTGAGCGCCTTTGCCAGAAAGTGCGTGGAAAATAAGGGGAAGTGTTGCAACGAGAGTTTTTCCTTCACCTGTCCTCATTTCCGCAATACTGCTTTTGAGGAGTGCTAGGCCACCCATCAGTTGAACGTCAAAATGACGCATCTTGAGTGTTCGTTTTCCGGCTTCTCGAACTCCTGCAAATATTTCTGCAACGTGTGCTTCTCTCTCTTCTAGCGGTTTTCCTTCCCACTTCGTGACGTAGTTTTTTAACTCATCGTCAGAAAGTGCCGCAATTTTTGACTCTAAACTGTTGATAGTTGCAACAGTAGGTCGAAATTGCTCTGCAGCTTTTTCGTGGCGGCTCGGCCCGCGCATTCCTAAAAAATCTAAAAACGCCATAGCGTTTACTTGTGTTCCTTTCGGCGGTCGTGGCTCGAACGAAGTTCTGATTGGAGTGCACTCACAGATTCATCGATTGCATTTTGTACTGTTTCTGCACTTCGTTCTGCGCGATACAAATGCTTGCCTTGTTCTATAACAATAGTGCAGCGAACAACATTCCCGTGCGTGTGGTGAGTATCATGAGAAATAGTAACATCTGTTACGTATGGCAACGCAAGGTGTTTTTCTAGTTTACCTAATTTAGATTCTAGTTGCTCCTTATCTGTTTCGCTCAATTCAATATGTTCTACTCGAAGTGAATGTTTCATAGGGTGTAGTTACTAGTATTCCTTAGCCTGAACAAATGTTCAACCTGTTCGCTGATGCCTTTTTGGAACGCTGCTCTTCCAAATTTCATCGCGCGTTTTTGCAGATTGCCCGGGTAGAATGCTCGTTCTATCCGCAAGAACTGCCGAATAGCCTCTGCGAGCGTCTCTGGAAGTTGGTCTTGGTAGAGTATTCCGTGTACGCCATTTGTCACTATTTCCAATATGCCGCCTTTGCCATATGCAATAATAGGTGTTCCGCACGCAAGGGCTTCAACTGCTGCCATACCAAAATCCTCTATTCCGGGCTGGATAAGGGCACGTGCAGAGCGGTATAAGTCGCGCAGTTCTTCTTTTGAAACCTTACCGAGAAATTCGGTGTATTTGCCTGCGATATTTTTTAGTCGAACTTCGTCGCTTCCTACCCCAACTATTTTCAGATGTAATCCTAGTTTTTCAGCAACATGGATTGCATGATCGAATCGCTTTTCCTTAGTGAGCCTACCCACACAAAGAAAGTATTCGCGTTTCAAGTTTTGTGCATTGCCGGGCAGAAAAAAGTTAGTATCAATCGGCGGATATACAACCACACTGTCTTTGCGATAATACGTAGTAATTCTTGACTTGGTATATTCGCTATTTGCAATATATGCATCCGGCCTTTGGGCAATTGTAAAATCAACCATGCGTAAGTAATGAGAGAGAAGGCGAAATAAAATATTCTTGCCATGGCGGTTGCTTAAAACTGCCTGGTAGCTATCCCATAAATACCTTGTCGGTGTATGGCAATAACATAGGTGAGGAACACCAGAGCGCGTAACCACTCCTTTTGCAAAGCCACTTGAACTACTAATAACAAGATCGTACGAAGACAAATCAAATTGTTCTGCTGCTTGCGGTAAAAACGGGAGCAATCTCCCGGGGTGTTTGCGAAACCACAACGGCATTTTTTGGATTGAAGATGTTTTTATGTCGTATGTTTTTCCATTGATTGTCATCTTCGGAACATTCCCTGCGTACAGTGCGTATACGTCTGCTTGTGGATACATAGTAAGCAATTCCTCTAAGACAATCTCCGCTCCGCCCCTGCGTATCAGCTCATCATGGACGATAGCAATCTTGGGAGGATTCGTAGGCATCAAAATATCGTATCGCATTCTGTTCGCTGTCGCAATGCACGAAAAAACGGAACTGATGGGTATCAGTTCCGCGTGTGAGTTTTGTGTGAAGGGTTTCGGGTGTTTGATCAGGATACTTCTCCCGAACGAATTTTTTCACATAGCGCATCCCATTCCCTCCATGACATTTGAATTATTTGTTCGGGTTTGATGCGGGCGAGAGAGACCCCGTTCTCTGTCTTCTGTAAATACAGGGCCGGAGGACTATATGGAGAGTAAACGATTTTTCTGAATTGATGTGTTTCTCGCGGTTTTTGTTTTGTAACCGTCCGTTCTCTTTTTTTACCCGCTTTCTTTTCCACAACTTTCTCCTCAAAAAAATGAGCAATGCAAAATACTCTAGCGCAATCATTACATCAAATTCTCATTTTATCAATGATTTTTTACCCGCTTATAAAACGTCAGTGTATTTGATCCGTTTTCAATACCCTTCACCGACTCCCAGTCGCTCTCTATTCCCTTCTCAATTTCCGAATACTCCATTAAGAACGAGAACCCTGTTTGGCTGTCCATGAGGAGCCAATTTGCATCTCTAAATGCTTGAACCATATCTTTTGCGGAAGGCAAGAATGTTTCGAGGCGTTTCGGGTTTGTGCGGGTAAATTCATATGCGTACCACCTCGGGTGTGCAATATCGAGCGACACGTGCCTGTCTGCCATGTATGCAATAAGTGATGCGCCGGTAAAAATATATTCGTTTTTTTGGATATTTTCCTTAGCCCATTGTGCCGCTTCATTCGCTGCGCTCTGGCTAAATTGCCCCGTGTGTTCAAAGAGGTATGTAATAAAATTGGATACAACTGCTGACCATCCGGCAACAATAATAAACGATGCGATAAGTAATCGTTTGAGCCAGCGTATGTTTATATTACGTGCGCTTTGTATGAAATATTCAATGCTAACCCCGGCCATAATGACAAGCGGCGGAATAAATTCAGAAATATAGTTTGCATGGAATTTAATCCAGTTCATGTAGAAAAATGCGAGACTGCCGACCCAGACGATAGCGAGTAGCCCGGGGGCGAGTTCCCCTCTCCCAACGTTGGGAGAGGGAGGGGGTGAGGGCCGTAATGTCGCTGCAGTCAACAACAACCCCGCGAACAACCACCACAACTGGCGAATGCCATACTGCATAAACGCTTCACCCTCATACTCAAAGAAGAACGAAAACGCCCAATAAAATATCGCAAACGGAATCAACCACAAAGTTTTTTCGATTATTCCAAGGCTTTGCCTTGGAATGCGAAGCGAGAATCCAACACCCAATAAAGACAATAAGATAAGCGGGAGTGATTCTCGAAAAAACGGCGTCATTCCCCGCAAAGAATATGCGCGCACCTGCTCGATTTGAGATTCTTCAATACTAGAAATACCATCTGATGCAGAATTTATTCCGATTGCTTCTACTATTCCCATTGTTCCGTACACGCTATATGCAAATGTGAAAAAGAGTGAGAGTACAGCAAAAAAGCCCAAGCCGACAATAAGAGTATTTCGCATTTTTGTTTTTATGGTTGGTGATAGCGTAAGTAAAAGTAAAACAACCGTAAGCCCAAGGCCGAGCATGCTTTTTCTGGAAGCTACGGCGAGCCCGATAAAAATTCCAGCAGATAGCAACCATTTGAACGCCCCGTTTTTTTCTTTCAGTGCATATGCGAGTAGTGCAATTCCAGATACGCCAAAGAAAATAGCAACTGGTTGCGTGTGTGCATACATGGTTGCCACCACTGCACTTCCGCACACTGCCCAAATACCTGAGGATAAAAACCCAGCACGCTTATTCCAAAGTGTTTGTGTGACAATAAATATTGGAAATACCAGTGCTGCACCTGCCACGGAAGATGCAACCCGCCCCGCAAGTGCAGTGTGCCCAAGAATAGCTTCCCATACGGCTATCCATACAATAACCAGAGGAGCTTTTACGTAGCCGTCCCCACCAGCAAATTTTCCTTGTAAAAGTGCCCATGCGTCATACAAATAATTTCCTTCATCTACGGTGTATGGAAGTGAAGTTGCATAGAGTAGGCGCATGCAAAATGCGACAAGTGCGAGGGCAAATAATGTATAACGCGTATTTATCGTGCGTTTAGTTGCAAATACATACCAGGAAAATAAAATAAATACAAAGATAGGTATAAAAGCTCCCAACCATAAGGCATATACATGACGGCTATCGTGCCATGTAGTAATAAACGTACGCACTGCTTCCTTAGCAGTTCGCACGGCGTGAATACCGAGCGGCACATTGTATGACGCGCGAAACCCGAGATCTATATTTTGCCTGCCAGAACCCCTAATATGTGCAACTCCGCCTGGGTACGGATCTTTTGTATTGGTATTTACTGCAATAGCATTCCCGTGGACGCTATCTGGGGAAGTTAGTGAGAAGAAAAACGGTTTTCTTGCAGAGTCTGAAATAGGATCAAAGGAAAAATCATAAAATTGATTGTCTCCAAAGTCTTCTGGATTAACAGAAACACTTCGAAGAGCAGATGGCGCACCTGCTGATTCTTTTAATTCAAAAAAAACAGGATGGGTGTTGTCTCTTCCAGAATACGTAGCTATAAGCACGCCAATGCTTTGTAGGTTATTTTGAGAAGCAGTAAACGTCTGCCCGACGAGATTTGAGGCTGTTATTTCTCCAGAATTTCCTGTAGTTGTAGATATGCTCTCGCCGACTTCGGAAACTTTAATGAATAAAGCAACAGCTAAGCAAGTTGTAAGTAATAAGCAGTAAGCAATTATAACATTTTTGCGCATAGTAAAAGTATACATGAGAATACTGGGAGAGTAATAAAAAGAAAAGCCCGGGTACCAAGAGGCACGCTGGGCGTTGAGATGAATGCGGTGGTTATTAATTGCATTTCATAGAAAGTAGACAATACTTAGCATCGCGGCGACTTGAATGGATTCGTTTTGGAAACCTATCGCACTGAGGCTTTGAGCGAGACTTGTAATCTTCTCAGCAAGAATTGCAATACCCGATGGCGTAGGGTGCGTATGTTCGAATAGAGTTTCGAGGTCAAACATAACGCGTAATAAGCATTCTAGTGTTGGGTTTTTATCAAGTATTTCTAGGCGGGCTCTAAAAGTAGAAAGTGACGCAAGCATGTTTGTTATGATGCGTTTTCGATCCATGTCATGTTCTCCAAAAGAAAAGAGCTCGTGAGTCAGGCTTAAACTATCCTTCCGAACGATGAACCTTACCATATTGATGTGAAAACACAAACCCCACCAATGGCGGGATTTTATAGGGTGTTACCATTTGTTGACCTGAATATAATTTCTGTAATACCAAGGATAATCCTTGGAGTTGTGCGGGTTAGTAAGGCTGACTAATAAAAAGAAAAGCCCGTGTACCAAGAGGTGCGCCGGGCGGTGAGAAAATGTTTCGTCGCAGTGCTTGCGATTCATGTTTGTAAGAAGAGTTCCCCTTTTCTTGAAATGTAACCAGCGTCTTTGAATCCATCGTGGTTTGAGAAATCAAATCCCTCAGTATCGGTAGAAAAAGCGTCAGGGGCTATTGTCACGAGCTCTCCCAAATAATGAGATTCTTCTTTATTAAGGAGAAATGCACACAAATATCGGATTGCCGTCCCATAGGGTTGTAAGAAAAAGTTTTTGATGTCTCCTTCTTTCACCAGCGTGACTGTGCCCTCACGTTTTCCACGTTCAAAGAAGACAGATTCTTTTCTGGAGTCTGCTCTGAATTTCACGCAGATATCAGAGATGTCAACGCCATATCTTCCGCCAATCCGATATACAACTCGAATCCAATAGGGTTTAGTCGTAATATCACGGGGTTCTTTGCCACTGTGATCGACCCGTCGAAGGATGACAGAGTCTATTTCAATAAGGGCACCAAAGAGAATTACTGAACGATGGGTTGTACCTATCGTAGCTTGCAACATTTGCAACATCACAAATCTCCTTAAAATGAACGATACGGTTCAGTCGAAATCAGATTTCAAGCCACTGCCAACGTAGCATAGCTTGTAGACAATAGCAACTAAGTTTTATAACGATATTCCAAGGATAATCCTTGGAATACGCCCCTCACCCCCTGCCTGCGGGCTAGGCCCTCTCCCAGAACGGGAGAGGGGAACGATTACGTGGATCCCGGCTCGTTGGCCGGGATGACGTTAGCGTTTGCTGAACTGTGGGGCGCGACGGGCTCCGCGGAGACCGGGCTTTTTACGTTCCTTTGTTCTGGAATCTCGGCGAAGTAAGCCTGCCGCTTTGAGCTGCTTTCGGAACCCTTCATCAATAGATAAAAGTGCACGGGCGATTCCGAGAGATACTGCCTCTGCTTGTGACTGCTTACCGCCTCCACTTACTTTCACTTTCAGACCATAGTTTGGCTCTTGGGAAGTCATAACCAGAGCTTTGAGCGCAACTATCTGGGTAGAAGTTGATGGAAAATATTCAACGAGTGAAATACCATTGATCATCTTTTCATCTTTTTCTTGTGTTAAGAGCACGCGAGCTACGGACGTTTTTCTTCGACCAAGTCCGTGAATTAAGTTGGTTGTCATACTTGCTCTCCTTTCACTTGAGCCAAATGTGGATGTTCTGCCGTAGGGTATACGTACAAGTTTCTCATACGAGAAGCTCGAAGCCTATTTTTCGGTAACATTCCAATAACAGCTTGTTCAATAACAAAACGTGAATCTTTACCCATTTGCTCTTGCAACGTGCGTTCTCGAAGACCTCCTGGGTACCCGGTGTATCTTCGGTACATTTTTTGCTTCTTCTTTTTCCCTGTTACTTTTAAGTCATCACTGTTGATAACAATAACGCGCACCGGTGCTGCTACGTGTTTTTCGCTGTCTGTTCGGTGCTTCGCCAAAAGAAGTGATGCAACTTTTGTTGCAAGTCGTCCTAATGTGCCGCTCTTTGCGTCTATTACATGCCATTCGAGATTTGCAGATGTGTATTGGATAGCCATAGGAGTTACAAGTATTACTTAGATTCTTCTACGATGTCAATGCGAGCCATATGCGCAGCGTCTGTTCTCGTTATGGGAAGCTTTGTGATACGCAGGTACCCACCTGGACGCTTTGCTTGTTTCTTTGCAACTTCAACCAGAGCCCCAAGATCTGCCTTGTGCATGAGGGACGAAATGAGTCTGCGGCGAGTAGCGAGGGTTAGCTCTTGTTTTGCCATAGTAACAAGCGGTTCAAAATGTTTGCGCAACTCCTTCGCCTTTGCTTCTGTGGTAACAATGGAACCATGCTCAAGAAGAGAACCAGTCAAGCCCTGCATTAAATGCAACCGTTGATTAGCGTTTCTTCCAAGTATTCTGTTGTTCTTTTTGTGTCGCATGGGAAATTAAATAATTCTTGTTATTTAGCAAGCTTGAAGCTATCTCGTGCATTTGCTACATCTTGTACTGCCTTTGCTCCAAGGCCCGGGATGTCGCTGATTTGTTCATCTGAAAGCTCCATAACCTGATCTACCGTAGTAATCCCTACTCGTTCAAGTGCATTGTGTACACGAGATGGCAACTGAAGAAGGTTGAGAGTATTTTCAGGAATTTTTGGTTCGTCGGATTTTTCTTCTACAACTTCTGGACGAGGGCGTTCTCCCGTTAACATATTGCTGAAATCCCCTGTAAGCTGAGCAAAGTGATCGCGAAGGATAGACGCTGCTTGTTGTAATGCGTCTTTTGGAGTAATGCTTCCATCCGTTGTAATGGTCATTTTTAGCGTGTGGTAATCTGTTGCTTGCCCTACGCGAACGTTTTCTACCGCAAAGCTTACTCGTTCAACAGGAGTAAATGCTGCATCAAGTGCGATTGTTCCGATTAATCTTGTCTTTGGATCTTGTGTTTCGGAAGGAATGTATCCTCTTCCTTGTTCGATAGTGCAAGAAAGTTCTAATTCTGCTTTGTCGTCAGTTATGGTAGCAACAACGTGATCGCCGTTGATGATAGTAACTTCAGGAGGAGTTTCGAAATCTTTTGCTCGTATAACTCCCTTTCCTTTTTTAACAAGTTTAATTTCAACAGGATCTTTGCTTGTGGAAGAAACACGAATACCTTTTACGTTGAGCGTAATAGAAACAATGTCTTCTTTTACTCCTTCAAGAGCAGAAAACTCATGATCTATTTTTTCAATTTTCATCTGCGTGATAGCAGCTCCAGGAAGCGAAGATAAGAGTACTCGTCGTAATGCGTTCCCAATAGTAGATCCGTACCCTGGATGGTATGGCTTAATAACGAAGTGACCAGTATGCTCTCCTTCGTTCGTGATCTCTATTTCTTCTGGTAGATAAATTGCTTGTAACATAGTGATAAAGGTTAATAAAAAAGTTCAAATATTAGCGGGCGAAGAATTCTACGACTACTCGTACGTCAACTCCGACATTCGCCTCTTCATACGAAGGAGCAGCGGTGACGGTAAATCCAAACGCTTCCGGGTTTACGAGTATCCATGAAGGGCTTTGATGATTTTGCATTCGCTTATCGAATGAGGAAAAATATGATTTCGCTCGCTTGCTTTCTCGAACTGCTACTACGTCGCCAGGTTTAAGTGAGTATGATGGCACATCTACTGGTTGGCCGTTTACGGTAAATAATCGATGTGTTGTCATCTGCCGAGCCTGCGGACGAGTTTGCGCAAATCCTGATCGGAAGATTGCGTTATCTAATCTTCGTTCGAGGAGTGCAATTAAGGTTGGGCCAGTTTGTCCTTTAAATTTGAGTGCTTGCTTATAATACCGCTTGAGCTGCTCTTCTCGAAGTCCGAAGATCTTTTTAAGACTCTGCTTTTCTTGCAAGCCAACGCCGTATCGGCTTTGTGGGCGTCGTCTTCGGCCTTGCTGTTGTTGCTTCTGTTGTGGATTGGATGGTTGTGGCATAGGAGCAAAAAATTATACGCGGCGTCTGCGAGGTGCGCGAACACCGTTATGAGGGATAGGAGTCATATCTCTAATCGAAGTAATGGTCATTCCCGAAGTGCTGATGGCTCGTATTGCGGAATCCCGGGCGCTCCCAATTCCTTTTACGATGATCTGCGCTTCTTCCATTCCAAACGGTTTGATTTGTTCCATCAGGTTTGCAACAGCTTGCATTGCAGAATACGGAGTGGCTTTCCGTGTGCCAGCAAAACCTACTCTTCCAGAGCTACTCCAAACCAATACTGCTCCCGTAAGGTCGGTAATAGATAAGAGCGTATTGTTGTACGTTGATTTGATATAAATAATACCAGACTTCACCTTTCGGCGAGCCTTTGATTTTTTAGTCTTCGTTTTCGTTGACTTTGTTTTTTGGGTTTCAGATGCCATAGGTACTATATTAAGTCTTTTCGTTTGTAGACTTTCTTCCGCTTCCTGCAGTCTTGCGTACGTTTCCGCGAACTGTTCGAGAGTTTGTTCGAGTGCGTTGTCCTCGTACGGGCAAATGCTTTGCATGGCGGAGTCCTCTGTAGGTACTAATGTCTTTGTGATGCTTAATGTTCATCACAATATCGCGGTGTAGTTCCCCTTCTACTCGAATATTTTTCTCAATGTATTCACGCAGAGACTGTTCTTCTTTTTCTGTTAAGTCTCGTGTTAAAACACCCTGATTGATGTGTAATGCATTTAAAATTTTTGCAGAAGATGCTCTGCCGATTCCGTAGATATCAGTAAGTGCAAAGAGAATGTGTTTCTTGTCTTGGAGTGTTACTCCGCTAATACGAATAGGCATAGTGAGTTATCGTTGACGTTGCTTATGTTTAGGATTTTCACAAATAACAACCACTCTTCCCTTTCGACGGGTTGTTTTGCATTTTGCGCACATTTTTTTTACTGATGCTCGTACTTTCATATGAATATATTATTGCAAGCGAAGGATAATTCTCCCTTTTGTGAGGTCGTATGCTGACATTTCGACCCGCACTCTGTCTCCTGGCATCACCCTAATACGGTGGATTCGCATTTTACCGCTTAAATAGCCGATTACTTCTTGGCCCGTATCGAGTTGAACCTTGAACTGGGCATTGGGTAGAGTGTCTGTTATCTCCCCATCTACTTCAACGGTATTTTGTTGCTTGGACAGATGATGAAATGATTATGAATGAAAAAGTCCTGACACTACATCAGGACCTTTTCTGCTAAAGTCCAAAGTCGTGTAGAGCAGATAAAATGTATACTATATGAGCGCGTGCCCAGAGTCAAGAGCCATTTTATGGCCTACCTACGGTTCCCTATCTGAAGATATCTTGATATCAATTCTCTTCTGGATTTCGGGGATGCTTTGTACCCAGAACGGCCATGTGTCTACTGTTGCATTTTGAACTCCTGGTAAGCCTTGAAGGTAGTTAATCGCTTCTGCTTTGCTCCGGCCAGAGAGCTTATCTTTGAGCGTATTTATAGAAAACATCGGGATTGTTGTATGGGTTACACGTGTAATAATGGATATTTGCTTCGTATCCCAGTCTATTTTTTCGATAGATTTTGTGTAAGAGATAGGGCCTGGGAAGAGCATGTAGTCTGTATCGAGCGCTGCTTTCAGTGCTTGTTCTAAGGTCGCCATAAGAGTTGCGTCCTTAAAGGCCATAACTCGTACTGTTCCACTTGCGGAATATGGGATAGCGTCTACGCGGTCGTTAAGTTTGCCTGTCGGCGTAAATGTCTCAAACGTTGTCTCCCAGCTTTCTTCTAGCAATGACCAACCTTTTTGCAATTGTGTGTTTGCCGCGGCAGATACCTGTGTTTTGGCCTGTGCCTGAGCAGCTGCCTTTGCCTGCTCTAAATCAGACTCCCGGATAACGTTTACTTGTTTTCCGCTTCCTCCTGTCAGTGTTGCATCATTTTGGCCATATACTACTGTTTGTGCGCTGGAATCAAGTGCTGCAAAATTCAGTTTTTGCGGAGCAATATTGCCCTGCTCCCCAGCTTCCGCAGCTTCTACTTCTATTGTAATGCTCGATACTCCAGAGGAGCTGGCTGCAGGAATAGTTGCTGATTTCGTCATATAAAAGAGTACATTGTCTTTGGTAACGAGCCGGCTACGTTCCTTTATTTTTTGCTCATCAAATGTCTTATTTATGAGCTGTACTTTGCCCTTAGCCTTTGTGCCTACTACTTCTGTGCTCGCAACAGGAGAAGATCCCTGAATTGTTATTTTTTGTTCAAATACATTGCCCGGAATTGCACTGGGAATAGAAGCGGTATCTGCGGCAATCGTAAACTTCTGATCAATTAAAAGTGGAGAGGTTTTGATTGTGAGGTTAATAGACGCAGATGGAAGAAAAATAAAGAGGGCAATTCCAGAAGTCACAACAAGTACTCCAAGGAGCGAAACTAAAATAGTTCGTTCCTTTTTTCCGAGCCGCATAGACCCACTTCTCTTTATGCGGTGGACGCTTTTTGTAATGTCTACTTTCGCAAAGAGTGGCCTACTCTCTTCTCTCTTCTCTGGAAGGGATTGTTTGGGTACGTGGACACTTGTTACGGGAATTTTTGATCCGGTAAAGCGGCGAGTTGTTGCCTTTTTTGCATGTTCTTCGTATAGCCGTTTAGCCTCTGGCGGTAGATCCTCAGGAGCACTACTGCGGGGAGTTTTACGTTTATTCCCTGTTGGTTTAATGTCTCGCATCAATTGGATTATATCCTTATTATGCGATTATTCCAACACTTCCGTTTTGTCGTTTGAGATTTTCTTGATTGCGTACAAGCATCGTTTTTGCAGACTTGTCTGGTCGAGCTCATCCAGCTGGGGGTACTGCGCCTGTGCTGCTGTAACCAAAAATGGTAATGCAGCAGCATCTTTTGCATCTTTGAGCATATCAACGATCCATTCATGGTCTTTGTGCCATTGTTCAGCTACTAGAGGTCTCAATATTTTCAGACGTGCTTCATCTACCGGCTCTTTTAAAAATCCCCATAGATACAACAGATAGGTTAAACTGTCAGCATCTTTTGTTGCAACAATACGTCGCAATGCATCGAGGATAAAATTCTTATCGGTAGCAGCAGACCTGGCAAAAAACTGCAGAAACTCTTCAAGGGTTATCTTTTCGCTTGTTAAAGACAATATAAGGGCTTTTTCAGATTCATTGAATTCCATACCAGAAGTATAGCGTATCGAGAAATTATTCCAACACGGCCTTTATCCGCCGTACCCCTGCGCTGGCTGATTCTTCTTTGGTAATTTTGAATGTTCCAAGTGTTCCCGTGTGTTCAACGTGTGGGCCACCGCATATTTCACATGAAAAGTCGCCTACGGTGTATACGGAAACCTTGTCGCCATATTTGTGTTCGAATAACCCAAGTGCGCCTTTTTCTTTTGCTTGTGCAACCGACATCTCTTCATGCGTTACGGAAAGGTCTCGCTGAATTTGTTCGTTGGTTATCTGCTCCGTTTGTTTTATTTGCTCAGGCGTCATTTTATCTGGATGCGAAAAATCAAAGCGTAATCTCTCCGGGGTTATATTACTCCCCTTTTGCTCAACATGATCGCCCAATACAATTTTCAATGCTTTATGCAGCAAATGGGTCGCAGTATGGTATTTTACCGACATGTCCGAGTGGTCTATCAGCCCGCCTTTGAATTTTCCTGCAGAAGCAGTTCGTGATAAATCTTGATGCATTTTCATATTTTCATGGAATTCTTTATGAAACCCCTCTACGTCAACCGTTTTGCTAAGTTTTTGAGCCTCCTCAAGTATCATTTCTATCGGAAAGCCATACGTTGAATAGAGTTCGAACGCTTGCTGACCGTTTATGCTTCCTCTGTTTTGTAAATCTTGGTTAATTTTGAGTAATCCCGCTTGCAGAGTTTTCAAAAACTTATTCTCTTCTTTAGTGCATTCAGACAAAATAGTGCTTTGTTGCTTACGCAAATTTTGGTATGCGTCTTCATATGAAGTAATAACGCTTTGCGCTAGTTCTGATACAAACGGTTTTTCGATACCAAGAAGACGAGCAAATCGAATCGCGCGGCGAAGTAACCTGCGCGTAAAATATCCTTGGTCTTTGTTGCTTGGGAAGACTCCGTCTGCGAGCAAGAATGTTGCAGCGCGAATGTGGTCTAATATAATCCGAAAATATTGAATATCTACATCAGCATATTTTTTTCCAGAAATTCGTTCCAATATAGTAATCATTTCTTGAAACACATCAATCTGAAAAACATCTGGATTGTCCAACACAGCTGCAGTGAGCCGTTCTAGCCCTCCACCAAAATCAACGTTTCGTTGCGGAAGTTCTGCAAAACCACTTTCCGTTTTAATGTATTGCATGAATACGTTGTTCCCAATTTCCATAAATCTGCCACAATCGCAATTTACATGGCAGGGTAGGTTTGCGTATGCCGAATTGGCGTGAATTGGTTCGGAGAGCCCGCCAGCGACGGCGGGTGCGCCTACGGGCGCAACGTCCCAAAACATTTCCGTATCTGGTCCACCTGGTTCTCCAACTGGCATATTGCTCGGAACTCCAGCACGAGACCACCAATTTTTCTTTTCGTCATAAGAAAATATTCGTCCGCCTTGCATGCCGTTAATTTCTGCATTGTCTACCACGTTTGCAGTTATATTCTTTGTTGCAAATGCCGTCTTCCAAAGTTCGGCGCTTTCTGTATCTTTCGGAATTCCAATAGAGTTATCTCCCGCAAAAATTGTGACGTAGATTCTCTTTGGATCAAGTCCGAGACCAGTTTCTGTATCTGTTAAAAATTCAAACATCCAAGGGATTTGTTCTTCTTTGAAGTAGTCGCCAAGCGACCAGTTCCCGAGCATTTCAAAAAAAGTGGTGTGCCTGTTATCTCCAATGTCTTCAATATCTTGCACACGCAGACATTTTTGAGAGTCTGCTATTCTTTTCCCGGCGGGATGCTTTTGGCCAAGAAGATACGGAAGCATCGGCTGCATTCCGGACCCAGTAAACAGCGTTGTTGGATCGTTTTCTGGAATTAGTTTTGCAGACGGAATAACGGCATGTTCTTTAGACGCAAAAAAATCAAGATATTCTTTTCGTATTTCAGAAAGACCCATGTTGCTTGTCATGCTTTAGAGCGTACCTGTCTACCTTAATTTTTTCAATTCGGCTCTGCTGATGCCATGTCTGGATCGTTTGTTTGTACTGTTGATGTAAACAGAAGAGAATCTCGATACTGGTTTGGGAGTAGTGAGTGAAAAAAGTCAGAAGCATCAAGCAGCATCTTTCTCGCATCTTGTGCTGTTTTTCTCCCGATTGTTATATCGTGTGCAAGGTTGATGAGAAATATGTTTGCGCGTTCGCTTTCGCAATACGCCGTCATCTCTCCGCGCGTTCTATCAACCAATATACTACCGTCAAATTTCATGATCTCTGCAATTATATTTGGCTGTACCTTTGCATCTACTGTTTGTTCTAAAATATCTATATGCGGATGCGGTACGTTATGCCGCGCTCCGTCTCGATGAACAATAGTGCGTTTCCAATTTCCGTTGTAGTTCCATATGAGCATACTCGGAGTTGCTTCATGGGGCGTACCGTATGTTTCGATAAGAGAATGAGCAAGATGGCGCGATTTTGCGGGCCAGGTAGCAATAAGACTATTTACCGCTGCCCCAGCAACGTGATCATAGCGAATTGTGATATTTGGAGCCATATTGCAATCGTTCCTTGTCTACACGTTGCAGTCAATGAAAAATTGCTTTCATTTAGTCAAAAAATGCTGGCAGATTAAAAATACAGCTCCCCTCTCCCCAATTGGGGAGAGGGCTCCTCGCCGAAGGCGGGAGGGTGA
>DATDYZ010000035.1:0-25311 GCA_035288905.1 Candidatus Anderseniibacteriota bacterium | reverse complement strand
CAACGGTTCGGGTTTGTTGTAGATAAATAACTACTTCAACTTTTCTTCGGCAAGGAATAACCCTAATACCGTGTCGATTCCTTGCAACTCCCCATTTTTAGCCATTGCAAGCGCTTTTGGAAACGGCTTCAGGATAACTTCGATATCCTCATTTTCATCAAATTCTTGGTCACCAGTTTTACTCGCATTGTTTGCAAGATATATACGAACATTGCCGCCTCGTGACTTTCCAGGTGTACGAGAAAAATAGCCGAGCTCCTGCCACTGGCTGGCCACATACCCAGTTTCTTCCCGTAATTCTCTTTTAGCCGCGTCTAGGGGATCTTCACCCTCATCAATAACGCCTGCGGGTAGCTCTATAATTACATCCCCTACCCCGTGTTTATACTGCCGCACCAACAAGACGTTGTTATCAGGCGTTACAGCAATTGTCATTACGACATCAGGAAAAATACCAATGTAGTAATCAATGACCTGATCTGGCTTTATTTCTAGCGTATCCCTACGAACCTTGTACCACTTTTCGTTAAGAGCCCACTGCGAGTCTAATACTTTCCATTTTTGCACCATAAAATAAATCTATACCTCGACTATTTTTTTAACTTCTACCTGTAAGCGTTTTTTAACATCCTCAAAAGGAACTTCTTTGTTGTTTTTATACAGAATATTTTCTTGAACAACATCTTCAAAATACACGAGACTTTTTAGTAAAATATTTCTATCGAGTTCAGGGTATTTCTCTTTCGCAAATCCTAAAAGATCCTGTAAAGGAAATAGTTCCAAAATAAAATAGAGGTCGATATAGTCTTTGTTTGTTGCTCGCCCCGTAATAGCGGATAGCTTCATGCAAGCAATATCTTCTATCGAAGCCATGGTTATATGCCAGGTATTTTCCTGCGTGTATCGCCAGGATCAACACCTAACAAAAATGACCAAAAGAATAAGGATTTCTTACTCCACTCTCCAGGCATGGGGTGAATAAGACATTCTTTAATATCTTCTTTCGCATATACACCAAAAAGCCAATCGGTTGCTTGTTGCGTACCCAAGTTTAAAACATTGGTAATAATTCGTTTCTTATTTTGCTCAAGGTCAAGACTATCCACATCATACGACCATAAAAACGGGCGAACAAAATCCGGTATCATGTGTATATTATAACGTATATAGTGGTTTATTACAAACTAGAAACTTTCCAACTACAAGTGCCTTTCCGGTTTATAAAGCTCAAGGAAGATTTTTACACTTGAGAAAATATCTTTATTTTTTACCTCTTCAATAGTAAAGAACTTAGCATCAACGCATTCATCAGACGGTGTAAAATTTAAATGTTCGAGCTTTGTTTCGTATATAGCGTATGTGAACCAGATATCTTCATAGGCCTTCTCTGAGAAAAAATATGATGGATGGTCCGCGATCCATGTTACCTTAATACACATTTCTTCTTGTATCTCTCGGGCAAGGCATACCTGGGGAGTTTCTCCCCAATCCATACCTCCACCAGGAAGGCCCCATAGGTTTTTTGCTTCCTTGGTAAGTAAAATCTTCTTATTCTCATCAAAAACAAGCGCTTTTATGCTTGTTCTATAAAATGTGTTTGGTTGAATTGGCTGCAGCATACGGTAAATATATATGACCTATTTCTCACTTTTCAGACGAGCTTTTAGTAAAAAAATTGTCTCTGATTTCAGCTTTGCCCGAGCCCAGTCTTTTTGGGGCCCTGTCAGAAACTCTCCCAAGCCATCAAGAATATGACGATTATCCATACCTTCTAACTGCGTAATACATTTTTCTAACAGTTCACGCGCCGGCATTCCGGATCGTTGTTCAATGATTTTTTTGTTTATTGGGTAGTGGTTCTCAAGAAAAAACCACACATCGTACACATCGCGACTTGTTTTCCCTACCCGCTCATGCATTGCCATTATTTTATGCGCAAACATATCTTCCCGAACCATTACCAGCATAGAAATACCAAGTATGGTTTGCAGGGTGTGTTGAGATCCGAAATTTCTCCTATTTACTTCTATCTTGATATTTTGAGCACTGGTTTCGTAAGAAATAATAGTCAGAAGGTTAAATCGCTTGATGTGCGAATCAACTATTTTGCCATACCTTTCCGCAATACCTTGAATCTTCTCAAATACAATACTTTCTTTATTCTCATCTAATAGATCAAAGTCCAGATCCACCGAATCGCGGTTCAAGCCATAGAACAATAACGCTGCAGTGCCTCCTTTGAACCCTAAATAAGGCGCAATTTCGGTATCTGAATAAATATCCTTTAGAATTTGCAGCAATATGTTCTTATGCTTGGAATAATCAAGGGTCATAGCGTTTTTTTGTAATAATCAAAGTATTCTTTTACCTTTTTTATCATCCTTTTATTATGATATACAGGCAACAGCGCAAATACTACATCCCAATCTAATATATCGAGATTATCGAAGTGGTAATCGCGACTCACATATACTCTATCCAAGAACGCACGCTCTTTTGTCGCGATAGCTACGCCGTTCTTATGCTGTATTCCTGCCGTGTTACTTAATACGTAGTCCTTCATCCGTACAAAAGAAATTTTTTGCTCGCCCACCTCGATATCGCGAGTAACGTAGGAAGCGACAAAAATAGTTTCATAATACTGGAAGTTAACCCCCCCATGGGTCAACACTGTCTCAAAACTCACATAGGAAGGAGTATATATTCGAGTTGCCAACTCAAATACATCATATCCGGCATCTTTTACATAAATCCCCCGACGCAGACGGATCAATTTTCCCGCCCGCACGTAGCTGTTTAGCCTACTAGTAACTGCGCTTGCCCGCCCTTCTCCCCACAGCAAAGCAGCATCTTCAGGTGAAAAGACGGTTTTAGGCGACCGAAGCAGCAATTCCAGGTATTCCCCTTTTTTTGGTTGATTTTTCATATATTTACTGGAACATAGCTTTAAACTACTTTCCAGTACAATTATATGCTATTTAGGGAGAAAATGCAAGCTTTCAAATATCTGCATTTCATATTGTCTAATGGAATGGTGATATTCTCACCTCTCCATTGTATTAAATAAAGGTAGTCAAACATCGTAAGACGGCCTACACTACCAAGCACATGACACCCACTATCCTCGCTCTTGGCACCGGCGCAGCGGACTCGGTAAAGTACTTCCAAACATCTTTTTTCATAGAGGATGAAAAAACCGATCTTTTGATCGATACCGGTGGCGGGAGCGGGATTCTTGCACAATGTGATCGCTTTGGCGTTTCTGTAGCTACCATTCAGAATATTTTTATAACGCATAAGCACATCGACCATATCTTTGGCATATTCTGGATTCTTCGTTTTCGAGGAGCAGCAATACATAGCGGTCAGGCGCCAAGCCTTACAATCTATGCATCTCTGGCAAATATTGCTCTTATTAAACAAGTATCTGCATTGTTCTTAAAGGAAAAAGTGCTTGCATTGTTTGATTCGAAAATATTGTTTATCGCAATAGATGAAAACTCAGAAACAGATATAAACGACTGGACCGTACAGTTCTTTAAAATCCAAAGCAAAAAAGAAGAACAATGGGGATGTAAAATCACTTTTCCTGGCAATAAAACTCTTACGTTTACAGGAGATGAGCCGTATACAAAAGCTATTACTCCTTACTGCACGGACACTGATTACTTTTTCCATGATGCATATTGTTTGGAAAAAGATCGGGACGTTTTTACTCCGCATGACATATCACACTCTACTGCAAAAGAAGCTTCGATTTATGCGCAACAATTGAATGCAAAAAATCTTATTCTTTTTCACACAGAAGACAAAGCGACCTTTGGTAAACGAAAAGAACTATATACTGCAGAAGCCCAGCAAGAATATTCTGGAAATATATTTGTACCGGATGATGGCGATGTGATTGAAATTCAATAAAAAATATATGACCACCACTAAAAACATCATATTTGATGTTAGCGAAGTACTCACAAAGCGACTTCATGATCAGAAATGGTCGAATCAATTACTTGCAGAAGAATACGGCATCCCACTATCTCAAATAGAAGCATTCTTTGAAGAATTTATACGCGTTGGAGGCAGAGTTCAGGGAATGAGCGTTGAAGATTTTTGGAACATAAAAACGGTAAACATGGGTACCATTCCGTTATCTGCTCTTGTACTCTCTACAAAACGCCACGAAAATGACTTAGCGGTAAACGAAGAAATGGTCGAGTTATTAAAAACGCTACAACCAAACTATCGCCTGTTTGCATTAACAAACGCATGGAAACCGGGGCATCCATTCAAAAAAGATTTGGAGCAATATTTCGAAGCATTTGTACAGTCGTGCGATATTAAACTCCAAAAACCAGATCCAGCCGTTTTTCAATATATGCTCGATACTTACAACTTAACCCCGAAAGAAACACTTTTTATCGATAATAAGCTCAAAAATACCGAAGTAGCTCGCACGTTTAAAATGGAAGTGTTTCATTTTACAAATACATCTAGTCTGATAGAAAACCTTCGGGAATTAAAAGTCCTGATAACCTCATCCGTATAAATTGCTGTGAGTATCAATATCAAGGAAGACAGCCGTGTGTTCCCCTTTCCATGTATAGATTGCCCGCCAATCGCCAGTGACATTAATACTCCACTGGCTATTCCTCTTACCAACTAGTTGGTGATTGTGCAATAAGGGATAAAGCGGGTTTTCTTCAAAAAGACGGAGCCGCTTATCAAATTGGTTGCGAATGTTTGGGGGCAGTTTCTTGTAGCGTTTTTTAAAGCTGTTATGAAACTGTGTCTTCATTATGAACGAAGATAGCGGATCGCATCTTCTGCGCTATCGAAAGAGGGAGAAATATCCTTTCCTTCTATAGCATCCTTCTGGAGACGATCTAAGCGGCGTTTTGTCCCTGACTTTAGTTTATCTTCCACAACAAAATGCACCTCGCGGGTACGGATGAATTGCTTGAGATATGCATTCATTACCGTTGATAACGGCATACCCAAATCATGGGCTATTTTCTGCGCCTTTACTTTTACATCTTTATCCGCCTTGATATTGATAGTCGTTTTAGCCATATGCCTATAGTATATACGATAGGCATACTACTTGTCAACACAGTCTCTTATTGACATATGCGCCAATGCGTGATTCCATTTGTCGAGACGGATCGTTCTTTTCACCACTATCGTAAAAGAAGGGGAAATCATGCAGTTTACTCATCAGCATATTCTGTCTGTGAACCAGTTCACGCAAGAAGGAGTTGAGCATTTATTCCAATTTGCGCATCGAATGCGCCCCATCGAACAGCACATTGTGCGATGCCAAGTATTGGATGGCTACATCCTCGGAAGCTTCTTCTTCGAAGCAAGTACGCGAACTCGTATGAGTTTCGAAACTGCCTTTATGCGCCTTGGTGGACTAGTAAATACCACGACTGGATTTACCTTCTCATCCATGGCAAAGGGCGAATCGCTTGAAGACACAATACGCGTTGCTCAAGGATATTGCGACATTATCGTCATGCGCCACCCAGACGTCGGCTCTGCCGAACTCGCATCGAGACATTCAACAAAGCCGGTCATTAATGGCGGAGACGGGCCAGGAGAGCACCCTACGCAAGCCCTTCTCGACCTGTTTACTATCCGCGAAGAAAAAAAGCGTATAGAGGGCATTACTATTGCAATGATCGGCGACTTGAAACACGGACGAACCGTTCATTCGCTAACCAAATTGCTTACGCTGTATCGCGGAATCACAATCCAGCTAATCGCACCCGAAGAAGTTCAAATGCAAAAAGAATTAATTGCATATCTTCGAGCAAACGGATGCGAAGTAATGCAATCGGAACATCTGGAAGACTGTCTACCCACAGCAGACATACTGTATGTGACTCGAATTCAAAAAGAGCGCTTCTCCGATACAGAAGCGTATGATCGAGTAAACGGCACATACTCGATTGATCGCGCGCTAATCGAAAAATATTGCAAAAGCGATATTACAATTATGCACCCACTCCCCCGCTTGGGTGAACTGGCATGCGATATTGATGACCATCCGGGAGCTGCCTATTTTCGGCAAGCGGAAAACGGAACGCTTGTCCGCATGGCCCTCTTCATTCTCGTTCTAGGAAAGGAAAATAAATTCGTGTAGCGAGTTAACGGAGCTTGTACCCCAGGCTCCGTTTTTTAAATATATTATCTATCCAGCACCGTCAATTTTCCTTCTTGAGCCTTAAAATATTCTTTAGAGAAATCAAATGCTTCTTGTTCTGCAAAGTTTTTGCAGCTGAAAATATCGATATATGCCCGATTCAATATTTCATCTAAATGAACTGTAATTGATGATGTTTCGATAAATTGCATAGCGGAATATCCTTCAAGATTATCTTCCGGGCTTCCAAACCGCTCAATATGGCATGGGCCATGCGCTTTCATACCAATTTTTTTAATCACCTCTGCAATAAAACTTTCTAAAAGCGGAACGCTTGTAAGGCGATCGTGCTCACAACCCATAAGGTCAATATGGACAGACTTTCCCCAATGGTGTTCGAAATGTAGTGGAGTATTACTCATATAATCATTACGATACATTATTTGTAGGCAAAAAGGTAAAAAAATGCCCGAGAGATGAAACGTCTCTCGGGACTTGGGAACACTTTTCAATATGCTTACTCTGCGGCAATGTACCCTCCGCTCTGGCGATGCCAAAGCCTTGCGTACAAGCCGTTTTGCTTGAGCAGTTCTTTGTGCGCACCGTCTTCAACAATCTTTCCATCGTGGATGACGATAATTCGGTCCATGTTCATGAGTGTGCTTAACCGATGAGCAATAGCGATTAGAGTCCTCTGACTCCCTTTCATCTTCAGAAGGCCTTTAATTGCCTGCTGAATATCGCTCTCCGTTTCACTGTCTTGGGCACTGGTTGCTTCATCCAAGATCAAAATCTTGGGATCTGCGAGAATTGCACGAGCAATTGCAATGCGTTGACACTCACCACCTGACAACTTTTCACCACTTCCTCCTACTACCGTGTGAATACCGTCTGGGAGTTTTTCAATGAATGCCAAGCAGCCTGCTTGTTTCGCCACTTCCCAAACCTCCTCGTCCGTTGCGTCAGGACGTGCAAGTGCAATATTGTCACGAATGCTCCGGTAAAATAGCTGTGGCTTTTGAGGCACAACTGCAATTTGCTGCCGAAGGCTTTCTTGGGTAACAGCTGCAATGTCTTGTAAATCAATGGAGATGAACCCTGAGTCAAGGTCACGCAAGCGCATCAGGAGTTGAATAAGCGTACTCTTGCCTGCACCAGTTTGACCTACTACCCCAAGCGACTGACCAGCTGGGATTTTAATACTAACACCGTCAAATACGTACCCCCTCTCAGAAGAACCATCGTCATATCGAAATGATATGCCATGAATAGCAATGTGCCCTTCCGAGATGACAACTGGACGCGCATTTGGTGCATCTTGCACCTCTGGTTCGAGACTGTAGATATTCGCCATTTCTTGAGCTTCTGCAATCGCTGTAAACAGCTTTCGAATAGCTTGGCCGACAGTCCACAAATGCGTGAGAATCCAAACTACATAGGTTTGGAAAAAAACAAAATCAGCTATGGTAACAACCCCTTGCTCCCAACCCCTAATCATCAGCCAGATTAAACCAAGTTCAGCAACAACCATCATAAGGGCTTGCGTTCCCATAGCAACATTGCTTGCAAGCCATGCTCGGATCCGCTTCTTGTACTGATCTTGCACTACTTCATCAAACCGTTGCTGCTCGAATCGTTCACAACCAAACAGCTTTACTGCAAGATGGTTTTCCAAAGAATCACCCATTGCTCCGCCAGCGATACTGTCCGCTTCGGCGCTTGTGGTATCCATAGGATATTTCCAAGCGATGAAGAATGCTGTTACAGCCGCAAAAGCAACAAGCCATATTCCGAACGCAATCGCAATGCTCGGCATGGTATTGCAAAACACCACAAACGTAACACTGACTACGACCACGTCTCGACCAAGCTCAAAAGAGAGTATGTCTGTTATTATCTCAAACGAACTCCGAAATCGAGCAGCGCATTTACCCAGCGCATTCGAAGAGACATCCTCAAAGAACTTAATTGATTGGCGCTGTATGGCAGCAAAGCTTCGTGAGTCTAGGTCCTTCATTACCTTCGCTTCATAGAAAACAAGAGATAGGTCAAAAAGACGGTAGAAAACATTGCCCCCGACACACAGTAAGGTTAGCTTCCAAAGTGCACCATAAGCCAAAGACGCGTTTGGATTGTCTGAAGTGAAGACGTTTACAATATCTCGCACATAAAACGGGCGAAAGCTGTTCAGCGTATTTGCGATCGCCATCGCAATACACATCATTACGAACAACAGCAAGTACTTACGAATACTGGGCCAATAGGCCTGCAGAATCTTGCGCATACCTTCTCTCCTTATGTTGTTAATGTTCAGCCAAGGGCTGTGGAAATCAGAATTCAGGAATATCTAATCTACACCTATTTGTAGGTTCCGTCAATAGTTTTTCTGAAAACATTCGCCAAATCAACCAAAATACCCTATACTAGACGCCTATGGAAGCTATAGCACCCGTATTTCAAGCATTTAGACCCGCTATTAAGAAGCACTGGGTTCTTTTGGTGGTGTCTGTATTTTTTATGGTCGGTGCAGTTCTTTTTGGTGCTTCTTTCCCTTTCTACACGCGAAAACTTGTAGATGAATTCACAAGCGATGCACCCCAAGCTTCGCAGATGTGGCTTATCTTCCGAACTCTTATCTGGATGTATATCGGAGTAAATGTTTGTTACCGAATATTCGATATAGCGCTAACCATGTTTCAAGCAAGAGTGATGCGAGACCTTACGAAACGCAGCTTTGCCGTATTGCAAACCCAATCGATGCACTTTTTTGAGAATGCGTTCACCGGCTCCCTTATTACGAGCGCGAAGCGTTTCGGAAGCGCATTTGATAACATGAGCGATGTATTTTTCTACCAATTTATAAAAACGATCATTTTGCTTGTTATCGTATTTTTTGTGATTTTTCAAGAAACACGCTTTTTAGCAATGCTTTTAGCGGGCTGGGTAGCCGTGTACGGCTCTCTAGTTTTGGTAGGAATACGTCTACAAACTCCGCTCTACAACGCAAGCGCAGAGGTCGACTCTGAGGTGAACGCCGTGCTTGCTGACTCCATTAGCAACCATATGACGGTGAAGTCTTTTGGGCAAGAAAAAAATGAAGAAAAACGCTTCCACGATGTTACTCAAAAAGGTTACACAGCACGCCTTAGGGCATGGTTTATAAGTAACGCATTTTTTGCAGCGCAAGGAGTGCTCATGGCCGTAGCAGAACTAGGCCTCATCTGGTACCTCATAACAGGATGGCAAAAGGGCACCGTAACAACGGGCGACTTTGTGTTTTTTCAAGCATATATTCTTTGGATTATTGAACAAACTTGGAACTTAGGCCCAATGACGCAGCGATTTTTTATGCATGCATCCGATGCAAAAGAAATGGCTGACGTATATCAATTAGCGCCAGACGTGCAAGATAATTATGAGGCAAAGCGCTTGGTAATTACGAATGGTGAAGTTGGATTTGATGCAGCTACATTTAGCTATTCGGAAAGTAAACATGGTATACGCCAAACGATCAACAATATAACACTGACAATCCCCGCGGGGCAGTCGGTAGGGTTTGTTGGCAGAAGCGGAGCCGGTAAAAGCACAATTGTAAAGCTACTGTTGCGATTTTACGATTTGAAAAGCGGATATATTCGCATTGACGGGCAAGACATTGCACACACTACCCAAGAAAGCCTCCGCCAACAAATTGCCGTGGTTCCGCAAGACCCGCAGATGTTTCATTCAACCATTAAACATAATATTGCGTTTGCTCGCCCCAATGCAACTGATGAGGAAATAACAGAAGCAGCAAAACAAGCATACGCATGGGATTTTATTCAAGAAATCCCTTTAGGGCTCGACGCCGTTGTTGGAGAGCGCGGAGTAAAACTTTCTGGCGGGCAGAGGCAGCGTATTGCAATTGCGCGTGCAATATTGGCAAACCCAAAAATTCTAATTCTGGATGAAGCCACCAGCGCACTAGATAGCGCAACAGAAAAGATTATTCAAAAAGCGATTAAAAACCTCCTATCCAAGCGCACTTCTATCGTTATCGCTCATCGTTTAAGTACTATTATGCAATTAGACCGCATTGTAGTTATTCATAATGGCGAGATTATTGAAGATGGTACTCACACAGAGCTCTTGGAACGTAAAGGAGAATACGCAGATCTGTGGGCTCACCAAAGCGGTGGATATTTGAAGTAAAACTATAACTAGATCTGAGTAAATACCGTAGGTTCACCCATTAATTCGCTACTTTTTTTGCTCACTTCTTCCGGGTTTCCCGTTGTGAAATATACACGCTTCCCTGTTTTCTCTACTTGAGACTCGATTTCCGGATGGCGAACTAGATACTCCCCTAAACTTTTCGCGACAATTTCAGGTTGGCGGATAAGCTGGGTATTTGGCGGAAGCAGCGTACGGATATACTCCGCAATTAAATCATAATGCGTACAACCAAGAAGCACGGCATCGGGATGCGGCTCCAAAGCGAGAAATCGCTCAACATGGTTTTTTGCCTCTTTATGGGCTCTTGGATTTTCCACACCAAGCTTTTCTATAATGCCAGCGAGATTGCTGCATGCATATTGAACAACTTTTATGTCTTTATTACGATTATGTATTTCAGTTTCATATGCTCCCGTTGCAACGGTATGTGATGTTGCAAGCACGCCCACAGTTTTATGCGACGTAGTAGAAATTGCTTCAACAGTAGGCACAATAATTCCGAGTATTTTATTATTCGGGTACGCTCTAGGCAACCATTCTTGTTGGAGTTTGTGAAGCGCTGCAGCAGATGCGGTATTACACCCTAAAATGACCAGCGTACATCCTTTTTGAAATAATATTTCTACACCCCTCCGAGTTAATTCTAAAATTTCTTCGTCGCTTAGTACCCCATACGGCGCATGAGCATTATCGCCAAGATACATGGTTGAGTATTCCAGAAGAGCCCGATGAATTGCCCGTAAAATAGTAAGCCCACCATAACCAGAATCGAATACCCCAATCATTTGAGTGGGCGCCACCAGGCTTCGTTATCTTTATACCAATTAATTGTTTCTTTGAGCCATTCTTCCAAGGTGTGTACTGGCTCCCATTGAAGTTCGCTTTTGATCTTTGTCCAATTAACAGCATACCTGCGATCATGCCCTGGACGATCCTGTACATAAGCAATTTTATCTTGAGACATTCCCATATATTTAAGTACCAAAAGTGCAATATCTTTATTAGAAACATCTTTCGTCATACCTCCCACAAGGTACGTCTCACCGTTTTTTCCACTGCGTAATACCGCATCAATTGCACGGCAGTGGTCCGTTACAAACAGCCAATCACGAACATAGAGACCATCGCCATACACTTTGACTTGTTCCCCATCTAAAAGATCCGTAATCATACGAGGAATAAACTTCTCAGGATGTTGATATGGGCCAAAGTTATTGGAACAATTTGTAATTGTAACTGGAAGTTTATACGTCTCATGATATGCCCGCACCAAGTGATCAGAAGATGCCTTCGATGCAGAATACGGGCTATTTGGGTTATATTTAGTACTTTCAGAAAACTTTTCAGAAGAGCCTAACTCAAGCGAACCAAATACTTCGTCCGTTGAAATATAGTGAAATGGCTTTGGTGGCTGTTTACCCTGAGCTCGTCGAAGGGCTTCCAGTAACACAAACGTCCCTTTAATGTTTGTCTCGATAAATGCAGCGGGGCCTGTAATAGACCTGTCTACGTGAGATTCCGCCGCAAAATGAACGATCTTATCGCACTTTGCAACTAACTCATCAACAAGCTCTTCATCCAGGATATTCCCCTGAACGAATGTATAGTTCTGGTTACTTTCAATATCTTGTAAACTTGTAAGATTCCCCGCATAGGTTAATGCGTCTAGATTGGTAACATGGTCTTCCGGATGACTACTAAGCCAATAACGGATAAAGTTTGAACCAATAAATCCTGCTCCTCCTGTTATAAGTATGTTCATAGTTTACGTGCAAATAATGGCTCTGCGGGTTTTTTAAGTGGACGCGCAGATAATAAATCTTGAATGGTTGTAGCAGTTTCTGGTAACAGAGATTCTAACGCTTGCGCGATATTTGCGATGCTAGATACTACCTCACGCAGTACATTTTCTACCTCTTCCTTCTTACCCACCTTCGCAAGTTCCCATGGCTTTTTTTCGTCGATAAGAACATCAAGTCTCGCAATTTCGTGCCAAATTTCTGTGAGTGCCTTATCGAATTCAAGATGTTCAATATGCTGTGAAATATCTACTGTACTCCCTAGTTCAAAGACGATATTTGGGCAATTTTTTTCAACCAACTTAAGGGTTCTAGAAACCAAGTTTCCAATGCCGTTTGCAAGATCGCTGTTGTACCGTTCCTTCAATCGAATGGTTGAAAAGTCTCCGTCATTTCCAAAAGGAATTTCGCGGAGCAAATAATATCGAACGGCATCGATTGGGTATTCTTTTAACAAATCCCTCGGGTCAATTGCATTCCCCAAACTCTTCGATATTTTTTCTCCATTGATCGTAAAAAATCCGTGAGCAAATATCGTGTTCGGGAGTTTCAAGTCAGCAGACATCAGCATGGCAGGCCAAATAGCACAATGGAATTTAATAATATCTTTGCCGATGAGGTGCAAATCAGCAGGCCACATCTTGTCATACCCAGCATCTGGATACCCCGTAACAGTTAGATAGTTGATAAGAGCATCAATCCATACATATACGGCATGGCTTGTATCTTCGGGAAAACGAATGCCCCACTGCTGCGATTGCCGAGATACCGATATATCACTCATCTCTTCTTGAATATACGATAGCATTTTATTGCGTGCTGATTCCGGTTGCACCGCCATTGGGTACTCTTTATACCATGCAAGAAGAGCCTCTTTGTATTTTGTCAGCTTGAAAAAGTAATTTTTCTCCTGAATGATTTTTGGTTCCGTTTTATGAATAGCGCATTTTCCCTCTACTAAGTCTTTTTCTGCAATAAATTCTTCACACCCTACGCAGTAGTAGCCCTGGTAATCGCCTAAGTAAATATCTCCCTTTGCTTGCATGTCAGAAATCATTGCCTGTACGGCTTTTTCGTGAGCCTGTGACGTTGTTCGAAAGAATTTGTCGTACGTAATGTTTGTATCGTCAAATATACTCTTCCATGTTTTTGCCATAGTATCTACGTAATCCTGTATAGGAACCCCCTCTTTTTCTGCCGCTTCCACGTTTTTCTGAGAATTTTCATCAACTCCAGTAGAAAACAGTATTTCCCTTCCCTGCTTTCGGTAGTGCCTGGCAAGTACATCTGCGGCAACCGCCGTATACATATGACCAACATGCGGCCGAGCATTTACGTAATAGATTGGCGTCGTAATAAAGTATTTTGCCATAATGGAAGTAACTATAGGCTATGTGCTCAGAGTGTCAAAGTGAAAGCGCAGCGTCGATAGCTCATATAAGTACAACGGCGCGCACTTTTCTTCGCGATACACATGTAGTGTTTGGATGTTTTTAAATGGAAATGCATACGACAATACCAGCGTTTTATTATCTAGTTTCTGCGAAGATATATATGCGCCAATATGGTTCATATGTTTTGGCATTAAAAAGAGAAAGAGAAGCGTTGTATCTTTTGGCAGTGCTTTTTTAAAAAAATTGCCATATATAATCTGGACACCTTTTTTATGCATTGTATGAATATATGCAACAACCCACATAATCGGCGAGAGTTCATACCCTACTCCCCGAGCCCCGCGATTTGCAGCCTCAAAAAGAATTGCGCCATTCCCCGCACCCAGATCAACTACTACGTCCTTTTCCCCTATGCCGATGTTATCAAACGCCTTTCTTACGGATGCCATACGGGTAGGCGCCCATGGAGCTCCTATGAAACCTGCGTATGCAGTAGGAATAAGGAACACTGAAAAAATCAGTATTCCAACAATCACATAGTCCATTTATAGTGATTTGACCTTGAGTTTCCGAGTAACGGCTGCGTTTGCCTTCGGAATGCGAATGGTTAAAATACCATTCTTGAGTTTTGCCTCTGCGCGATCTGCGTCTATTTCAACAGGTAGAATAATAGAACGAGAGAACGTCCCCCAATAACACTCTTGGTAGAAATAATCTTCTGGGTCAACGGTGTGCTGGCTCCTGCGCTCTCCTCGTATTGCAACCATATCGTTTGTGATAGATACATCAAGATCATCCGGAGACACTCCAGCCACCGTACTACTAATAATAATACTTTCATCATCTTGAAATACGTCTACCGTAAGCTGCCCCTCTTGCTCTTCACCCTGAACGCTGCCTCCGTTTTCATCAGAAAAATCTTCTTCCGGTTCCTGATCCGATTCCATAAGCGCTTCGTTCACATCTTCTGCGTATTCATCATCGTCAGGGTGGTGCACCGCAAGCACTTCTTCACTATCAGATACATCTGGACTACTTAAAACTTTTGCACCTGTTAACCGTTCAAAAAAGCTTCGTGGTTCTTGTGGCATATTATTTTTACTATATCACACCTTGGGCCATTCTTCTACTATCAGCAACTGTGCCACTTTATCTTTACCTCTTGGCATATGGTGCCATATTTCTTCTGTGATAAATGGCATGAAGGGATGGAGCATAGTGATAATGCTTCGCAATATAACAAGAAGCGTTTGCTGACGAGATTGCTTTACTTCTGCGTCTTCACTCATAAGAATACTTTTACTTTCTTCAATAATACTGTCGGCAAAGCGATGCCACGCATAATGATACAGTTTTTCGGAAGCCAAGTGGAACCGATGTTCTTCAAGATCTGCTGTTACATCTTTTGCTATTTCACCCAGTTCTTCTATAAGTTTTTTATCGTCATCTGAAGATATTTTTTTATCGTCCACCTCTATGCCTTCCGTATTTGTAAACACAAACCGTGATATATTCCAAAGCTTATTTGCGAAATGCTTGTATGCTTTTACTTTACTTTCATCGAATTTACTATCGTTTCCAATCGCAGTGCCTACTACAAGACTCATTCGAAGCGCATCCGCACCATATGTTTTAATAAGCTCAAGTGGATCGATACCATTCCCGAGAGATTTGCTAAATTTATGCCCTGACTTATCTCTCACAAGCCCGTGAATTATCACCGTACGAAATGGCACTTGTCCTAGATGAAACGTGCTCATGAGTATCATACGAGAAACCCAAAGCTGCAAAATTTCATACGCAGGAGACATAAACGATGTTGGATGAAAATCTCGTAAATCTTTTGTTTGTTCTGGCCACCCCAATGTTGAAAACGTCCACAGAGCAGAAGAAAACCACGTGTCTAGTACGTCTGGGTCTTGCTCCCATTGCTCACCGGGAGATGTGACCGCAACTTTCACTTCATCGTTTTTATACCAAACAGGAATACGGTGCCCAAACCATATCTGACGACTAATACACCAATCACGAAGGTTATCTACCCAGTGCATGTACGTTTTTTTAAAACCCTCCTGTGGCATAGCAACAGCGCCGCTTGCAACTGCGGCTTTCATAAGTTTTTTAAGTGTAGTTTCACTTCCACTTGGAATACCAGGAATTTCAGAGTGTGAAATAGTAAACGGCGTATCAACCCCGATAAACCATTGCTTCATGATTTGCGGTTCAATCATTGCCCCAGTTCTTTCAGATGTAGCAACATTATGAATATATTTGTCATCAACTTTTACAAGAAGCCCTTTTGCATTCATTTTTTCCACAATCTTCTCACGAACTTTGGCGATTGGAATGCCTGCAAACTCTCCGGCAATAGGTAATAGCTTACCGTAGGTATCAATTATCTGTTCTTTATCAAGGTTATACCTCTCTGCAATTTCAAAATCTATATGAGAATGAAACGGAGTAATCGTCATTGCACCCGTCCCTATTGCGGGATCAGATGCTTCGTCTTTTATAACAGTCGCAGTTAGTGGGCCATTGATCCATTCAAGTTCAATAGTTTGGCCATGGGTAAATTCCTTGTACCTGGCATCATCAGGATGAACCACCACATACTTATCACCAAATTTCGTTTCCGGCCGAGCAGTGCCTATTACAAATGGACCATATTGAAAATAGTAGAACTTTGAGGACTCTTCCACATACACAATTTCATCATCAGATATCGTCGTTTGTGCTTTTGCGTCCCAGTTAACAATGCGATTTCCACGATATATGAGCCCTGCATCAAACATTCGCTGAAATGCAGTAAATACAGCGCTGTTCCTTTTTTCATCGAGCGTATATGCATACCTCGACCAGTCCAGAGAGTCTCCCATTTTGCGTAACTGCCCTAAAATAGTATCTTCACTATTTTTTGCAAACTGCGTAACTCTTTTTACTAATTCTTCTCGGCCAACATCGTGTCGTGATTTTCCTTCTTCTTTTTGAATGTTCTTTTCCACACGAGCTTGCGTCGCAATTGCTGCCGAATCTGTGCCGGGGATCCACAATGCTCTCTTCCCTCGCATACGAGCAAATCGAATTGCAGCATCCTGAATGGAACTCTCGTATGCGTGGCCAATATGCAACACTCCCGTTACGTTTGCTGGAGGCAACACAACTGTATATGGCTCTACTCTATCCCCAGGCAAGTTATCAGGGTTAAAAAAACCAGACGTTTCCCAGGTTGTATATATCGCTTCTTCTGTCGCACCAGCTTCGTATGGTTTTGTAAACTTTTCATGCATATATGTGTATGCATAGTATGCCCCACAACAGGTAAAAATCAATCTGGCGAAGTTCTTACCTAGGCGGTATGCTAGCAAACAGATGTCTTACACTATTGCTATTGAATCTGTTGAAGCATTAGATCAGGTAGCTACTCCCGACGAGTTTACTTGCAACGAAGCCCAAAAGGCATGTATGCCAGCGTTTGTGTTTAGTATTGCAGGGCAATCTGGATTTCGAAATGCACTAGAACACTTGGTAGAATGCCGCAAAAAGGACTGTGTATCGCTCCGTAAAAAAGTACGAGAAAGTATGCACGAAAAGGTAAAATGGTTGTTTTCGGAACACGCCCTGCTTGGCTGCATGGAATGCCAATCATTTCTCTATGGCCCAAAGAGTCCGCTGAAATTAAACGAGGGAAAGAATTTTTCTATTACGGCACTTCACCTATCCGCGTGTTCCCATGAAGGTTGCGCGCGCCTTCGCAGATCAGTGCTGCTTACTATTCGAGATTCTGTAAGCCCGTCGGCGACCAGCAAAGATTTGTTTTAAAAAGAGTTCCCCTCTCCCGTTCTGGGAGAGGGCCTAGCCCGCAGGCAGGGGTGAGGGCTGTATTGCGTCGTGTGTTGCCCTCTCCCTAACCCTCTCCCCAATTGGGGAGAGGGGATCGACGATTGTTACATCGAAAAACTTTCAATACTCACTCTCGCAACTGCATCTACTTCTTTCCAATTCTTTGTTCGTCCCGCTTCATACGCATACAGCCCTGCTTGTCCTATCATCGTTGCGTTATCGCCGCATAATGCTTGCGGAGCTGTATACAAAGGCACGTTGTATACACCCGCTTCTTTTTGAATTCTTACCCTCAGTGCAGCATTTGCCGCAACTCCGCCTGCAAGCAACACTGCTTTATACTCTCGTTTTTTTAGAGCCATCATAAGCTTCCCTGCCAAACAGTCGATAACGGCAGACTGAAAACTTGCGGCAATATCTGCCCGAACTGTTTCGGACACCCTGAGCTTGCTTGCGGTGAGCTTGTCGAACCCGTCGAAGGGTGCTTCTTCTAGCTCCCTCAACTTATACAACACCGACGTTTTTAATCCGGAAAAGCTAAAATCTAAATCGTGAGATGCTATCATAGGTCGTGGGAAATGAAATGCTTCCGGATTTCCCTGCTTCGCCAGTTCACTCACCTTTGGACCACCCGGATACGGCAAGTGCAACATACGCGCCACTTTATCGAATACTTCCCCGGCGGCATCGTCTCTCGTTTGCCCGAGAATTTTGTAGGTTAAGTGTTTTTCAATTTCTATCAGCATCGTGTGGCCGCCGGAGACGATGAGAGCGAGCGCGGGGATCGCGTCTCCTCTCCTTGCCAAGGAGAGGCTGGGTGAGGTGAGCAACGCCGAATAAATATGCCCTTCAATATGATGCATGGGCACAATCGGCTTACCCCATGCGAATGCCAACGTTCGCGCAGCTTGTACACCAACTGCAAGTGCGGGCATTAAACCTGGTGCAACGGTAACGGCTATCCCATGAATACTATCTTTGTTCACCCCTGCCTTTTGCATTGCAGATGCAACCATTGGGCCAATTACTTGCAAATGTTCCCGCGCCGCCACCTCCGGTACCACCCCACCCGTTGTTTCGTGGATAGCTTGAGATGCAATAAGTTCAGATAACACCCGTACGTCCTCCCCGTCCTTCTGCACAACAGAAACACCCGTTTCATCACAGGAAGACTCGATTGCGAGTAAAGTAGTAGTTTTTTCAGCCATGTATGCATACTTCCATAAATAAAGTAGACAAGCAACACAAAACCTGGTAAAAAAGAGCATACGGCTCCATCGTCTAATGGCTAGGACGCTAGATTTTCACTCTGGCAATAGGGGTTCGATTCCCCTTGGAGCTGCAGACATAAAGAGGTAAGATACTAAGGAGATGATTGCTAAAACTCAAAAATACCAAAGTGCTATTCTTCTACTCCTCAAAGAGCTGGGCGGATCAGTGCGTGGCAAAAAAAAGCTGGCCAAGCTACTCTACTTCATTGATTTTGATTTTTATGAGATTCACGAAAAATCAATCACTGGAGATAGGTATTATGCCCGCGATATGGGCCCCCTAGGTGCCAAGCTCCAAGAAGAACTTCAGACTATGGCTGCAAAAAAACTCATCCGTATGCGGGAAGAAAAAACATCTGATCGGGCTGAACTTGAACCAACAATAGTATATGAAGCGACCGTAAAACCTGATAATTCCGTGTTGTCAGAAGAAGAAATAAAAATGATTCAAAGGGTTGCAAAAAAGTACGGCCGTTTAACCGGTAAGCAACTACAGGACATCTCCCATAACGAAGCTCCCTACATTGGAACGCAACCGCATCACGAGATTCCGTATGAACTCTCTCTCTACCGAGGTACCGAATTCGCTGAATAAAGCTGCCTTTATCCGGCACCCGGGCTTCGAAAAAGAGGTCAAAAAGTTCTCGAGGAAAACTACCGCTTTTAATGAAGCTCTCGCTACCCTAGAAAGGTTGTTAGCAGTTCAATTTAACCCCATTAGTCCGCAGATAGTCATCACTCCAAAAAACCTGCATAGAATTGCTTTTTCTGCTGAATATGAACTTTGGAAGGTGAATTGCGTGGCTACGAAAGGGTTACGAAAATCTCAAATGCCAAGGATTTATTTTGCACGACGCGGTGCAGAAATATTCTTTCTCTGCATGGGTACACATATTGATAACTATGACGACGGAGAATTGAAAGCAATAGCCCTAAGCCGCATTCAAACATTTTTGGGGTAAAAGACTAGTTCCAAGGATAATCCTTGGAAGAACCTTTATGCACTCGCCTGCTTCCAGAGCGAAGCAAAGTATTGCCTTTAGCTTTCTGCAAAGTTGCTTTTCCTTTTACACCCGCTTACACTCTCTGTCAGCGAGACATAGTTCGTCCTTTCACAACTTTTTAGGGATCAACTCAAATGAATGCTCTAGACATCGCCTTACTTGCGTTAATTATTGCTTGTGGTGCTATTGCTTCTTTTATTTCTCTCTATAGGAGAAATGCAATGGCTTTTCAGAACATGGATGCTTTTCGCCAAAGATTGTGGAAAGATGAAAGTGAAGGGCTACCCGAGGATGGTCTTCGTAAGCTCGCATACTTTCACTTCGAGAACTCATTGTACAAGGTTAATGGCGGACTTTTATCGACAAACCTTATTGTATCTATAGCTATTTTCTTCCTCTCACTATGCGACATGGGCATAATCAACCTTCCAAGACCAGAGGTTTTCCAACTTGAGATAATCGTTAGTATACTTACATCTCTCGCAACCTGTGGGTGGTGGATTCTGATTTATGTCGAAAAAGATGCTATTCGTGCACGCCAGTACAGGGCATTTTGTCGCACTGGCTTTGCTCATCGTCAGTTAGACCTCAGTGCATTCACAAACATTCTCGGATGCATATTGATACTTTATCCGGCCTCACGCATAGCCGCTATTATGTTTCCATTTTACTGCTTGTCCCTCATCTCCATATATTCAATGTGGCAATGGAAAGCACCCGAGCACAGAAGAACAATGGTCACATCAACTACAGAATACGCCAAGCTCCTGAAGACTCTGGATCCTAGATAATTGAGTGGCTATAAGTCTCTCAACAAAAGCTCGTTCAAGCACGCCAACCCAAATCGGTTGTCGTGCTTTTTTCTTGCAAAAAAAGGGTGCCTATATAGACACCCACGAGACTTTACGGAAAAGTTCTACTCAAACTAGGCCACCAATTTCTCCAACTCTCCTTTTCGTAGCCTTTCGAATTCATCTGGTTGAATCATAGCACCGAAGATTCCAGCTGCCCAACTAAATGGACGAATACCATCGGCAGTGAGCTCCTCAAAGTTTGACCGACTTAAGACTTGCCAAGTCTTGAGTGAAGACAATTCTTCCAAGCGTCCACTACTCATTGAAAACGCAATGCCCTTCTCCTTGCTCACAAAAAATAGTCCCTTGACCCACTCGGAAGACATCGGCTCCATCATCGCCCAAATTGGTGCGATAAGATCTCTTTCAAATACAAGAATAATCTCATTGGAAGCGGTGATGATTCCTGGGAAAAACCCCATGAGCGAATGTTTGATCTGAGGATAGTAACCGATTCGTAGTTCGAATCCTGACTGATCCCCCGTAACAACATCAATAAGCGTTTGTGGCATTTGCTATTCCTTCTGGTAAAAAGAGCCTTCTTCTAAAAAACAACAACCTATTCACAACATATGCTGGACGATGCTTTTAAGCAACACAAGAAAGCAACATTTAAAATCGTGTATGCTTGTCATATGATGGGAACTACACACCAAATGGTTGCGCTTTTGGCAGCATTTTGGGTACTTACGCTCTCCCCTGTTTCGCTGGAGCCTATACTTGCTGTCATCGCGATATTTGCCGTGATGATTGGCGCGCTTACCCCAGACTTAGACCACCCAGCCACAAATTTACTGCGCAGAACAATAGGCGGAAAAGTTGTACATCGGTTATTTTCTCAGTTTTCTGGTGGCCACAGGCACTTTACCCATGGCGTGATTGGGATTTTAGCCATCTACTTTTTTCTCCAGTGGATTATTTACCAATTTTTTCAAGAAAACTATCATCCTCAATTAGTCATCTTATTACACGCATTTATGATCGGGTATATATCGCACCCTATTGCAGATACTCTCACCGACCAGGGTGTACCGTGGTTATGGCCAATTCCCTTGAGCATTAAGCTACCACCTGGTCCAGAAGAACTTCGCGTTACAACGGGAAGTTTTGTAGAAGTCGTGTTGTTGCGTGGTGGTTTATTAATCGCCTTTTTCTTTCTTGCTTCGAGCCACTGGAACGTGCTCGCTCTACTGTTTCGTGGATAAAAAAAGCCTACAACATCCTGTTGTAGGCTATCCAATGTATTTCTACCAACTCCTGTTGGCTACCCCTTCCCGAGAAGGATCTGACGAATCCGTTCCAGATCTTTCCCGGGCGCTTTCGCAGGACCCTTAACCAGCTCGGCCATCGCCTGCAACTTCTCCCGACCATAACTGCTGGTGAGCAAAATCAATCCTTTGAAACTGCTCGCGTACAGTTTATTGGCAATCCAGAGCCCATCAAACTCTTCTTCGGCAGTAAGATGGACATCCAGCAGCAGAACTACCGGACTTACTTCCTGGATCCGTTTCAGCGCCGCGTGCTTGTCGGGTGTCTGAAACTCGTTGAACGTACTGACTCCAGAAGCGAACGTAGCGCGCACCTGGTCGATCCATTCCTGCTTGTCATCGACAACCAAAATGTTCTGGTAGTGGTAGTTAGGGACCTCGCTGAACTCCGACCACTCCACTAATGCGAACCCCGATGACTGCAGTATCGTATGACTTGGATGAAACATACCAATCGGCTTCAATTCCTGCCCGTTCTGGTACGCCCTCCCATCAACGACGCGAATCTGCTCTGCAGAGTGTTCAGACTTCGCATAAGAGTCCATGGCAATATCGGTGGTTATTCCATTATAAACAGGCGTACCTCCAAAGTACCAGACTCCGGTTGAATAAGAAAGCCTGTCGTCGATCTCGATGAGTGGGTGCAGGTTCCCGTTGATAATGGTGCATTTGGTTGAATTAACCTTGTACCCACCGTCAACAAAAACTGCCTTGGGCGCACAGGTCTGAAACCTGTCATGACTCATGAGCCGAACGCCATCGAAAAATGCGCGTTCGCCGCCACGGTTCGTACAACAACGAGCGATCGGCTTCCCATTCGGCATTATATCCAGATAGTTATAGCCGTTCACGTTGTGCAGTTCGAACAACTGCGTATCCGTGACGATATAGCGTTTCGACCTCTCCTTTTCGCTGAACAACATCGCGAAATGCCCATGGCCCGCAACCACCGAAATCAATTCTGTATTGCCGATTACTTTACGAACTTGTTCCGGCAGTACGGGCAACAGAAAGTGCACTGCAAATGACAGAATCTTCTCATAAAACTTATTCAGATCGATCACGATATGACCACGCAAACCAGGGTTGTAGTAGTACCAGTACCCATCCAACCAAAACATCAGCTCGTCGAATACTGAAGGGTTGGTGCTCGCAATTTTCTCCCTGATGCTTGGAAGCACCTTGTCGAGAATTACGAGCGCTTCGGCATTGCGCTCTGCCTTTGGTCGCTGGGCATCTGCTTCATTCTTGGCAGAAATCACACAAAAATCACGCGTTGCCAGGAGCAGCTCTTCAATCGCTGCTCGTACTTGTTCGACACTCCAGCGCTCGGCGAACGCAGTCGGCAAATGTGCCATTTCCTGGCAAATAAATTCGCCGTTTTTGACCATTGCAAAATGAAGGTCACCCTTAACGATTGGATATTCAGTGTTCATGGTTCTTGCCTTTTCAGTGCTGATTGCTAATTGGTGTTGATCAGACGGTCTAACATACCGTCCACACATGGCTCGCCAGCCTTGTCTCTTTTGACAAAGATCTGACAAAATAACTTTCGTACCCGGCTCTGGATAGTCCACTTCTTGCCAAACGCTATTGGAGAGGGAAAAAGTCACGGATGACCCTTGAATTCCCTCTACGGTTGCGACAGCATATGGACCATGAGCCCCTTCAGAAACAATCTTTTGAACTGTACCAATTACGAACCCCACATCCTATTCTCCTCGTGTTAATTGTGAAAGGACTTTCGAATATGAGAATACCTCATTTCACGCAATACACCTTATACCATATATACATAAAAAACGCAAATCCATTTCTACAGCAATAAAAAACCGCATTGAGCTCACATATAGTGAATTCAATGCGGGGTTAGCGTTCAAGAACAAGTATCATGACGCCCACTGCTGTTCCAATCCAGCAACCGTGTCCTGAAACGTACGACGATTGCCGAACTGGCAACAAAGCGAGTCCCAACGATCGCTGTATCTGGGATGCGACTTCAGATGAAAGAACAAACGAGCTTCCTGAAATGGTGAGCTTGGACGATACTTTTCTCCCATAACATTCAACAAGCGATTGATGTACAAAGTGGAAACTTTCTGTTTTCCACTTAATGCAACGAGTGCCAGATAAAACCCAAACGGATCCGTACTGGCATTTCGCGAACTTCCAAGAAGCGAGATCGCGTCTTCTGGGAAAAGCTTCCCCAAAAGTGCTGCATGTTGGGCGTAGAAATCTCCAAGATTCAAGATCTCGGATCGAGCAATACATTGGGCCGCAACAGCGATATTCGCTCGTTGATTTCGAATGTCTTGCTCGAGTACTACATGCTTTAACACCCAGAGGCGCATGTCTGTCGGATTTTTCTCAAGTCCTCGGTCGAGATCTGCTTCGTCACCAAATAGATAGTACCGCTGCAGAAAGTACTGCGAATCGTTTCCACCTATCTCGGCATATGCACCTTGCGACGCAGCATACTCATCGTCTTCAAATGCATGAAGAGCAATTGTTACTTTTTCGCTCAACGCTTCCCTGTTTTCAGGGTCGCATGCTATTGCTTCCTGCAATAGCTGTTGCCCAAGAGTAAAGTCTGGACGTTTTCCGTTACAGGCAGCGTTGGCTTGTTCATAATAAACAAGTCCAGTTAGCGCCTGGTACGAAAGAGAACGAACAGACTCTCCTGTAATGGTGGATGGCTCCTGTTCAGCGAGGGTGGTTGTTTCAAACCTTTGACCATCCAACACCAAGCGAGGATGTTCCAAGGTGCAGAAGTGCAACAAGTCGCCTCCCTGCATCTGTCGTTCCGGAAGAAGCGGTTCATCAAATGGAAACACTCCTCCTGAAAGCAACCGATCCAAAACTCCCTGTTCGATCCGACGTTGGTAACCATTTGGCCCAACTACCAATTCATACTCGGGTTGGAAACCCTTTGCCTGGAGCAATGCCCCATACAAACAACTCAAACCAAGACAGTTTCCTGTCTTTTTCTTGAACATGCGAAATAGCTGATACGTCCGAAGATCATATCGCCATCCTTTCGCCAAAAGAAATCGAGTAAGTCCATTGGCTGCATCAAACGCTCGCGAAGCGAGCTGCGGCACATTCAAAGCGAACTTTTCAACGTCCGAATAACTGTGTGCGGCATCTACCCTTCTACGGGGCAGAACCGGATTGTGAACCCTGATCGCCGTCATGTTCTGTCCCCTTTCGATTTTGGACTGTTCGTCCAGTGAAGAGAAGAAACTTTGTAAAATCAGATCCTCCATCAGGCTCTTTAACACGTGGAGACAGCTTCATTTGCTGCTTCATATGATCTCCGACCCCCATACTCATATTCAAGCTCATATGCATGCCCATACTCATAGCTTTATCCTCAAATTGCCCAAAGAACGGTCGTTTGAAATCCTTCCACAATATAACATACAATATATAATAACGCAAATTTATTTAAAGTTTTTTATACCGCCCCCTCCCCCTTCGTCCCCACTTCGCCTGCTGGCTTCGCGGGGCGCAGAATGAGG
>DATDYZ010000034.1:0-22269 GCA_035288905.1 Candidatus Anderseniibacteriota bacterium | reverse complement strand
TGTTTTTTCAACGAGTTCACGGTCACGAATATCTCCACGAACAACAACGGGTTTTTTGCCATCTTCGAACATGTGGGCTATACGAGCCTCTTTTAATCGTGGATCGTATCTGTCATTAAAATCATCAAGAATAACAACGCTATCACCTCTTGCAAGAAGGCGTACTGCGACGTGAGAACCTATAAACCCCGCCCCCCCTGTGATAAGTACGTTCATGGCTCTATATTAGAACAAATGTTTTACTATGCCTAATATGCCCTGTTTCCATGGCACTCTGTGAGATACGCCGCTGGCATTTTTAAATGAATCTAGATGTTCGATATACCAATCATAATTTCGTACTAATGCTTGTTTGTTTGAGTATTTGGGAGCATATCCTAATTGCTGTTCTGCTTTTTCAATAGAAACGAACGAATCTACCGAAGCAGTTTCGTACACCCATTTGTATAGCGGTGAAATTTTCAACGCTTCAAGCAAGCGCAGTGTCCAAATCATCGGGCTTGCAGGGAAGCCTATGATCTTCTTCCCATGCCCGGCCTTATCCAGTACGGCCTGATAATCTTCTTTCATAGTTGTATATTCTTTTGCTCCAATATTAAACGTATCGTTTACTATTTGTTCGTCTTTTGTAATGCACAAGTAAATTGCTTCACATAAGTCTTCAACGTCCAATAGTTGATATCTGTTATGCCCCATACCAATCATTGGGAAGTTGTGGCCTGTTAGCGCCCAGTCATAGAAGAGTGCGAATACTCCCAACCGTTCTGGTCCCACGAATGATTTTGGACGAATAGTTGGCACGCACTTTCCTTGTTTTCTAAATTTCTCACATTCTTGCTCTGCTAATATCTTTGCTTCGCCGTATGGGCCCACGCCTATAAGCTCATCATTTTCGTATAGCGGGTGATGATCTGGGATTCCGTATACTGCCGTTGATGAAATATGGATTACACGTTGAACTCCATGCTCAAATGCTGATGTGAGGACATTACGAGTACCGTCAACATCAGTGGTGTATATATCTTCCGGGGAATAAAGAGGAAGTGCTGCTGCGCAATGTACGACAATATCAACATCATTCATCGCGTCATCTAAATCCTTTTTATCCCGAATGTCTTTTGTAATAACTGTTATTTTTTCTTTTTCTGGATAGTCAAAATCTGCAAAATCATACGAAATGACTTCGTGGCCTCGTGCAAGTAAGTATCGCGTAAGGTTAATCCCTAAAAATCCTGCTCCGCCAGTAATAAGTACGGTGCTCATATCTTTCATGTATATATGATTGCAAAATTACTGTCTATGGTGTATACCAGTACCGCACCTTTACCAATTTTGTTCGTCATTAAAGTAACAGGAGAGTTGTTCATGCATGCAAAACTTCGGGACATGCTCATTCAGCACTTTGAATTGAAGGGAGGGCTTTCTCGAGCCGAGGCTGAAATTGCCGTTGATTGCTTGGACGCTACTGCGTTAAATGTCGACGCAGAAACAACTCATGGTCTTTTGGATGCTAAGTGTTTCTTGGCGTTCTCATTTGGCGGGCGGCACGATGCGTTATTGAATGTTTCAAAGCCGGGCCCCCAGAATCTGCAAATTGCGATTAGTCTTCGTGACTGGTACAGGCGTATGAAGGCACAACATAATGGACCGGATCCGTTTGTTCTTCATTGCTGTGTTCAGTGGGAAATCGCTCTGGTTAATGATCTTTGGGAAACAATTCCTCGTGATCAGCTTCATATTCTGCGTCCCCGGGTTAATGCGATGAATGCGAATCATGACCATTACCCCACGCAGCGATTGTGGGAAGACATGAAGGACGTGCTCATTCGACACAATATTGATATTGCGAAGGTTCCGGTAGGAATTTTTGCTCATCGGCATCATTTGCCTCGTGTTGTCCAATACGCAAACAGTATTGGCGTTACGCGGACTGCGGCAGACCTAGACGCAATGCCGTCTGACTTCGATCCTTATTGCGCCTATCCGTGGACGCGAGATTTTAGAGGGTTTTACTTGAGTAACGCAGTTTCGGCAATGGCGAAGATGAGAAACGAAGAGTACTGCGTTAATCCTGAGTACTTCCCGGAATAGTTACAACGCCCAGTTGGCCTTTGCTGACTGGGGTTTTCTTTTCTTTTTGTACGATATATCTTGAATATCATATGAACACTATCAAAAATGTTTTAATTACCGGGGGAGCCGGATACGTGGGAGCTGTCCTTGTGCCAAAAATGCTGGATGCTGGGTACAAAGTTACGGTTCTTGATTGGTTTTTATTCCAGCCGGAGGTATTCGCATCATATGCCGATAATCGAAACCTCGTTCAAATAAAGGGAGATATACGCGACGAACAAGCTGTCCGTAGGGCTCTTGCAGGGCAAGATGCTGTTATTCATTTAGCATGTATTTCCAATGATCCAAGCTTTGAGATGGATCCAGAGCTTGGGAAATCTATCAATTATGATGCAAGTCTGCAGTTATTCCATTTAGCAAAAGAAAAGGGAATACGGCGGTTTATCTATGCGTCCAGTTCATCGGTATATGGTGTAAAGGAAGAAGATGCCGTAACGGAAGATCTCTCTCTTGAACCGCTGACGGATTATTCAAAGTTTAAAGCATTGTGTGAGCCCGAACTGTTGGCAATGGCGGATGAAACTTTTGTACCCCTTGTATTGCGTCCTGCAACCGTGTGTGGGTACTCTCCTCGATTACGGCTTGATTTAACAGTGAACATTCTTACCTGCCACGCTATAGAGAAAGGCAAGATTACGGTATTTGGTGGAGACCAGACCAGGCCAAATATTCATATTGAGGATATGACTGATTTGTATATAAAGACACTTGAGTATACTGATGAGCAGATTGCAGGGAAAACCTTTAACGCAGGCTATGATAATTTTACTGTGTATGAGATCGCGAAAATGGTACAAGAAGTAGTAGGAAAAGATGTTGAAATTATTCGTCAAGATTCTGATGATAAAAGATCGTACAGAGTCGATTCGTCCAAGATTAAACGTGAACTTGGCTTTGAGGCGAAGAGAACAGTAAAAGATGCGATTCAAGACATTGCACAAGCGTTTGCTGCTGGCAAGGTTCCGAATGCGCTTACTGACCCTCGCTACTACAACATTAAGATGATGCAGGAAGAAAAGCAGCCTGTTTAATCCCCCTATGCCCTCACGTTCCCAAAAACTGTTGGAGGGCAGTCTGTATACAGCCATGCTGCGTATTCGCATGGTGGAAGAAAAAATTGTTGAGTTATATCCAGAGCAGCAAATGAGGTGCCCTGTTCACTTAAGTATTGGGCAAGAGGGAGTTGCTGCGGGGGTATGCGAGGCCTTGGATACTAAAGACACTGTTATGAGTGGGCACAGAGCTCATGCACACTATTTGGCGAAAGGTGGAAATCTGAAAAAAATGATCGCAGAAATATACGGACGCGAAACGGGATGTTGTTTGGGGCGAGGCGGTTCTATGCATTTAATTGATCTGGACGCCAACTTTAAAGGTTCAACACCTATTGTTGGCGGAACTATTCCTGTTGCAGTTGGGCTTGCATGGGCTGCGCATATGAAAAAAGAAAAACAAGTATCAGTAATTTTTTTGGGTGAAGGTACTACAGAAGAGGGTGTGTGGCATGAATCAGTTACTTTTGCAGTATTGCATAAGTTACGCGTTCTCTTTGTATGCGAAAACAATTTATATTCTGTATATACTCCGTTAAATGAACGTCAGCCGGACCGTCCTCGAACTGGGATTGCCAAGGCTCATGGATTATATGTTGACCATGGGGACGGAAATAAGGCACTTGAGGTATATGAGAAAACTCAAAACGCAGTAACTCATATTCGATCCGGCAAGGGGCCCGCGTTTATAGAGTTTGATACGTATAGGTGGCGTGAACATTGCGGCCCGAATTTCGATAACGCATTAGGGTATCGTAGTGAAGAAGAATTTCTTGCATGGCAAAAGAAGGATCCGGTAGCTCAACTTGAAAAACAAGCGCTCAAGTCAGGTTCGCTCACGCAGAAAACTATAGTTTCTATACGATCACAGATAGAACAAGAAGTTACCGATGCATTCACGTTTGCAAAGAAATCTCCGTATCCGAAAAAAGGCGCACTTAACCCAAAGTTTTCCTATGCCTCGTAAGCGTATTATAAACGGGGCACAGGCTATACGAGAAGCTTTGGATCAATCTCTTGCAAAAGACCCTCGCGTATTTGTAGTTGGAGAAGGTGTACCAGACCCCAAGGGCGTATTTGGAACTTCTATTGGTTTGCGAGAAAAATATGGAAAAAACAGAGTGTGGGATATGCCAGTTGCAGAAAATGGAATGACCGGCGCATGTATTGGTGCTGCTATTTCCGGGATGCGCCCCGTTCTTGTGCATCAACGGTTGGATTTCGCACTACTTTCTTTAGATCAGATTATCAACAATGCGGCAAAATGGTTTTATATGTTTGGCGGACAACAAAGCGTACCTCTGGTAATTCGCATGGTTATTGGTCACGGATGGGGCCAGGGTGCGCAACACTCTCAAAATCTGCAAGCCCTGTTTGCACACATACCTGGACTCAAGGTTGTAATGCCTTCTCAGCCTCAAGACGCAAAAGGGCTATTAATTGCTGCAATTGCCGATCCAAATCCAGTTATCTACTTAGAGCATCGATGGATTCATAGCGCGCAGGGAAATGTTTCAAAAAAATACTTTACAACTGAAATTGGAAAAGCGGCGATTACAAAACGCGGAAGTGATGTCACTATTGTATCAAGCTCATATATGGCATTAGAGGCGTTGCGAGCTGCCCAGTTACTTGCGAAGATTAATGTAGACGCAGAAGTAGTGGATCTACGGACAATATCTCCACTTGATACTCCCGCAATTACTCGTTCCGTGAAAAAGACTGGCCATTTACTTGTTGTAGATTCTGGGTGGACGAATGGGGGCATCGCAGGGGAGATTATAGCGAGGGTCGTGGAAAAACATATGGATGTATTAAAAAAACCACCCGCACGTATTGCATTGCCAGATATGCCCGCCCCTTCAAGTCCTGGCCTCACCAAGTTTTACTATCCAAATATTGAAATGATAATGCGTAAAGCATGCAACATAATTGGAAAGGATCCGGTAGTAGTGGCGAAAGTCTTAGCAGAAGATACCAGTCTTTCTGCAACACCGCATGATGTTCCAAATAGCTCGTACATGGGCCCATTTTAATAAGTTCTATTGCACAGGTTTGTTCGTATCGTGTACCATTTTCAGATATGAACAAATTCATCGTTATCGGCAGTAATTCATTTTCGGGAGCGCACTTGGTAGATTTGTTGTTGGAGAATAAAAATAACGATGTTATCGGAATTGATCGGGAGCAAAAAGGGCCATTATTTTTACCGTATCTTCGGCATAATTCCAATTTGTTTCACTATCACAACTACGATTTGAATACGGATACGGATGCCATTGCAAAGCTTATTATTGATGCAAAACCCGACTACATTATAAACTTTGCCGCACTCTCAGAAGTTGCTCCAAGCTGGCAACATCCTGATCAGTGGTATCAGACAAATGTTGTTGCGCTTACCCGTCTGATAAATCAAATTAAAGAATTACCAGGACTCAAGAAATATGCGCATATATCTTCGCCTGAAGTGTACGGAACGTGTGAGGGCGTGGTTACCGAAGAATCGCCCATGAACCCCACAACTCCCTATGCAGCATCAAAGGCAGCTGCTGATTTTTCTCTTATGACGTTTTATAAAAACTTTAATTTTCCGCTTGTGCTTATGCGTGCAACAAACGTGTATGGCGAACACCAGCAACTGTTTAAGATCATTCCTCGTACCATGATTTATATTAAGATGGGCAGAAAAATCCCATTACATGGTGGCGGAGTTGCGGTGAAGTCATATATTCATATAAGAGATATTTCTCGCGGATACTTAGCTGGTGCTTTGCTTGGCCGGCCTGGTGAAATTTACCATCTATCTCCCGATAAGGGAGTTGCAGTGCGCGATGTAGTTACAACTATCGCAAGCAGAATGGGAACAACATTTGATGCCGTTGCGGACGTAGTTGAAGAGAGGTTAGGCCAAGATAAGGCATATGTTATTGATTCATCAAAAGCTCGAAAGAAATTTGGATGGTATCCTGTAATTACGATGGAACAAGGGTTGTCGATGACGGTAGACTGGGTTGAGAAGTATTGGAACGAAATTCAGGTTCAGCCATTGGAGTATATTCACGTTGCATGAAAAAGACCAAGGAAAAACAATATCAAGGCCAAGTTGAGCTTCAAGAAAAAACTGGAGCTGGCGTACTAGGACTTACTACCTCATTTTTTTGGGAACATGACCCCAAGCATCTTTTATTTACGTTGTCTCGGTATAAGTTTGCGGCAAAGTTGGTAGAGGGTATGAAAGAAGTTGCTGAAGTCGGATGTGGAGATGCTACTGGTGCTCGTATTGTTGCAGATGGAGTAAAAAGGGTGGATGGGTATGACTTTGATTCAGTGTTTATCGAAAATGCGCAGACAATTAACGAAGGGATCAATAAACTGCACTTTGCAACCCATGACATGCTCAAGGCAAAACTTCCAAAGCAGTATGATGCTATATATGCACTTGATGTTATTGAGCATATCCTCCCAAAATACGAATCTAAATTTCTAAAGAATACTATCGCGTCGCTTAACCCGTACGGGATGCTTATCCTCGGCACTCCAAATCTTACTTCCCAAGTATACGCATCGAAGCCAAGCCTTGAGGGACATGTAAACTGCAAGGCGCATGATGAACTGAGAGCGTTATTACAAAAGCATTTTCACACAGTACTTATATTCTCTATGAATGACGAAGTAGTACACACCGGCTATGGGCCAATGGCACATTATTTATTTGGAGTGGGCATTTCTCCAAAAAAGAAATGAACTACTTTGTATTGGGGGGAAGCGGGTTTATAGGATCGAATGTGGTGAAGTTATTTGGTGCCACGCCTATTATTCATGACTTGCGAGAGGATCCAAGCGGAAGATTAGGCGATATTCAGAAAGGCGATATTGTATTTCATGCTGCTCATTTTGGCCCCGTTGATGAATGTGCGAAGAACCCGGAGGTAACTGCCGCTATTAACGTAGCCGGAACAAAGGGGTTTTTTGATGAGATAAAAAATCGCGGTGGATTCCCTGTCTATTTTTCAACAAATATGGTTTTTGATGGGGGTAAGGCCGCGTATACCGAACTAGAAACTCCTCAGCCTATAACGGAGTATGGGAGGCAAAAACATGACGTTGAAAAATATATTATGTCCCTATTTTCAAACTATCTGATTATTCGTATGACAAAAGTATATGGCGAGGGCAGTGAGGCATTTATTGATTCTTGGATTGACTTACTCAAAGACGGGAAGCACATCCGCGCTGCAGAAGATATGTACGCAGCACCCGTCTTCGTTGCAGATGTTATTACGTCGTTACAAGATGTACTTAATACAACATACTCAGGAGTTTGCCATATTGGAGGGCCTCATGAGCGACGCATGGACGAAATTGCAGAACTAGTTGCTCGGCACATGGGATCTGGTATGAGTAGTATCGAAAGAATCCGATTGCAAGATCTTGAGTTAGTTGAAAAGAGGTCTGTTCACAACTCTCTTGCTTGTGATACGCTAAAAAAACAAGGGTGCCGCATTCCCCGGGATATTCCTGAAATATTGCGTGAATTTTACTCATAATATAATTCCTATGGCAGAAATAGATTTACTGGCAAATTATCCCAAAACGAAGCGTAATTTAGATGAACGTGCGGCAGGAAAAACGGAGGAAGACAGGGCAATTGGCCGTCAGTTCGGTTTTGATTACTTTGATGGTGATAGAAAACACGGATACGGAGGATTTTCGTATCAACCTCGTTTTTGGCAGCCTGTTATTCCGGATTTCCAGAAGCATTTTGGACTTACAAAAGATATCTCGGTATTAGACGTAGGCTGTGGCAAAGGCTTTATGCTTCACGATTTGCAAGAGCTCATCCCTGGCATCACCGTCCGAGGCGTTGATATCTCGGAATATGCGATTGAACATGCAATGGAAGATGTGAAACCCTTTGTTTCTGTTGCAAACGCAACAAAGCTTCCATTTGAAGATAATTCGTACGATGTTGTTATCTCTATTAATACCATTCATAATTTACCGATTGAAGAGTGCAAAGAAGCTCTGCGAGAAATTGAGCGCGTATCTCGTGGCAAATCATTTATTACGGTAGACGCGTACCATACAGAAGAAGAAAAAGAACGCATGGACAAATGGAATCTCACTGCGTTGACATACATGAGTGTTCCGGAATGGGAAGAGTTGTTCAAAGAAGTTGGGTATACAGGCGACTACTTCTGGTTTATACCGTAACGCAGTATGAAAGCGGCAATTCTTGAGCGGTTGAAAAAGCCGTTGGTAGTAGCAGATATTGAAGTGTCAGATACGCTTCTACCGGGCCAAGTGCGTGTGCGCATTCTTGCTGCTGGCCTATGTGGGAGCCAATTGCATGAAATTGATGGCAATAGAGGTGAAGATAAATACTTACCACATCTATTAGGCCATGAAGGTTCCGGAATCGTAGAAGAAGTAGGCCTCGATGTTACCAAAGTAAAAAAGGGTGACTATGTTGTGATCTCCTGGATTAAGGGTACCGGCGCTAACGCTCCTGGCGGCATATATTCTTGGGGCAAGAAGAAGGTGAATAGCGGATCTGCTGCGGTATTTGCTGAGCAGAGCATTGTTTCTGAAAACAGGCTTACGAAGATCTCAAAAAAGGTTCCGCACGATGTCGCTGCCCTTTTAGGCTGTGCTGTACCAACTGGAGCTGGGGTTATTCGCAATACGCTCAAAATTCCAAAAGGCTCAACAGTCGCAATTTTTGGCAGTGGCGGAGTTGGCGCAAGTGCGATATTGGGTGCAGTGCTTGCCGGTGCAAAGGAAATTATCGCAGTTGATATTTCTGCATCTAAACTAAAAACCGCGAAAAAACTAGGAGCAACAATGACAATAGACGCTTCTACAAAAGACCCTGTTGCTGCTATTCGTAAAAAATATGCCGCTGGTATAGATTTTGCCGTAGAGGCTGCAGGTATAACCTCTGTAATGCAGCAGGCATTTGCATCCATTTCAAATTCAGGGACTTTAGGCATAGCCGGGCACCCCAAAGAGGGGAGTAAAATCACCCTGAACCCGTTTGAATTTATTCTTGGTAAAAAGATAGTAGGATCGTGGGGTGGAGCAACAAATCCAGATGTTGATATCCCCTACTATGCGAAAGAATACCTCAGGGGTAATTTTCCCATTGATGGGCTTATATCGCATAGCTTTTCGTTGGATACAATCAACGACGCCGTAGATGTGCTCCGGAGTGGTAAGGCTGCACGTGTGGTTATATCTTTCCCAAATACTTGAGACCCCAAGGCTTTTTTCGAAGGTCTTTGCCGAGTAAGCGCTTTACTATTGTTATGAGCCATAGGGGTAATTGTTCAATGATCTTTTTTTGACTATCGGTAGCGGTAAACTCTCCCGTGCGCCCGCCTTCTCCATGATTAGCCCCCTGGCCTTGTTGGGGTGTTATATGTTCAGTTGAGTTTGCGCCTTTTTCAGCTGATACAAATAATGCGGTTGTTTTTGCGTTCATAACGGGCGTGTAGGGCCTTTGTATGCCCCACTCCCATCCATACCAACTCGTATTACCGTCCCATGTTGATTGTTCTATGAGGATGCAAGAAAGTTTTTCAAAATTGTTTACGCTATAATAGTCAATAAATAAGGTTGGGCTGAATTGAAAGAATCCGTGTTCGAGGTAATTATTTGCCGGTGTAATGTGAATGATTTTGCCGTGCGGGGCAGTGAGACGGTTCATGTTTATAAGCGCTTGCTTGATATTGAATACGTGTTCGAGGCTACCGGAATCTATGACGGTACCGAATTTGTGCGTCCAATCATCTGGAACAGGGTTATTTAAATCCCATACGTATTCTGCTCCTTCATAAGCAGAAACATCGAGCGCTGCTACTGGTAATCCGGTGAGTAATTGAAAAAAAACTTGGTCGCTCGTATACTGTTCATTCGGTGTATTCTTCCATGCAGGGATGTTTGTTGCAGTGCTTTGTGTTGAGGGTAACGGGTGAACTGTAAGGTTTTCTTCACGTAACATTGTTGTAATATCTTCAACGGTTGCATATACGCATTGCCTGCCGATAGTAAGGACGGGGCCTTTGAGAGGCCTTTTCTTGTGTTCCCGTGCCAATAGGCACAATGCTGGCAGTGCTAGTCCCATACTTTCAATGTATAGGCATCATATGCTCTAATACAAGCTATGAAACAGACCCTGGCAGTATGGATGCCGAACTATAACCATAGTGCGTATATAGGGCGTGCTATTGAGGCAGTTGCAACACAGTCGCGCAGGCCTGATCAATTCTTTATTATTGATGATGCGTCTACGGATACTAGCAGAGAGGCTATAGATGGATACGTGCAAAAATACCCATGGATTACCGCCATATATCAAGAGAAGAATACGGGTGTGTTGGCCATTATGGGCAGGGGTGTACAAGAAATTACTGCCGATTATGTCTTAATGGCATCTGCAGATGATTATATTTTGCCAGGCTTTTTCGAAGCAGCTATGAATGCAGCTATGGAGTACCCAGATGCCGCGGTGATATTTGGTGATATGCGTGTAGACGACCATGTTGGTAACTATCTATATATGGGTCGAGCATCTGGTATTACTACGTCGCAATACGTATCTCCGCGAGCATATTTGCATGACTATTTGCAGCGTGAGGCTGTAACTCAATCGCTTTCGGCTGCCAGTATATATAAACTATCAGCACTTCGAGAAATCGGTGGGTTTCGTCCTGAATTGGGTGCATGGACCGACACCTTTGCATTGCAGGCGATGTCGCTTGCTCATGGCGCGTACTATATCAATCAACCCTGCGCAGTATGGACACTTCATACGGCGAGTATTTCTCAAGGGATGCGTGCAACACCGCATACAATGCTTGGAATTATTAGAAAGGCGGAGGCGCTTATGAAAAGTCCGAGATTTTCGTCCTTATTTCCTTCTCGGTATGTGCGCATGTGGGCACTTAAATATCGAGCTGTAGTTTGGTTGCAGTATCTTGTGGCTATAAGCCCCCGTTTATTGCAGAAGTGGTACGCTTTCGTTATATATAAGCTATCTTAGTATGCCCTACGAACTGATTTTAAGGCCCCGCAAAGGATTGTCCGCATTGAACTTGAAGGAGTTGTTTGCGTATAGAGAATTGCTGTATTTCCTTGCTTGGAGAAACGTAAAGGTGCGATATAAGCAAACGGCAATAGGGGCTGCGTGGGCAATTGTACAACCTTTTATGAACATGATTGTGTTCTCCATATTTTTTGGAGCATTAGCTAAAGTGCCATCAGATGGATTGCCATACCCAATTTTCGTATATGCAGGGTTACTCCCATGGACGTTTTTCTCGAACGTGATTCGTATGGCGGGCAATAGCGTGGTGGAGGATGAAAAACTCATTACTAAAGTATATTTTCCTCGGTTGATTATTCCGTCTTCTGTGGCTGGAGTTGAGCTACTAGATTTTGGTGTGGCGTTTATTATATATGTTCTCATGATGTTGTATTACCATATTCCACTGACTGCGCAGATTCTGGCAGTGCCGTTTTTACTGCTATTGATGGTAATTGCAGCATTGGGTGTCGGACTCATCTTATCTGCACTTACGGTTGTGTATCGCGATTTCCGATACGTGCTGCCGTTCATGATCCAACTTTGGATGTACGTGAGCCCTGTTATTTACCCCGTAAGTATTATTCCTGAAAAATGGAGGTTCTTAGTTGCTCTCAACCCTATGGCAGGTATTATTGACGCATTTCGATCGGCATTACTGGGCAAGCCATTTGATATTCCGACCCTTTCTGTTTCCGCTATTGTGGCGGTTGTGATTTTTGTATCTGGAATTGCATACTTCCAAAAACTAGAACGGACATTCGCAGATATTATATGACAACTCCATTGCCAATTATTGAAGTACAGCATCTTTCGAAAAAGTATTCGCTTGGAAAGAAACGGGAGATGTACAGGACGTTCCGGGACACGATTATGGAACGAATGTCTCATCCATTGAAAAAAGAAGGTGGCACTAATGATTTTTGGGCACTCAAAGATATTAATTTTACCGTCCAACCCGGAGAAGTGTTAGGCATTATTGGCAAAAATGGAGCTGGGAAAAGTACGCTATTGAAAATATTGAGCCGTATTACCGACCCTTCGGGTGGTCAAGTTATTATGCGCGGAAGAGTAGCGAGTTTACTCGAAGTGGGTACCGGATTTCATCCGGAGCTTTCCGGACGTGAAAATATCTACTTAAGCGGTTCGGTTCTTGGTATGGGAAAAGAAGAAATTGATAAAAAATTTGATGAAATAGTTGCCTTTGCGGAAATAGAAAAATTCTTAGAGCTCCCTATTAAACGGTATTCATCGGGGATGTATATGCGGTTGGCATTCTCCGTAGCGGCGCACCTTGATCCTGAAATTTTATTGGTAGATGAAGTACTTGCTGTAGGTGACATTGCCTTTCAGAAAAAATGTTTAGGTAAAATGGATAGCGTCGCAAAAGGCGGACGCACGGTTATTTTTGTAAGTCATCAGTTGGAGTTCTTGGCGCAATTATGTAAACGATGTTTATTGGTAGATAAAGGCGAGATTGTTGAAGATGGGCCCTCGCGCGAGGTTATATCTCATTATATTCAGTTAGTGCGTAACGCTGCCCCAACCTCTCTTCGGGAGCGTAAAGACAGGCAAGGTGAGGGGCGTGTACGGTTTACGGAAACGTGGCTTGAGGATACTCAAGGTAATCGCGTACATCGCATTGTGAGTGGTGAGCCCGTAAAAATTGTGGCTACGTATGAAACTCAAGCAGGCGCAGAGGTTACAAATTTGGCAGTAAGTTTTGCGGTAATGACAATCCACGGGATAGTAGTGCTTGATTTGGGAACCGACACGTCTGCTAGTGATTACTTTGGCGTTGTGCCTGCAAGGGGAAGAGTCGAGTGTAGTATTCCTCGTATGCACTTAAATAGCGGAGAATTTGTATATAACGTGCTCGCTCGCAGCGCAAAATCCGGCAATGAAGTTGAAGATTGGGTAAAGCAGGCGGGTACATTTACCGTTGAGCCCGGTGATTATTATGGAACCGGCCACATAGCTGGAACGGCGTCACTTGTAGTAATGGATCATCATTGGAAGTTCTCAGATTAGGTATGAACAAATGGCTCAATAGAGGGATTATAGTTTTTCAGTTTATTTACGAGTCTCGTGTTGCGCCTTTTTTCGCAACGTATCTCTGGTTCTTCTGGTTACCTTTGTATAGTTGGGCCAAGAACAAAAATATTTGTTTTGTTGTAAATATTGCGGATGGTACCGGGCAAGTATTACCGGAGCTTGATAATTTCTTTCTTGCGTTGCATCTGGGAGAAATCGACAAGACAAAAAAATATGTTTGGCTGCGTGTTTATAATGCTTTTTCAAAAACGCTTGTGCCGTTATATGGGAAAAAGTTCTATTACGTACGGATGAGTAATGTTCTGTATAACATCTGCTTGCCGATGCTCATGCGATGGCATGATATTACGTACGATGCAGGTATGTCTGGCTTGCATTGGCAACTGCCACAACAAGGGACTTGGAAGTATCCACGGCCATGGCAAACATTTTTATACATGGACCAGAAACCGGATATTCTGTCCCGATGGCGTACTTGGTACCGTAGACGTTTACATAGTCCTGGGTACACACCTCTTGCAATAGCGGATTTGTCCCCGAGTGAAGAGTTAATCAATTTTTTAGGTGACGACGCTGCACATATTGTCTTGCTTCATGTCAAAACGAATATCATGAATGCAACGGCGCAAGTTACTGACCCTGCTACGTATATCCCTGTTATAGGGTACCTGCAATCTAGGGGATACAAGCTTGTGTTTGTAGGACGTGAGAAAATGCCAAACGAATTTTATGATAAGAATATTCTGAACTACTCGGAATCGGCTATCGCATCATTTCTGCATGATTTACAGCTTTTTTCTTTGGCAAATTTTTCTATCACGGGCGGATCCGGTATTGCATGGATGGCCGATTGTTTGCGCAAGCCTGTGGTGTACCTGAATTCCTGGCATCTTTTTATGCCTCCGGCAGGGGATACGTGTGTATTTGCACCTGCACTTGTGCAAAATAAACATACTGGTGCATTTCTGACGTTTCGTCAGCAATATGAGCTGTATCTGCATACTTCTGCAGCTCAGGGCGACCGGTTTCCAGCTGAACGGTATGTGCCTGTACATGCAAGTGCAGAAGAAATTCTCAATGCAACTAAAGAACTAGAGATTTTGCTACGTCATGACACTTCTTTGTCAAGTGTGCAAAAACAATTTTCTGAATTGCTGCCAAACACGTGGCTAGAGTTTGCGCAGTCGAGGATAAGTGAGAGCTTTGTGTTGCGTCATCAAGATTTATTGCAATAAAAAACCGCACAGTTGTTGTCCTGTACGGCTTTTGTGGTTGTTACACGAATTGGAAGTAACTGCCTTCGGAAGGAACGTTTTTTTCTTCCCCTTTCATTTTTAGAAATACTTCCGCAATCGGCCCCAGTGCTTCCATGACCACGTCGTCTTGTCGTAGCTCATCTAGCGCATCTTTAATGCTATCTGGCAACCGCTTTGCTTTTGTATTCCCAAGCGCACTACCGAAGTGGGGATCTCCTGGATGAAGCTCTTGCTTAATTCCATCAAGACCTGCTGCCACATATGCCGCATTTGCGAGATACAGATTACAGGCGCCAGATGGGGTTCGATCTTCACAGTGCCCCGGTTCTGGGACCCGAACCATAACTGTACGGTTGTCGTTGCTGTACAGAATACATGAGGGTACCCAGTGATTGCCCGATTCAGGATTTTTTGCAGGATGCAAGCGATCGTAGCAGTTTGGGGTTGGGTTTGTAATCGCACAGAGTGCTGGTGCGTGCTTAAGGATGCCTCCTAGAAAGTGGTACGCAAGCTGAGAGAGTCCGAGTTTGCGAGGGTCGTTGTGATCAAGAAACATGTTCTTGCCGGTTTCGGCATCGGCAACATGGTAATGAAGGTGTGACCCACTTCCGCAAGAAGTCGGAAATGGCTTTGCTTGGAACGTAACATGTACATCACTGCCTAGCGTTTGCTTGGCAATGTGCCGCGCTGCGAGCCGAAAATACATTGCCCGATCACAGGTTGTAAGTACGTCCGTATATTGGAAGTTGATTTCCCATTGGCTCGGACCATCTTCATGATCAACTTGATACACGCCCCACCCCAGACTATTGAGATGATCTTCCATTTTGGTGAGGTAGGCATATGCCGGGATGAGCGCATTCAGGTTGTACCCTGGCATTTTGGCGCCGTCGAACCCCTGGGGGTTCCAAGGTGACATTTTACCTCCAGCATCACGCGTTACCGTGTAATGCTCAAGCTCCACTCCAGTGTTGAAAACGAACCCTTCGTTCTTTGCCTCTGCTAATACTCGTTGCAAGTTACCGCGCGGGCAGTACGGATGGGGTTTGCCTTGAACTTCGAGGCTTGACATAAAATGAGCACAACCAGGTAGCCAGCTCATGGGTATATAGGTATCAAGGTCAGCCCTCGCTACCATTTCAGGATGTTCGGGCCCTTGGCCTGCCCCTGGTACGGATCCGCCCGTAAAGGCGGGCCCCGATTCGAGCAGAAAGTCGAACCTGCTCATTGGTACTACGCGCCCCTTATGGAGCCCATGGATATCGGAAAACGCAACCATGATGTTCTTAATCCCGTCTTGTTCCATTTTTCGTTTCAGTGCTTCGGACGACTTGATCATTGCAGAATTCTCCGTGTAATTGTGAGGAACAAACAAAATACGAACCGTATTTGGATAATAGATTGCGAATCAAGACGAGTCAATATACTATTTCGCTATGTGTGGAATTGTCGGACATTGGAATTTTACGGGCCCAGATATCTCTGACGAAACGGCAAATAGGTATGTGGATACCCTCGTACATCGCGGGCCGGGTAGTCGTGGGATGTGGAGGAATAAAAAAGCGCAAATAACTTTAGGGCATAGACGCCTTGCGATTTTTGATTTGAGCGATAAAGGAACACAACCAATGCCGTATGCCAACAAGAGGTTTTGGATAACATTTAATGGAGAAATATTTAATTTTATCGAACTTCGACAAGAACTTACAACCCTCGGCCACCATTTTGAGAGTACGTGTGATACTGAAATTATTCTAGCAGCATATGACCAATGGGGTGACGATTGCTTATACCGATTCAATGGAAGCTTTGCGTTCGCGATTTGGGACGAAAAAGAACAAATGCTTTTTTGCGCTCGTGATCACTATGGCATAAAGCCATTCCACTATATTGCAGAGGATAGTTATTTTGCATGTGCGTCTGAAATGAAGGCGTTTCTTGCATTGCCGCGCTTCAAGGTGGAATTTGATGAAGAGATAGTTGCGGAAACCATTACGAATATAAACGGCTTGGAGGGAACGGAATATTGTCTACTCAAAGGTGTGAAACGCCTTCCTGGAGGGTACTGCATGCTTGTCGCGAACAATGGGGCAATAAAAAAGTGGCAGTGGTGGAGAAGTATTGAACAGATGCCGAAAAGTATTCCAAGCACGGAACACGAGCAGATAGAACATTTTCGCGAGCTGCTGTTTGATTCCTGTCGACTTCGTTTGCGAAGCGATTTGCCCATTGTGGCAACTCTATCAGGAGGCCTGGATTCAAGCGCAGTAACGTCCGTCACCGCTTCTATTTTACATGCAGAGGGTATTTCTTCTCATTTTCAAAAAGCGTACACAGCTTCATTCCCTGGTACGAACCAAGAGGAAACACAGTATGCCAAAGCAGTTGCGCAGTTCCACGGTATTGAGCTGACTACTCGAGTTATTGATTTAGATGCGAACATAGAGCGCATGGTAGATGATATTATCTGGCATAACGAGGATATTTGTTGGGTATTGCCAGTCGGATTATGGCTCGTGCATCAGGATGTGTCAGAGGGCCGGAAACAAAGCGGAATTGTAGCTCTCGATGGTTCTGGTGGTGACGACATTACGGCGAGCCAGTCTCAAATCATTTACGACTCGATGCAGGGAGCCTTGCTGCATGGAGACTTTCGTCGTTTTCGCGAATTGCAGGATATACTAGCAACCACAAGGGGCGGAAGTGTTGACAATCTTCCTACGTCTGCGGCTTTTGTTTTTCGTCGTGCGGCTATCAATTCTTCTTTTGCCCAAAAGCGACTCCTTCCCCACCTTTCTCGGCTTATACAGATTCCTCCGTGGTCTTTTTTGAAACGAGTGCCTCGTACTCGAAAGCTCTATTCAATGTATCAATTTAAAAAGCCGAGGCATTTCACCGTAATGCAGCATAGTCAATATGTGTGGACGCATTTTACTACTATGTCAACCATTGATCGAATATATGATCGAAACCCTGCTGCTCATAGTGTATCGCTTCGGGCGCCGCTGCTTGACCCTCGATTAGTTTCGTACTCATTTGCACTTTCTGATCAGATGAAGGTAGGGCATGGGTATACGAAATATATATTGCGCGAAGCAGTGAAAGGATTGATGCCGGAAGAGGTGCGACTCCGGACAAGCAAGGTTGGCTTCACCTCGCCGATGGATCAATGGTTTGCCGGACCGCTTCAGGCTTGGCTCATCCGAACAATCGAAAACAAAGATTTTTTGGATTCGTCTATTTGGGATGGCCACGCTGTAGCAGAGTATGTAAAAAATTGTATTATGAACAAGCAATGGAGCAAGATATCCGCTCTTTGGCCGATATTTAATGCATTCCATACCATGCGCATATTCCACGAACGCGGATAGGCTATGTGCGGTATCACTGGTGTTTGGAACTTTGGATCAACGTCTTTATCTAAGCAGGCATTTGATCGTTTTACGGATTCGCTTGCGCATAGGGGGCCGGATGGCAGGGGGGTATATTACAGTGACGTAGATCATTTGCATCTTGGCCATCGAAGGCTTGCTATTTTAGACCTATCGCCTGCGGGCCGCCAGCCAATGTCGTATCGTGATGGGAGGTATCAGATAACATTTAATGGAGAGATATATAACTACCTTGAGATACGTGAACAATTACGTACAAAGGGGTATTCATTTACTACAAATTCAGATACCGAAGTCATTATTGCTGCGTATGATTATTGGCAAGAAGACTGCCAGCTGCAATTTAATGGGATGTGGGCGTTTGCAATTTGGGATATTGAGAAAAAAGAACTATTTTTATCTCGAGATAGATTCGGAGTGAAGCCATTACATTATATTGCCAATAATGAATTTTTTGCATTTGCGTCAGAGATGAAAGCATTTAAACATCTTGAGGGCTGGAAGCCAACTATTGATGAATCTATTATCGCAGAAAATCTCATACAGATTAACGGATTAGAAGGATCAGAGCATTCTATTTTAAAAGAAGTTCGCAAGTTGCAAGGCGGGCATTGTATGCGGGTACATAAATCTGGTGCGATATCGAAAACAAGATGGTGGCAAACTAGTTCACATATACATTCTGAAGGTAATTTTAAGGATTTATTCACTGCTGCTTGTGATATACGTTTGCGGAGCGATGTTCCTGTTGCAACAAGCTTAAGTGGCGGCCTTGATTCGAGCTCAATTGCGGCGACTATCGCTCAAATACGTCGTCGTCACAATATATCTGTGCCTCAAAATGTATTTATTGCTCATTTTCCAAACACCAATCAAGACGAACTTTCGTATGCGCTAGATGTCGCACAATACGCTGGCATACTCCCTGTTATCGATCGTATGGACACGTCTGTAGCTCCAGAAGATGTTGATGCCATGCTTTGGAGCTATGAGGATATATATTGGGCACCGCTCTTTGGACCTCGGGCAATTTACGCATCAATGCGAAAGAGAGGGTTTTTAGTAACATTAGATGGCCATGGTGCAGATGAGTTATTAGGAGGGTATCATTTTCAAGTTTTATATGCCCTCTATCGATCTCTTGTTCCAATTCCAAATATTGCTCGGTATTATGAATTGCAACATGTGCTTGTGGGCCTCCAAGGGGGGAGTGTTACTAACATACCGCAAACATTTATACGGACCTTAGTGCAAGGGTTTCATCAATCTTTTGCTGCGGAACATCTTAGGAACATAGGGCACTCTATCCACCCTGCTCAATTTCTTAGGCAAAGAATTTCTGAACCGAAGCTACTATATGATCACAATGCCCCCTCGTGCCCATTATCTACGCCACTCCATCAGTATATGTACAGTAAAATGCACAATACTATCCTGCCTACAATTTTGCGGAACTTTGACCGTGCTTCCATGGCGCATGGTGTTGAGATACGCATGCCGTTTTTGGACTGGAGATTAGTAACGTATGCGTTATCTCTTCCAGACAGCCAACTGATTGGTAACGGATATACCAAGCGCGTCCTTCGTGATGCAATGAAAGACATTCTTCCGGAACATGTTCGGCTACGAACAAATAAGATGGGTTTTACGTCTCCTACGGACCTGCTCTTGCGGGGATCTCTTAAAAACTGGATGATGAATTCCATTACTTCTAAAGAATTTGTCCAATCACCTATTTGGGATTCAAACAGAATTACAGCATTCGTTCGAGAATCTTTGCAAGATAGGCGAGCTGGATCACTTGAGGCAATATGGCCGTATTTGAATGCACATTCGATAATAAGGCAATGGAGGGCTATATGAAGATAGTTCGTATATGTTCTATTGGTTTGTATGCTCAGCAATACAAAGCCTTTGTAGTACAAAATCTCACTGCCCCTGTATCTTATGAAGGCGCCTTAGAAGCGATGCGAAAAAAGGGGATGCTATATCCATCGAGTTATGGTGCGCAGATGAAGACATTGGGGATTGAATCACATGATATTGTCCCTGATTTCCCCTTCTTGCAAAATCTGTGGAAGTATCAATACGGATCTCGTGACGGTACTAATATTTTTCTCGAGCAAATACAGCACTACAAGCCGGATATTATTTATTTTCAAGAGCTGGATGTATTGCCTCATGCATTGCGTAAAACCCTCAAGCAAAAATTTCCATTTGTTAAGGTTATTACAGGATTTAAGGGATTTCCTCCACGTATATATTCCGATTACTCTGACCTTGATCATATATTTATTAGCTACCCATACTTTCAAAAAACGTGGGAGCAGGTTGGTGTGTCGGTAACGCTATTACCACATTGTTTTGATCCTGGTACGGCTGATAGTACCGATATAGCGCAGAACTCTGCTCGTCCAATAGATTTCAGCTTTGTTGGCTCTACCGGATATGGCAATCAGTCACAGCAAGGACGTTATCTTGATTTGTTGTATATGCTAGAAAAAACGTCGCTGGAAATTTGGGGTAAAGAGCAAGAGGTTCGCCGCGGATATCTTGGTTTGAAGAGTGTGGCAATTGGAATGGCGAGTGTTATTCCACACGCTCTACTTGAATATATTCGGACGCATATTTCAAAGCATAGCTCATCTATTGATCTTTTTATGCGCGATACCATACTTGTCAAAAAAGGTACGATACCTGTGTTTGATTGGTTCTTATGGAAGAAACCGATTCATTCGTTATATCCCGAAAGATTTCATAATCCTGTTTTTGGACACGACTATCTATCGGTACTATCATCGTCTCGTATTTCTCTTAATCGTCATACTGATGAATTATGGGAAGGTGGTAACATTCGCACATTTGAGATCACTGGTATGGGATCCTGTTTACTTGTTGATGATCGAGAAAATATTGATAGCCTTTTTGATGAAGATGAAATTGTTACATATACATCGCGTGAAGATTGTGTAGAGAAAGTAAACTATCTCCTTAATAATGATTTTGAAAGAGAAGTTATAGCTAACAGAGGGGCACTACGTGTCCGCAAAAATCATATGACGATTCATAGATGCGAGGTGATAGCCCGGGCGCTTTTGGGCATTGTCTAAACTGTGGAAATAGGGGGCTTGTTTGGGTATTGTTCTTATATTATGGTTATATAACTCTCTATGAATATCGGATCCTTTTTTCAAGAAAACGGCTATGCAGTAATCGACCTTTTATACCCTCAGAGAGTATTTGAAATTAGGCAAGAGCTATTGAAGCAACTCCGCGAACTTACGGGGAGTCCTGAAATAACGCTTGAAAAATATCACGAGCACATGCTTGATGACGAAAAGCATACTCAAATACAAATCGCCTTAACCGACTTTATCCGATCAGGTGAATTAATTCAGCAAGTTGTATTGGAAAATAAGGCACTGTTTGAACAACTGGTGGGGCCTGATATGAATATTCAGGCAAAGCCGTATTTGCGAATTACACGTCCGGGAAAATCAAAAGATAATATCGGATATCACCGCGACACTTTTTATGGTGGTTCGCCCTACGAAATTTCAGTAGTTATTCCATTCGTGGGACTAGACTCAGGTAATGCACTGCGAGTACAGCCAAAGTCCCACCTAATTGCTGAAAAGGATATTCCGCTTGTTCAAACAAAGAGCGAAGATGTTGAGAAGGGTTCTGCAAAGCACAGTATGGGCTTTTTATATGCGCCGAAAATGATTGATCCTACGTATGCCTTGCATATGGAGCCAATGCCCCTTGGGCTTGGGCAAGTGCTTACATTTTCTCTTGCGACTCTACATGGCACAACGGGAAACGATAGCGTGAATACTCGCTGGAGCGTAGATATGCGCATTGTTGCTCGCCATGCCCCTGTAGATCTTTCGATGAGGCCAACGTACTACAAACAATATTTGGCATCGCCGGCGACGGCCCTTAGCGATGCATATGAGAAGGTGAATACGGGATCAAACGAAGCTCCCACCCCCTCCAGCTCCCCCTCGGGCAGGGGGAGAGACGACGCTCTCGCAACTGCAGAAAGTTCAAAGTGGTTTGGGTTTAAAGAAAAGCTCGGTAATGAATCGGTAACATTCGGGCCTTATTTCGCGTTTCAACTACGCCACACACCACGGCATATTTTATACTCGCTTGCATATCATAAATTTGCAGCAAAAATGATTGGTAATAAAAAAGATATTCTTGATATCGGATGTAGTGAGGGATTGGGGACTATGTTATTGGCAGAATTTGCAAATTATGTACTTGGAATTGATATCGATGCGCCTGCG
>DATDYZ010000033.1:0-6375 GCA_035288905.1 Candidatus Anderseniibacteriota bacterium | reverse complement strand
GGGTTTACGTATGACTGGGGGCGTGAAATAAATACTACAGACCCGCAATATTACAAATGGACGCAGTGGATTTTTTTACAGTTATTTAAGAAAGGACTAGCGTATGAATCGTTCGAACCGATTAATTGGTGCCCATCTTGTCAAACTGGTCTTGCAAATGAAGACTTAGAAGGTGGGTTATGTGAACGGTGCGGATCTGTTGTAGAAAAACGTCCGATGCGGCAATGGGTACTAAAAATAACAGACTATGCAGAAAAACTTCTCGATGGATTAGAAGGACTTCCGTGGCCGAAATCTATTAAGGAAAGTCAAAAAAATTGGATCGGAAAAAGTGAAGGTGCAGAGATTCTCTTTCCATTAATTATTCAAAATCAAGATACAACTAAGAAAAAGTTTGTGCTTCTTCATGGTTTTCAGGGCAGTTCTTCTGATAATCATTGGCTGGGTGATGAGTTGCGTAAACTTGGGTATGAAGTGGTTATTCCGGTTTTGCCTGACCCATCGCATCCCAATGAGGAGTCATGGGTAGATGCTGTTTTGAACGCAACTACGTATGACGAAAATACAATTCTGTTTGGATTCAGTCTTGGGGCGGTAGCTGCACTAAAGGCTGTGGAAAAGATGAAAGAAAAAATCGGAGGCTTAGTGCTTGCGGGAGGATTTGTTGATCCTCAGTTTTTAGACCATCCTCGTATTTTTGAGAATACATTTTCTTGGTCATTTGATGCCCAAGCGATAAAAAACAAATTGGGCTTTATGCACTTTCTTCATGACACGACCGATACGGCAGTTTCTTTGGAACAGGCTGCGCGATTGAGTAAACTTTTTGATGTCAAAATTACGTATGTTCAAGCTTCTGAACCTCACTTCTGTGGAGAGAAGGAGTTTTCGATTCTAAACTATCTTGTTCCGTCTATTAATGTATTCACTACTCGCCCTGATACGCTCTTTGGGGCGACATACATGGTGCTTTCTCCAGAGCATCCATGGGTGCAACTCGCCATTGATGGTCAGCACGAAGTTCTCGAGAACAAAGAAGAGGTTCGAGAGTATGTTACACAAGCAGCAAAAAAGACTGAAATAGATCGGACTGCTGAAGGAAAAGAAAAAACTGGAGTAGCATTGCAGGGGGTTATGGCGATTAATCCTGCAACAGGAGAAAAGATTCCAATTTGGGTTGCAGATTATGTACTTGCGCACTATGGAACGGGAGCAATTATGGGAGTGCCTGCTCACGATGAACGGGATAAGCAGTTTGCAGAAACATATCATTTGCCAATTGTTTCTGTAGTTGAGGATGATGAAATACTTGTGAATTCCGGGGACTTTACTGGTATGAAAATTAGTGAAGCAAAAGAAAAAATAACAGAAAAATTTGGTACGAAGAAAACGACATATAAACTTCGTGACTGGGTATTTTCTCGTCAACGGTATTGGGGAGAGCCGATACCCATTATTCACTGTCAGAAATGTGGGGTTGTTCCAGTTCCAGAAAAAGATCTACCCGTATTGCTTCCAGAAGTAGAACACTATGAACCAACAGGAACAGGAGAGTCTCCGCTTGCGGCTATACCAGACTTTGTACATACTACTTGTCCAAATTGCGCAGGGCCTGCAAAAAGAGAAACAAATACCATGCCGCAATGGGCAGGTTCTAGTTGGTACTATTTGCGGTTTATTGACTCTGAAAACAATAAAAAGTTTGTTGACCCTGAAAAAGAAAAAGCATGGATGAATGTTGATCTGTATGTAGGCGGGGCAGAGCATGCAACGCGTCATTTAATTTATGCACGCTTCTGGCACATTGTCCTTCACGAAATGGGGCATGTAAGTACACGAGAACCATTTGAACGTCTTGAACACGTTGGTCTTATATTGGCTGAGGATGGTAGAAAGATGAGTAAGCGGTGGGGAAATGTCATAAACCCAGATGACATAGTTGCAACGTTTGGAGCAGACACACTGCGAATATACGAAATGTTTATGGGGCCATTTAACCAAGCCGTTTCTTGGAGTACGGCGAGCATTTCGGGCCCAAAGCGATTTATTGAGCGAGTATGGAAAATACGTGGTCGAGTGCAGGAAGGTGATGATACTGTTGAAATAATTTCCACTTTGCATCGAACCATCCAGCGTGTTACGGAAGATACACAGAATTTCCGATTTAATACGGCTATAGCAGCTATGATGGAACTAGTAAATCTCTTTGAAAAAGAAAAAACTGTTTCGAAAAAAACATTCGAGACACTTCTCTTGCTTCTTGCACCGTATGCTCCGCATGTATGCGAAGAATTATGGGAGCAATTAGGGAATACAGGAATGATTTCTCGTCATTCGTGGCCCGTCTATGATGCAACACTTGCATTGCAAAAAACAGTCAGTATTGCCATTCAGGTAAACGGGAAAGTACGCGGAGAGCTAACCATTGCTCCTAATGCGTCTCAGGAAGAAGTGGAAGCGCTTGCAAAAGATCTTGAAAATATTGCGAAGCATATTACAGGAAAAGAAATTCTCAAAGTTATTTACGTGCCAGGTAGGCTACTAAATTTCGTATGCGCATAAGTATTTTGTTGTGCATTGTTTGTATTTTATTTGTTCGAATATCTTTTGCACATGCTGATGATTTTGATGAAGATTCTGAAGTAGAGCCAACAACGCCAGTTACTGGGTATTCGATAAAGCTATCCCAAACTCCTGAACCGGTATTAATACCCGAGTTACCAGAAAATATTGCGCCGCGAGCAAACGCTGGTATTGACCAAGTTGTAAATGCAGGAGCGCTTGTTGTGCTTGACGCAACAATGTCGAAAGATATAGATGGTACTATTGCTTCGTATGTTTGGAAGCAATTGAGTGGCCCGACGGCTGAATTGCTTTCCAGTCGTACAAACCACCCATCTTTTTTTGCGGGAAATAATGCTGCTTCGTATGTGTTTCAGCTTACGGTGAAAGATAGCGGGGGATACTCTGCAATTGACGTAGTAACGATCGTGGTGCGTCAGGGCTTAGTTGTTTCGCCAAGTCCTGTTATCACAGCTGAAGCGCTTTATACTCCGACACCCCAACCTATTACCTCATCTTTTTTTAGTGTTTCAAACACGCTACTCATTGCCCTTGCTGGCGTATTGCTTGTATTGATAATTGCGGTGATAAAAGTGGTATTTACGGGGGGTTGAAATTATTTTTAAGCAATGATACAAACATACCTATGCAAGCAATTATTTTAATGGCAGGAAAAGGTACTCGTATGGCGAAGTACTACGAAGGGCCCAAGCAATTATTGCCGGTGGCAGGAAAACCTGTAGTCCACTATTTACTGGATAGTTTACCGTCTGAAATCACAGAGCTTATTTTCATTGTTGGTGGACCGCATGAAGAAAAAATTCGGAGTCATTTTGCAAGCGCGCAGTATAACGGGCGGCCCATAACGTTTATTCGACAAGATGAACAGTTGGGGTTACCGCACGCGTTTGGAATGGCGAAAGATGTAATAAAAGATAAGTGGTTTGGGAGTGTTGCGGATGACATTTTTGACCCAGTTGCAATTCAAAAACTTGTGCAAGAAGATATGGCCATTTTATCGTTCAAAGTTTCTAACCCAGAGCAGTTCGGCGTGCTGGTAACGGATGAAGAAGGATATCTTGTACGAGCAGTTGAAAAGCCAAAAGAATTTGTATCTGACTTAGTATGGACGGGCGCTATGGTTATGGACAGGTCATTTTTTGAAACAAAAACAGAGTTATCTGGCCGAGGGGAATATGAAACACCGGACGTGTGGACGAAACTTGTACAGGAGCAAGGTAAGAAGATTAAAGTAATTACGTCTGCATATTGGTGTCCAGTAAACGACAAGCCGCAACTTGAAGCTGCTGAATCGAAGGTAAAAGAACTAGGGCTGTAAATTACCCCCTCCCAACGCTGTGATATACAAATCCGAGTTTTTCCATGTCTTTTGGATCGAACATGTTTCTCCCATCAATGATAATTGGATTGTTGAGCGATTTTCGAACCGTCTCCCAGTCAGGAGTTTTGAACTCATCCCACTCTGTCACTATGACGAGCGCATCTGCGTCCTTGAGCGCATCTTCTTTTGAAGACATGTATTCTACCTTATCGCCAAGCACTTCTTTTGCGGTGTGACGTGCTTCTGGGTCGTAGGCTTGTATCTTTGCGCCATCCTTGTGGAGTCGTTCTGCGATCGTAATAGATGGAGCGTTACGCATATCGTCCGTATTGGATTTAAACGCAAGTCCCCACATTGCAATTGTTTTGCCTTTGGTTACCCAAAGCGCTTGTTCGATTTTTTGGATAAAGAGTTCTCGCATTTCTGCGTTGATTTTTTCTACTTCTTTAAGTAAGTCGAATTTGTACCCTAAGTCTTCTGCAATCGTAATGAACGCAGAAACGTCTTTTGGAAAGCAAGAACCACCGTACCCAATGCCTGCATTCAAAAATGATCTGCCGATGCGTTTATCGAGCCCCATGCCGTATGTAACCTGGTCTATATTCGCGTTTGATAATTCACAGATGCGCGCAAGTGCATTCGCAAACGAGATTTTCATTGCCAAAAATGAATTGCTTGCGTGTTTAATTAATTCCGCGCTGTTAATATTTGTTTCAATGAATGGAGCTTTTACGGGTGCGTAAATTTCTCGCATGATTTTTGCGGCTCGTTCGTTTTCTACGCCCACTACAATGCGATCAGGATTCATGAAGTCATCGATTGCAGATCCTTCCCGTAAAAATTCTGGGTTACTTACAACGTCAAAGTCGATATTGTGCTTATTATACTGCTTGATCATCTGCTGTACTCGTTCGCCAGTTTTTACGGGTACCGTACTTTTATCAACAACTACCTTGTATGCATCTGCAGCTTCTGCAATTTCGCGTGCAGCTCCGGCTACATATGACAAGTCTGCCCTACCGTTTGCTTGTGGGGGTGTGTTTACGGCAATGAAAATAACATCAGATTCCTTTACTGCTTTTGCAAGGCTGGTGGTGAATGTTAGTCTGCCTGCGGCAACATTTTTCTTTACGAGGTCTTCTAACCCTGGTTCGAAAATAGGGATTTTGCCATCTTTGAGTTTTTGTATTTTTGCTTCGTTGTTATCTACAAGTATTACCTTGTGGCCAATTTCTGCAAGGCATGTGCCGGATACTAATCCGACATACCCTGCTCCGATAAATGCTAATGAATGCTGTGGAGATGAATGTGACATAGGCTATTTATACATAATTTTGGTATACTTTGTCTATGTCGTTTCACCAAATGTTTAGTATGCATATACGCCACCAGCTGAAAGAGCTGTATATTTCTATAGGAATTTTCTCTTTTGCGTTCTCGCTGATTGCGATTTTTGAACCTATTTTTTTATATCAACAACAGCTGCCGATATGGGCGATTGCGTTGTATTATGCAATTCATTATTCACTCTATGTCGTACTGTTGCCGATAGGGGGAAAAATAGCATCGCAGTTTGGGCTTGAAAAATCTATCGTGCTATCACTTCCATTTTTTGTTTTGTATTTTATTTCGCTTGCTGCGATGCCAAAGGCTCCTCTCATGATAGTATTGGCACTTCTGTTTTTGACGATCCATAAAATATTGTATTGGCCTGCCTACTATGCAATATTTGCTCGATTCTCCGATGCAAACAATAGGGGCACAGAACTTTCCTGGCTTGGAGTGTTCCATTACGGTGCGAGCATCGGAGGCCCTGCAATCGGAGGGTTTATTGCTAGTATGTGGGGGTTTCCTGTGCTCTTTTTGTGCGCGGGTGCTTTAGTGCTTTTCTCTGGCATACCCTTAATGAAAGTGCGGCAAATGTATGGAAGGTCAGATTTTTTATATGCAAGCCCCTGGGCTATGCTACGAAAGATAGAATACCGGAAAACGTTCATCGCAACGCTTGGGTGGGGGGAAAATTTGATTGACGTCGTATTTTGGCCACTTTTTTTGTTTCTTGCGTTAGGTAGCGTTGATTCCATCGGAATATATTTATCTCTCTCACTTATTGTGATGACAGTGGTGAGTTTTTCAATCGGTGAACGAGCAGAAAAGTCTAGAAAAGAAAAGTTGTTGCGCAAGTACACACCGCTTATGGTTGTAGGGTACGTATTTCGTATTATTTCAATATCTCCTCTTCGTATTTTTTTAACGGATAGTATTGCGCGTATTTCGATGGCGGGTGTGATGATTCCCATGATGTACAAAGTGTACTCGCAGGCAAAGAGTACGAAGTCACTTGAGTTTATGATTGCCTTTGAAATAGTGCTCGCAATTGCAAAGGCAGCTACGGCAATTGGTGTAATGCTCCTATTTATTCTTCTTCCAATCCATACAGCGTTTATCGCAACGTTCGGTTTGGCGATGGT
>DATDYZ010000032.1:0-9985 GCA_035288905.1 Candidatus Anderseniibacteriota bacterium | reverse complement strand
AGTGCCTGCACGCTCTGCAAAATATCATCCATAGTAATTTCGATGTCTGATAATTGAGTTTCTAAGGATTGCAATCGACTCTTTGCTTCTTCGTATTCCTTGATTACGACCGGGTCTTTTTCTCCTATGCTCGCAATCTTTTGGGAAAGAGCACGCAACTCTTGGTCTGTTGGAATGTTTTCTTCTGTAGGAGGTTGTGACGTGATGCTTGCAAGCGCACTGCTTCCGCATTCTCGAAGGATTTCTTGCTCAAGCAGTGCAAGATCATTTCGTAATTGTTCAAGGGCAGCAGTTATTGCGCTATCTTCCCGCTCCGCTCGAATTTCTTGCTCATAAGATGTATCAAGCACTCTTTTTGCGGGTGCAAGTGATTTTTCTATATCCGCATGAACACGTTTGATAGTCACAAGATCTACTATATCTCCCGCAATAATCACCTCGAGACATGCTTTACAATCCTGCAAGATAGAACGAGTAGTTTTACCTGTTTCTTGCTCAACGTGTATTCGTTTGGTGCGAGTATGCTCGATTGTTGTCATGTGTGCGCTTTTTTCTGTCTCCAGTCGTTCCAGCTCCTTTGCGGCGTTGTGCCAAGCGTGGGCATACCACAGCTTTTGCTGTATTCGAAAATTCGCTTCGTATTGTTCCCGTTGCTCATAACGGTTTATTTGTCGTTGCAAAAAAGTAACGCGGGGCGCAAGTTCATCCACTATTGCGCGCACCTGGGCAGCGTGCTGTTTTGTTTTCTCAAGTTTCTGATTCGCAATCCCTAGTTTTATTTGAAGCGATTTTATTCCCGTTGCTTCATCAAACAACTCTTTTCGTCCTTGTATGGTGGCGGTAAGGTATCGGTCTACTGTTCCCTGGGAAATAACCGTATAGCTTTTTGTTCCAATACCAGATTGCGCAAGCATTTGAGTAAGGTCTATGAGCCGGACAGATTCGTTATTAACCAAATATTCACTTTCTCCTTGTATTGTGAGTGAGCGGGTTACAGTTATTTCTGCTGCATGAATTGGAAATCTGCCCTCTTCGTTATCAAACGTGAGTGTAACAGCGGCTTTCGTAGCTTTTCCGTGTTCTCCTGCATATAGAACATCGCTTCTCTCTTTGGCGCGTAGTGCTTTTGTTGATTGTTCTCCGAGCACCCAGCGAATGGCCTCAGCAATATTAGATTTTCCGCTTCCGTTTGGGCCAATGACAGCCGTAATTCCGGGCTTGAAGGATATATGGATTCGTTTCGCGAATGACTTAAACCCCTGGATATCTGCCCGAACGAGGATCATGGTGTTAGAGAAAAACTGCGAGTACGAATGCGCTAATAAGCGCGATTGATAGAACAAGCTGAATTAAAGAGCCACCAACGATTCCTAATACGGATAGCATCGCAACTCGGAAAGCTTTTTCGGGATTCTTGCCCTCAATCGTTGCTCCTATAAGCGCGCCCATAAACGCACCTACAAATATTCCAATTGGCCCGCTTATTGTTCCGATAAAGGCTCCTAGCAGTGTTCCTATAAGGGCTTTTTGTCTTCCTCCAGCGGATTTTGCTGCCCATAGAGAACCAACATACTGTGCCATTGCAGCAATAATGGTAACAATTCCTAAATACACAACAGTTGATACAGAAATGCTTGTAAACCCATCGGCAAACGCATAGAGAAGAATACCACCGTATACAAGTCCAATTCCCGGGAGACCAGGAACCAGAGTTCCGAGGCACCCGATTCCAAACAATAGTATCGTAATAATGGGTATGAAAATGCTCATACGGTATCTTCATTCATTGTTTTTTCTAGTTCTGCAAGAGCTGCCGTGGCTGCTTGTTGCTGGGCTTCTTGTTTACTCATTCCCTTTCCTTCTCCCATCTTTTTATTATGAAGAAATACTCCAACAATAAATTCTTTTTGATGATCCAGTCCAGATTCCCGCAATACTTGGTACGAGGGAGTAATGCGGAATTTATTTTGTGCCAGTTCCTGAAATTTGCTCTTCATGTCGATGTGGAGGCCTTTTGTCACAACGTCTGAGAGTTTTGATATTACAAACGTTTCTACGAGCTTCTTTGCTCCGTCGTACCCCTGGTCCTCGTACACTGCGCCGATCACTGCTTCTACTGCATTTGCGAGAATGTATTGCCGAGCTTTGCCCGTATCCTTTGATTCTCCTCGAGATAGTAATAAATATTCTTCAATACCCATTTCCCCTGCAATTTTTGATAACATCTCTCCTCGTACAATTGCAGAGCGAAGATTGGTCATTTCTCCTTCTGGTAAGGTGTATGTTCGGTACAAAAAATCTGTAACGATAAGCTCAAGCACGGCGTCTCCTAAAAACTCCAGTCGTTCATTGTGGTCGAGTTCAAACTCCGGGTTTTCATTGAGGTAAGAACGATGCGTAAGCGCGCACAACAGCGTGTCCTTGTCGGAAAATACAATCCCGAGGGTTTTTTCGAGTGGTGATAAGTCATAGCCTTTTTTCATAGTCATTCTGTTTTCCGTGGTTCTCCCATGTTTTTATAAATTGTTCCCAGTACCCCGTTTACAAACTTGCCAGAGGATGGACCTCCAAACGTCTTTGCCAGCTCAATCGCTTCATTGATGGCAACTTTGGGAGGGACGTCAGCTGCGTTCGCAATCATAAGTTCAAAAATTCCAAGTCGAAGCACGTTTCTATCTACATTCGTTATTTGATCCAATGGCCAGTCAGGAGCAGATTTTTCAATAAGGGCATTAATATCTTTCATATGCTCTCGTACTCCATATATAAGGGTATAAATAAAGTCCTCGTCATCAAGGCCAGGGGCAAATTCATGGATATTGTGTTTTGCGATTTCTTGGAGCGCTGCTGGTATATGCCCGCGCATATCCCATTCAAATAGGCTCTGGAGTGCTATCGATCTGCTTAAATGACGATTTGCCATAGAAAGTACCTTCTATGTATACCTTATTTTTTACCTACGCGCCAGTACTTCGTGCCTTTTCTTTGCGTTTCTTTTCTGTTTTTTCAATTTTTGCAGCAATTGCGATTACTTGTCTTCCATTATACATACCGCATGTAGGGCATGCTCGGTGAGGAGGAATAACGGATTTGCAATTAGGACAGGAAGCAAATTTGCCCGGTTTTCTGCCATGATGGCTACGTCGCATGCCTTTCTTTGATTTCGGTGTTCGTTTTTTTGGTACTGCCATAGTTCTTCTAGTCTACGTAAACTAATTATTTTGTCAATTTGAAAAGTGTAGCGGAGGCTCCTGTTCGTGAATGTATATAAAAATAGCCTAGAGAAGAAATACTCTTCTCTAGGCATTGATTGTCACCAAGTCTTGTTCGTCCTTTTTTTATAGACGTAGGATTTGGAATTCCAATTATTGCGGAGGGTGAAGCGAATCTCGTTGGGATTATCTTCCTGAACTGTTATGCACGGGTAGCCGTCGCCTTCGGAGCCTTCAACTTCCCAAACCTTGCGCTTCTCATCAGTGTCCACGATATGCACATTGTAGATCCGTCGCCGCCTTTGTCTGTCATAACTATCTTCTCGATAGACCTTGTCTTCGTAACAAGTGATGACAAATGCATATCCCTCTGCACGCATCAATGTTGAACATACACGCAGAGAGTACTCCTTATGGCGCTCGCGTAATCTGTGAAAACGGTGGTCGTCGACTGAGAGGTAAAACCCATACGCAGTCTGGAAACCAAAATGTTCGACTCCAAAAATCTCTTCCATGTTGTGAAGGAGGGATTGCCGAAACGTGAGAAGCCTGCTTTTGATGAGTTCGTCTAGCAACTTCCCTCGAGCTTCGGGGGAAGTAACCAGATCTTGTATCAAGTGCTCTCGTTCTTGGATCAACTGTTTTAGTTCTTTTCGCCGAATTTCATTGCGGGCAGCCATCCATTGCAACCATCGCAGAGTCATTAGTCTATGTAGGAATCCTAGTAGGCCACTCTGCTTCTTAATCTTTAGGATTTTTTCGGAAGTCTGTGTAAGTTTTGCTTCCAACTTGACCAGACCGGTGATCCAGGAAGTCGCTTCATCGCGCAGCTTTTTTACTGCCTCGTCAACCATGTTCTCGCCATGTTCTGGGAGATTGGGAATAATACGTTCTACCAGACACTGGTCTCTTGAAGATAGGGTGCTATTCACGACGCTTCTCCTTAATGGGTAAGTTTTTAATGGGCAAACACAGCTTAGCTACTTTTCGTATAATAATCCTATGTTAGGATTTTGTCAAGTTCGCTATAGGTGCATAGCTCTGCCGGTGATGATCTGTTGCCCCATACATTACTAAAGCATCCATATGTTTTTTCGCTCCATAGCCCTTATGAGAATCAAATCCGTATACTGGATACGAAAGATGTAAATTTTGCATAATGGAATCCCTCGCAACTTTCGCGAGAATACTCGCAGCTGCTATTGAATACGATAATTGATCACCCTTAATTATTGAGAGTGAAAATATCGTTGGATGAATAGTATCGCTCGTGCCGTCGATGATAAGCATGTCTGGTGGAATTGCGAGGGATTCAACCGCGCGACGCATTGCCAAGTGAGATGCATTACGAATATTTAGCTGATCAATTTCTTCAACGCTTGCCATTCCGATTGCAAAAAAAGATGCTATTTCTCGAATGAAAGAGGCTGCTTTCTCGCGCTGCGTTTCTGATAATAATTTGCTATCTCGAATTGGAAATTTTTTCTGGTTTGCAATAATTTTTTCTAATGCATCGTGTGAAAATACAACAGCCCCAGCAACAACCGGACCCGCAAGTGCCCCCATTCCTGCTTCATCGAGTCCCGCAATATTGGTGATACATTGAGACCAATATTGGTGTTCGATATCGAAAGTTGGTGTTTTCATACGTATACTGTAATGCAATATGTGAGAGTGATAAAGGTTGTATCTTCAAACTACTTTTTACGATACGGTTGTAGTTATCTTTGCAGCAGTGGTATAATAAGTTTATGAATCAATTCTCGACAGTTGATAAATCCAAAATAAGTTCTAAGACAACGCCCTCGCGTTACTCAAATCTTTTGTGGCGGCTCATCATTGTTGCAGCTTTCTCTATTGTTAACCTCTTTATTGCTGTAACAGTTGGTCTCGCTATTGGATTCGGCGGAGGACCAGATTGGATTATGTATGCTATTTACAGTGCAGCTATTATTGGTCCGATACTTACGGTGATGGGTATGTTGAAGACTGGAATTGGGATTTCGATCCTCCCTATCTTCGCTTTAATCATCGTCTTTTTATTGGAAATCCTTGAATCGGTGACTTCGTAAGGAGCTGTTTCGAACTTATTGTCATTAGTGCCCCCGGCAGGAATCGAGCCCGTGCCACTGCCCGGCGCATTTTCTTGACAAACTGCTTTACAAAGCTAATAATCGCAAAAGCGGACTTCACTGTGCAGTACTGGCTCTGCCTCGCACACTGTAGGAAGCCTAGATGAGCAGTTTTTTACCACCAGGGTGACGGTAAGCATCCTACGACAAGGTGAAAAGGGTATGACTGTATTCTAGTTCTTGCCAATAATGAAGTGAATTCAGGCCCCCTACTACGGTAAGGGGCCATTTTTCTATAAATTTTCTTTCTATTTTTCGTTATTACTTACAAGTGTCTGACCGTATGCAGACACCGAACCATCCCAGTAACAGAGCGAACAACGACTACCCACAAAGGAATGAACACACGACTCTTTGCCGTACAGAAGATGCGCGCAATTTGGACACAGATTGCTCATCTGCGAAGAACCGACAAAAAACAGACTACCGCACTCATCGCATGTTGTAGTGTCTTTTGTGTTGCTCATATTTTATATATTATCACATTCATAAGTGCCCCCGGCAGGAATCGCTCGCCAGTTCGGCGAGCGCCCGCTGAACTAGCGGGCGAACCGGTGCTCTCGGTAGGAATCGAACCTACGGCAGCCCCCTTAGGACGGGGGTACTCTAAATCCACTGAGTTACGAGAGCGTAAAATGCATTGTAGTATCTCCCCTTGCGTTTGGCTACGGGGCACGGCATTATTTCACATATGTCACAAACACCCACTCGTTCATTTAAACAAGATTCTTGGAGTAAAAACGCTGGAATCGCTCTTATCGCCATACTCGCAATTGGTGCTCTTTTGGCGCTATTTGGCAAACCAGTGAGCAATCAACGGGACGTAAGTATGTCTCAAGTTGTCGATGAAATCGTAAAAAACAATGTTTCTCATATTACGATCAATCAAAATGACCTGTTAGTAACGCTAAAAAGCGATTCTTCTCAGAAGTTAATTACCCAGAAAGAAACGGACGCATCAGTAACCGAAACATTTAGAAATCTCGGAATATCAGAAGAATCTCTGCGCAAAATCGAACTTACGATTAAAAAGCCATCAGGATTCTCATTCTGGACTGCGTCACTCTTACCAGTACTCTTGCCATTCGTATTACTCGCCTTCTTCTTGTGGTTTATGATGCGTGGAGCTCAAAATATGGGGAACAAAGCAATAAATTTCGGTCAAATGACGGCAACTCCTATAGACCAATCAAAGAAAAAACGAACGACGTTTGCGGATGTTGCAGGAAACGAAGAGGCAAAGCAAGAATTAATGGAAATTGTTGAATTTTTGAAAAGCCCAAAGAAGTTTCAAGATATTGGGGCGCGTATTCCTAAGGGAGTATTGCTGATAGGTTCTCCTGGCACAGGGAAAACGCTCATGGCGCGCGCTGTTGCAGGTGAAGCCGGAGTGCCATTTTTTAGTATTTCTGGATCTGAATTCGTAGAAATGTTTGTAGGGGTAGGGGCGTCTCGGGTGAGGGATCTTTTCCATAAGGTGAAGCACAGTTCCCCCGCTATTATGTTTATCGACGAATTAGATGCGGTGGGAAGGCATCGTGGAGCGGGCTTAGGAGGCGGACACGATGAGCGTGAGCAAACGCTAAATCAAATTCTCGTAGAAATGGATGGATTTGAGCAGACAGACCACGTGATTGTACTTGCAGCAACGAATCGACCAGACGTGTTAGACCCAGCGTTGCTTCGCCCAGGACGATTTGATAGGCAGGTAACGATGGATTTGCCAGATATTAAAGAGCGAGAAGCTATTCTTGCTATTCATGCAAAAAAAGTTCCCCTCGAAAATGATGTGGATTTTCGCAATATTGGCGAAAGAACACCTGGGTTCTCTGGCGCTGATCTTTCTAATTTGGTAAACGAAGCAGCGATATTTGCGGCAAGAGAGGATAAAAAGAAAGTAGCACAGCGTCATGTTGAAGAAAGTATAGAAAAAGTTCTGCTTGGTCCAGAGAAGAAAAGCAGAGTGTATTCAAAGAAAGAAAAAGAATTAACTGCGTATCACGAGGCAGGTCACGCAGTTGTGGCGTACTACACTCCAGATTCCGACCCAGTGCGCAAAATTTCCATCATTGCTCGCGGATTTGCAGGTGGATACACGTTGAAATTGCCAGAAACTGACAAACGGTTGCACACGAAGACTGGATTCTTAAGTGAACTCGCAACTCTTATGGGTGGGTATACGGCAGAATTAATTCAATACAAAGAACTTACTACCGGTGCCAGCAACGACTTAATGAAAGCTACGAAATTAGCGCGCAGAATCGTAACGCAGTTTGGAATGTCGAGTATGGGGCCTGTTACATACGGCCAGGTAGATCACCAAGTGTTTTTAGGAAGAGATTTACATGAAGGGCGCGACTATTCTGAAAAAACAGCTTCATTAATTGACGAAGAGGTTTCTGGCATTCTGAAAGATGCGCAGAAACGAGCAGAGGAAATTCTTATCGCAAACAGAGAAAAACTTGAACTTATTGCGCAAGAATTGCTTGTAAAAGAAACTATAGGGCAAAAAGAATTTGCAGACCTTATGGGTGGGGCAGACCCAGATGTGGTAAAAGAAGACGCAGAAATACTCCCAACTCCCGGATCTCCAAGCATATCTCCTGCACCGGCGGTTGCATAAAAAAAGCGCTCTTCGATGAAGAGCGCGTGGCGATATTGTTGGTTGCTATGTTGTGGCTGTTGTGAGTCCAAGAAGTTCGAGAACTTTGGCGGGAACAAGTGGCTTGGCTGCTTCGTGACTACATCCTGCTCGCATTAACATTTTGCGGTAATCCACTGAACTTGAAGCAGCGATCATTGGACCGGAGAACGTTTCGCGAATTTTTTGAATGAGTGGTACGGTGTCGGGTCGGTCTCTATTGTCGATACATCCATCCATGACAACGAGAGCGATTTCTTGAATACTGTCCCACTTTTCATTTGCCTCTGTCAACGATCGAGCAGAAACAATTGTAACTTGTTCTTTCAGTATATCTGCGTAGTATTTTTGACACGAAGGGCTATCTTCTACGATAAAAATTGTAGGACGAGAGCTTGTCATTTGGGCATATCCTTAACGTGAATTGGGTGGAAAGGGCAGAATGTGCTTATTAATAAGCTATCGCGATTGTAGGTTGTAGTGTCTTGAAAGTCAATGAGTCGAAGAGTGTTTACACTGAGCGAGGCATTGCAAAGCAAGGCCGAGTCGAAGTGCGCACGAGAAGGATCGAACTTCTGGCCCCCACAATGTCAATGTGATGCTCTACCACTGAGCTACGCGCGCTTTGCCCGCCGAAGCTTTAGCGAAGGCTGGCTTGCTTCAATAGAGTAGCCAAATTGTGCTCGTTGTGCAATAAATATGTGTACAGGCCTGTAGCTCAGTGGTTAGAGCGCCAAACTTATAATTTGGTGGTCGGTGGTTCGATTCCCCCCAGGCCTACAATATAAAATAAAAAAGCCGAGAGGTTTAGTCTCGGCATGATTTGGTTTTTAATGTGTACTCTGAATTGTTTTTAGTGGAGTTGCTGGTTCCATTTTCGAAATTCGACGGCAAACTCGTCCATCGTCATCCAATAATATTCCCACTGTTCGTTCTTGGGAATGTTCATTTTTTCTAGAACTCCGAAGAAACTAGGTTTAAAGCAGATTTGAGCCGCAAAAATTATGAGAAATGTGGATGCGGTCATACCTAATACGGTTGGGATGGCGAAGAATATAGCCCACAAAGGAGGACCTTCCAATATACCAATCTGGCTTACCTTATATGCGATAAAAGCCGAAACTATATACAAAAGCAACCAGACTGGTCCAACAAATGGAAAGCTCAGAACGCCAATGATTCTTATTGCGGCAATCCTTGCCCCGTAGCGCCAGCTTAGTTCTTCGTTCTCAGAAATGAGGTTTGCGAATTTCCAAATAGACATCAGCATAGTTAATTCTCCTTTTTTATTGACAAGGATGTTCGTCGCTGCTCATCAATGAGAGATTCGATGAAAGATGGCAACATTGCGTTATCGAACTTTGGCTGTATTGCCAGGAGCCATGATACGTCCGCTGAAGAAACAGCTCGATCTGCATTCACAATATTTTGGAGAACTGATGATACGTCCTCTGCGTCGTAGCGAGTGGGTGTATTTTGTATTCCCAAAAGAGCGTCCACAAGCGCACGTCTCTTTTCTGGCTTTAGACCTAATTCCTGGACGATTAGAGTAAGTGTTTCGACGGATGGAGTTTTTGCGACTCTCGGGTTTTCTAAGGCGGCAATATACTGGGGACTTTTCTTAACTCTTGTTGCAAGCTCTGTACGACTTAGGCCTCTCTCTTGTCGGTACTGCTTTAGTAAAACAGTAAATGCTATCAGATTTTCGTTGACACTCATCTCAACCTCCTTGGGTTGTAAAAGGACTTTCTTTGTCGGTACGTATTTGTGTAGCGCAGAATCATAAGTTCGTCAATCGGCGAATGGCAGATTAACCCCCCCCAACGATGCAGCTATTTCTGAGATAGCTTCGCTACCACCCCAACCATCTGTAATGCACACTTTGCAGCTCCGATTGCGTACTCCACATTTCTCTCGCGAGCTTGTTCGATTGTTGCACCTGGTCCAATAATTCCGATTGCAATGGGTACTGAGTATTTCAGTTGCAGGTCGACGATACT
>DATDYZ010000031.1:0-4928 GCA_035288905.1 Candidatus Anderseniibacteriota bacterium | reverse complement strand
ATGATGGTTGATTCTGAAATGAAGGCACAGCATGGCTAATGACTCAATCATTATTACGGGAGGTACTGGTTTTGTTGGGAGGCATTTAATCCGAGAGTTACAAGAGCGCTCATCTTTTTCTCGCGTTGTTAGTTTTGATAGAATAGTTGACGACATACCAGCGGGAGCTACGGGATATGGAGTTGATATCACGGATAGCACGACGTATGCGCATCTTTTACGAGAGATACAGCCTGACTGGGTTATCCACTTGGCTGCCGTAAGCTCCGTTGGATTTTCTTTAACTCATCCCGATATTACAAGAACAACAAATGTATTCGCTACTGAAGAGCTTATGAAGAACGCGCTCGCTGCTCGATCCGACACAAAATTTCTTATAGTAAGCAGTGCTGATATTTATGGAATAAGTAGTCCTACGGCAATTCCAGAGCTTCTGCTTTCTGCATGCCATCCTAGTAACCCCTATGCACAAAGTAAGTTTGAAATGGAGCAAATGGTAGAAGAAAAATATAATGAGCATTGCATTCGGGTACGTCCATTCCCCCACATTGGTCCGGGGCAGCGTACAGGGTTTGTAACTGCGGACTTTTCGTCCCAAATAGCGGCGATTGAAAAAGGCAAACAGGCACCAGAAATACTGGTAGGAAATCTCGAGGCAAAACGGGATTTTACGGATGTTCGGGATGTGGTGCGCGCGTATCGTTTGCTTATTGAAAAAGGAATGTTTGGCGAGGTATATCACATTGCAAGCGGCCAGGCATATAGCATTCAACATGTTTTAGATAGCCTTCTTGCAATGAGTACATCCCCCATTACTGTTCAGCAAGATGAATCTCGCATGAGGCCATCTGACACTCCCGTATTGATTGGTGCAATAGATAAGATAACAGCTGAAACAGGCTGGAAACCAGAAATTCCACTCCAAACATCGTTGCAGGATATTTTGAACGATTGGCGTACAAAAGATTAATTGTTGATATAGAGCGTGTATGCACCATATGACGCCAGTGCTTCCCATGAGGGGCGTATAATAATCCCCGGGAAAAGGAATCGTTCTTGCGGGCCCACCAGGATATACTTGGGGTTTTCTCCTGCAATAGTTTCTCCTGTTCCTAAAAGATAGTTTTTCACTTCTTCCTCACGTTCCCATGGCAACCCGCCATGGCTCCATATATGGCCAGGAAATCCGAGGTAGGTGGCTCTTCCGGTTAATGCAACAGGCGAATTATGAACAGGTGCAGCTAACATAATAGATGATGCGGGGGTAAACGCTTGCATTGCCTGTGCAATGCGGATTCCATTGCTGTCCCACTCTTGCCATGTTTCTTTTGTGGGAAGGATGAGTTTCCATATATCGATCATGCCTGCGGTGATATGAAGTAAAAGAAAAACGGCAAGAAGAGGGCGCAGAAATAGCCAACTGTGTTTCCAAATATATAGATATACCCATGCGATCCCTGGAAGTGAAAAAATAAACCAAAATATGAGAAGTTTAAAATTGTCCCATGCCCATGGGGCAAATAGGAACGTGTTTGCAAGTATAAAAAGGAACAACCCGGCCCCAAGAAGTGCTTTGGCATACCTTGGTGTTTTTGTAAAAAAAGCAACGATACTCGCTGGTATTAAGAGTCCTGTGTTTTGTATCCAAAAAATAAATACGTTGCGATCCCCTTTTGTCCACCAAGGGTCGAATTTGAAAAATGATCCCGATTCCGCGCTTCCAAGTATGTAAAAGAATACTTCTGGTATGCCAATTGCGATTGCTGGTACTAAAAAAAATCTCCAATAGTGTATATTTGGGTGTATTACAAATAGCACTATAAGCGCAGCGAAGAGTGCGATGCATGCGTGTGCATGAAACAGGGGAAGCATCCCTGCAAGTACGCCTGCCAGTATGGGTGCGTATTTATTTTTTTGTTTTTTAGGGTGTAGTAACAGGAGAATTGATAGTACGATTGGAATTCCAAATAAAAGAGAGCGTTGTGGAAGAAGGAGTGACGTAATGGCATTAAGAAAATGGAAACCATATGCATCTCCCCCTGTACCTACGTATTCACGATCTGGTAGGTGGACGATAAAAGAAAGGAGTGATGCATCACTTTGCTGAAAGTCTGGGATTATACGGAGCCAACCAAATGTGGCTCCTCCAAAAAGAAATAACACGAGAGTGATACTACCAATTGCCCTTGATGTCCCGTACGTTGCACCAAAGTAGTATATCAACAGGAACACAATTGGCATCAAGACTACAGGAGGTACATTTACGCTTGCGGGGATGGATGAACCAAGGGTAAGCATTGCAGAACTTATGAGATCTGCAACTAGTGGATAGGTGAGATTTTTTTTTGCAAAAATAGGATTTTGTATGGGGAGTGTTTTTTGCTGTGCAAGTTCAGTGATAAGCGCTGTGTGCCAAGGGAGGTCGCCGTATGCATTTATAACACCGGTATAAAGTCCATTCGGTCGTTCTATAAGTAGTTTTTGCCCTATTATTACAGAAATAATAATTAAGACACAGGCTATGCCAAGCGCAATATAGTCAACTTTTCGTTTTGATTTTTCACGCCTGTTTCGGATCGTTAGTACAGTGCCGAAAAAAGCAAACAATCCGAGTGTGGACCAAATAGCAGCTGTAGTAAGCACAGAAAAACGTGCGATACAAAATAATATAGTTCCAAATAGTGTTATTCCAAAGGTTGAACCCACCACGAACTCTTTTATTTTTTGTTGAAAAATTCGTGTACTGCTAAGAATGGCAACTCCTGCAAGCATCGGAATAAGTAATGTACTAGCGGCAATGCTGTATTGGTATATCATACTTGTATATGAGTAGTATAACCTTCTTTGGCGCAGCTGGTAGCGTGACCGGTAGTAAGCATTTAGTTTCTATTGCTGACAAAAATATATTACTAGATTGTGGAATGTTTCAGGGACTGCCCGATGTGCGCAATCGTAATAGAGCATTTCCATTTGATCCTGACAGTATAGATGCTGTTGTGCTTTCTCATGCGCATCTTGATCATTGCGGGATGTTGCCGCTTCTTGTGAAGCGTGGATATAAAGGGAGTATTTTTGCAACTCGAGCAACACAAGAGGTTACATCATATATACTCGAAGATTCCGCAGGAATTGAAGAGCAGGATGTTATGTATAAAAGAAAGCACCATATTGGTTCCCCTGATGAAAGAGAGCTTTTATTTACCAGGGACGATGTTGAGGCAACAATGAAACATTTTGTACCAATTCCATATGCGCGAAGCCGTGACGGGTGGAAAGAAATCCTCCCAGGGATATCGGTAAAACTCTACGATGCAGGGCATATTTTAGGGTCTTCTATTATAGTTTTACGATATAGTGAAGGTGGAAAAATGCGACATATTGCATATACGGGGGACGTAGGTCCTAACGGTGTCCCTATGTTGCATGATCCGGAAGTTCCTCAAGAAGAAATCCATACATTGCTTATGGAAAGTACGTATGGCAACCGGAAACATCTTCCAATGGAAGAGGCACAGGAGCGCTTAGTGAAAGCTATTAATGCGGTGTGCGAACGCAAAGGTGCAATGGTAGTTCCCGCATTTTCGCTTGGTCGAACACAAATGTTGGTCTATACAATTCATAAGATGGTTGATGCTGGTCGTATCCCCCGTTTCCCTATTTTTGTTGATTCTCCACTCGCTACAGATATTACGAATATTTATAAACATTATACTGCAGAATACGATAGCGAAACTGCTACTGATTTTACTAGGCCAGGTGAATCCCCGCTTGCGTTTAGAAATTTAGAATATATTCAATCAGCAGAAGATTCAAAGAAACTAAACGGAAGGGTAGGTCCATTTATGGTAATTTCTGCTTCGGGCATGATGACAGCAGGAAGAGTAGTTCATCATCTTCGTAATACAATTTCCGATAAGAAAAATGCTGTTTTTATAACGGGGTATCAGGCAATAGGCACTACCGGAAGAAGAATATTAGAAGGCGCTAAACATATTGAACTCCACGGAACGTTTGTTCCAATTCATGCAGAAATTTTGTTATTTAATGAGTTTTCAGCGCATGCAGATGGAGAACAACTCACAGATTTTGCTTCTCAGGTACATGGTCTTTCTAAGATAGCTCTTGTGCACGGAGAGCCAAAAGAATCACAGGCGTTACAGGCTGGACTTCAGAAAAAGAATGCGAATTGGAATGTCATTCTTCCTCAAGAGGGAGAGTCTATTTCCATTTAGGATTGCTCGGGTGCCATTGGCTGTTGTGTTCCGTAGCTTTTTTGATGCTTGCAATGTTTTTTTCCATGCGGAGTGGTAAGTTTTTCCCAAATACTCTGTTTGCAAAAAGGAGCCCTACAATAAACCCAGGACCAAATCCAATAACAAAGTACAACAGGACGATTCCTAGTACTTCAACGAGTGACGATAACGTGTCTAGTGTTCCCATATTGTGTAGTAGTTAATATCTCACTTTGCTTGCTTGCATGAGGATAAGGGTGAGAACAAAACCAACGAGTATTCCAAACACAAAGAAAGATCCCCAAAGAATTGCGTGATCAAGTAGTGAAGCCATATTCCTATAGTACACAAAAGGGTATACTAAGCGCTAGTATGTTCATCGATATTTCCCGTCCAATAACAAGCGGCATGGTTGTGTACCCTGGTAATCCCGGTGTTAAAATAAATACTGTACGATCAGCAAGCGAAGGTTTGACTGGTTTAAGCGAAATAACATTAGGCTCTCATACAGGTACTCATATTGATACGCTTTTGCATATTGATCCAAGTGGTTCTGGAACTGAAGTATACCCACTTGATCAATATATTGGGGATGCAGAGGTTGTAGAAATAGCCTCTGGTATTACTAGTATTTCTGCACAAGATATTCCGCCTACTTCATCACAACGTATTCTTTTAAAGACAAAGAATTCATAT
>DATDYZ010000030.1:0-22312 GCA_035288905.1 Candidatus Anderseniibacteriota bacterium | reverse complement strand
CAGTTGCAGGTCGACGATACTGGTATGCACTACATGTCCCATAACTTCCCCATGCAGCGTTTCTCCTCGTTCGATATAACCTAAAACAATCAAAGCATCTAGGTTGCCTTTTTGAAGGAGTATGTTTGCTGCAAGCGGAATCTCATAACTTCCTGGAACGCGAATAATTTCGGTTACTTCTGCCTGCGCGGTTTTTAACTCCTCTTGCGCTGCTATAACCATGGGTTCAACAATTTCTGCGTTAAACTGCGCTGTGATGATGCCAATACGTGGTTTCATAAGCGCAGTATGCACATATAGTCTGTTTTATTCAAACCGCAGCGCGTCGATTGGGTTTTTGGCGGCTGCTTTACGAGCCGGATAGATGCCGAAGAGGAGTCCGATGGCACTAGAGACGCCTACACCGAGAAAAATCGCACCTAGGGGCAATGTAAACGGCCAGGCGATGTTGAAATACGTTTGTGCGATGTAGCTAACGAGTGCGGCAATTGCGATAGCGATGGTTGTGCCAATAATTCCCCCGGTGCTTGTGAGAATTAATGATTCAATTAAAAATTGCAGTAATATATTCCGATTTGTGGCCCCCAGAGCCTTGCGCAGCCCAATTTCTTGCGTTCGTTCTGTTACGGATACTAGCATGATGTTCATAATCCCAATTCCTGCCACCATAAGAGATATTGAAGCTATGGCTACGAGGAAAATAGTGAGCGTTTGTGTGACGGTTTTCACTGTTGCAATAACACTGGCCTGGGTTACCACAAAGAAGTCGTCTTTTTCCGGATCGGTGATATTGTGCGTTTCCCTCAGCGTAGCTTCTATATCTGCTACAACAGTGTCGACGTTTGCACCTTCTTTAGCTCGAATAAACAGTTCGTGAAAATGGTTGATCCCAAGAATCGTTTTTTGTGCAGTTGTGTAGGGAATCAGCGCAATTTCATCTACATTAAATGCGCTCACCTGCCCCTTTGGAGGAAGTATTCCGACTATTTGTAGCTTTTGTCCTTTTACTGAAACAAATTCTCCTAATGCATCTGAGTCCCCAAATAAATCCTCTTTTACTTTATTACCTATTACAATTACCCGAGCAGCTTGCCGCACGTCGTCCGCGGTAAAAAATGCTCCTCTATCTGGGTTTACGTTAAATACTTGACCCAATGCCTCGGGAGTCCAACCAAGCACCGTGCCTCGAAAAAGTGTATTGTCGTGCGCAATTGCGCTGGGTACTAATACTGCGGGTGCAACGGATTCTAAGTCAGGAACATTTACTGGTTTTAACAATGCTGTAACGTCCGTTTGTTTTAAAGAGTCAGATAAAATAGTATCTGCCGCATCAGATGGCCCGGTAGGTTGCCTGCCTGGGCGGACTATTATGGTATTAGATCCAATACTTTGTACTTGATTTAAAATGAGGTCTTGTGCGCCTTGCCCGAGTGCGATAACAAGAACGATTGCAACTACCCCAATAACTATACCTAAGATAGTAAGCATAGATCTGCCTAAGTGAGCCCGGAGCGCTCTGATTGCAGTCTTGGTTGTAGTTATAAAGTTCATTTGGAAAAGTGTGAGTGTCGTGAATTAGACTTCTGGTCAGATACGATGTTTCCGTCCGATATCGAGATAATACGGTTGGCGTACGAAGCAGTGGACGTCTCGTGGGTAATAACGATAATCGTTTTCCCCTGCCTGTGCAGATTATCCAGAGTGTCCATCACTGCTTTTCCTGTTTTTGAATCCAAGTTGCCTGTTGGCTCGTCTGCAAACAGAACTTTCGGATCGTTCACTAGCGCACGTGCGATAGCCACTCTCTGCTTCTCTCCCCCAGATAGCTGATGAGGCAGGTGGTTTAATCTATGGCCAAGTTTTACATGCTCAAGTGCAATTTTTGCTTTGCTTATGTAATCTTTTTTTGGAACATTCGAATAATACAGTGGCAAAATAACGTTTTCTAGGACGCTGGTTCGTGCCAATAGATGAAACGATTGAAATACAAATCCGATTTTTTTATTGCGAGCAATGGCAAGGGCTTCATCAGAAAGAACTGCAGTATTTTCACCTGCAAAAAAGTATGTTCCGCTTGTTGGCCGATCAAGAAGTCCGAGAATGTGAAGCAACGTAGATTTTCCAGAACCGCTTGGCCCCATAATAGAAATAAATTCACCTTCTTCAACGGAAAAAGAAACTCCATGAAGGACAGCAGTTACAACACCTTCTTCGCCGTATACTTTCTTTACATTGTCTATGACGATAAGCGCCATGAATGCTACGGAGTTACGATGGTGTCGCCTTCCGCAACGCCAGAAGTTACTTCAACTAACCCGTCTGATCCGGTAAGTCCGGTTGTAATTTCAATTTCTTGAGTAGCTTGATCGTCTGTTTGTTTACGTACAAACTGCTTTTCTGATTTTGCAATAATAGCTCTTCGAGGAATTGCAAGAACATTCTCTTTCTTTGCTGCGTGTACGGTGATGTTTGCCGTAATTCCAGATCGAAGCGGGGTATTTGAATTCTTCTGGTGCAGCACTACATGAAATGTTGGCACTCCGTCGAGTGGCGTTGCCGCCGGATATATTTGATCAAGCGTAGCTTCTAGTGTTTCGTTCGATACTGCATCAAATGTTACAGATGCACTCATGCCCTCAGAAAGCGCAAATGCATCCGTTTCTGCTACATTCGCAGTAATTTGGAGGTTATCAATTGTTTCAATCGTAATAACGGTAGTTCCAATAGTTGTAAGTTCCCCGATGTTCGTATTTTTTGCGGTCACCACGCCATCAAATGGAGCTCGTATCGTGCTCTTATTTGCCTTTACTCGTGCAAGGCTTTCAGTTGCGGTAAGAGAAGGAAGCGCCCCGGTATATTCTGCGTAGGCGATGTCTGCCGCTTGCTGTGCGGTGCTATTAGTCTTTACAACTGTTTTTAATGTTGTTTCAAGTGTCGATTTTGCGCTGTTGTATGCAGCTGCATTTGCTACAACTGTAGAGTTTGTTGCAAGGGTGGTAGAAGCTTCGTCACCGTTTTCAACTGCCTTTTTTGCATACACTTCTTTTGATTGATCAAGTGTTGTCTTTGCATCTCGGACTGCTTGTCGTTTCTGCTCGAGTATTTTTGCATTTTCTAAGATCGTATTCTTTGCGTCTTGGCTTGCTTTTTCCCAGGAAAGATATTCAACGGAGGTAGTAGTTGCTTTGTCTGCACTGGCTTTTGCCAGCTCAAGTTCTATGCTTTGGGGGTCAAGGAGTGCTAGGCGCTGCCCTTTTGTAACCGTATCCCCTATAGCAACATACATATCCCTAATAACGCCGGATAGTTCGAAAGAGACGTTTGCAGATTGTTTTGATTCAACAGTGCCAGTAAAAGAAATATCCTTGGTAACCGTTTGGCGAGTTACTGCAACGGTTCGAGCAGGTTTTTCTGCGCTCCCTGCCTGCAAACGCCATCCAATAAACCCTAAAACAGCGAGAATAAGAACGCTGACAACAGAAATAATAATCCACTTTTTCATACCTGGAATAGTATCACGGGTAAGGAGAAAACAAAGATACATTCGCTTTTTTGCTAGTAATCCGTATAATCGTAACGTATGTCAATATCTCGTATTGTAGACGAAAGTTCAGCAGGCCAGCGGCTTGATGTGTTTTGTACGGCACAGATGGCTGAATTTTCACGTACAGTAATACAGAAAGCAATTAAAGACGAAAAGATTCTTGTGAACGGCGTTTACGTAAAAACCGGGTATATTTTAAAGACAAGGGACGTGATTAGTATTCACATTGAAGCACCTGTTGAAGTGCCCCAGGGCCAAGATGCTCTTCCAGAACTCAAAATTCCTATTCTTTATGAAGATCGGGATGTTGTAGTAGTAGACAAGCCCGCTGGCATTGCTGTGCATGCGGGGGTTGGTATAAAATCTGGAACGGTAGCTGATTGGTTTATAGCAAGATATCCAAACGCAAAACACGTGGGTGACAATGGTCGTGCAGGGATTGTTCATCGGCTTGATAAAGATACGAGTGGAGTGATGATTCTTGCTAAGAATGAAACGGCTTTTATACATCTAAAAAAGCAATTTGAACTACGCAGAGTACGAAAAGAATACCTAGCACTGGTGTTTGGGGTGCCAGGTGGCAAAGATGGACGAATTACCAGGCCAATTATGAGGAGTCGTCGCAATCCGATGCGTCGCGCTGTGGATGATGTCGGGAAGGAATCAGCCACAGAATGGGTGATAGAACGCAGATTCGGTTCGATGTATGCACTTCTCCGTGTTATCCCCTTTACCGGGCGCATGCACCAAATTCGTGTTCATCTCCACTTTCTTGGCTATCCTATTGTAGGAGACAGCTTATATACATTTAAGCGCAAAAAGCAGCCACAGGGTGTAAAGCGTCAGCTGCTTCATGCGGAGCATCTAACCGTGTTACTTCCGAATGAAAAAAGAAAAACGTTTACAGCGCCACTTGCAGAAGACTTTCAAGACGTTATTACGAACTTGCAATATCACTAATGGCTGAAGATTTGTACAACCAGTTAGTATCAGAAGGCTTTGAGCGCGTAGAGCGCGACGATCGTCTGTTAGATGTATTTCCAAAAGAAGTGCGCGAAAAAGGCATTGAACTATGGGATAAGTGGGGCGCAGACACCATAGAAATTGTCCGCTTGCATGTGCCGAGGGGCAGAAAAGGGTTGACGAGGTATGCTGTGCCGAGAGTTGTTATCGAGACGGCACTACTTTCAAATAAAAAACTGGACTTAAGTATATTTGTATAAAAAAGTCCCGAGCAGTTGTTGCTCGGGCTGTTTTGTTCTTCGGTTGGCTTTTGCCTACGTTGCAGGCGGATCTTCGGCTCCGACGACTTTGTCGCTTAAGAAGCTCCAATCTTGCCCGGCCCTGAGTGCGGCTTGGTCAATCAGGTTCTCTTTATGTTCTTTCTTTTGTAACTCTTTCATTTCCTTGAGTGCATCGCAAGACTTCGCGCGATAATCAAAGTAGTCAGCAGGCTTTTTAAGTCTCCAAAGATGTGCCACTGTATTTCTCCAAAAAGAACAAAGCAAATTGTCTTTCCGCGGTGCCCGGAGTGGGAGTCGAACCCACAAACCAGTAAAGGTCAAGGATTTTAAGTCCTCTGCGTAAACCATTCCGCCATCCGGGCAATGTATTCAATTTTCTGAGGCCTAGGCCGGATTCGAACCGGCGAATGAAGGTTTTGCAGACCTACGCGTTAGCCACTTCGCCACTAGGCCATTATGATCGCTCGTACTTTAGAGTCTACTTTCTCTGGCTTTAAAGTAAAGTAATTCTGAAAAGTATTCATTTTACGAGAAAGGTAAAATGGCTTTTTTGAGTTCCTATACATCACTTTAAACAATTCAATACTTGCCGCAGTGGAGTACCTTAACTGAAAAGAACGGTGACTGTTATAGACAGGTACCATGCTAGAAAAGTTATTCTTTGCTATTAAGGTAGCTAACTGTTCAAGAAAGCGTTTACTTCCACTAGTGAAAATAATGCGTAGACGTTTAATAGTTTCTCTTTTTTTATCCTTTGTTCGACCTTTTTCGATAAATACGCAACCATCACCATCAAAGTATCCACGGATAAAATCAGGGAGGTATTGAGTTGGTATGTTTGGCATTTCTATCGTAAGAGATTTGCTTGGGTAGAGCCCCCGCCTTATTAGGGATTCATAAAGTTTATGGCTTCCGATGCGTAGCCTGTACCGTGTGTGATGATGAGTATAAGGAGGTATCACAATGGCAATTGGATGTTCTGACGTAAGAAAGGATTTAATGCCCTCGATAAGATCTTTGTCGATGCTAATTACGGCCATATATTTACCTCGGTTAGACGGGGTGCTAAAAATAGTGCCGTCAGCATATATGAATCCTAGTACATAAGACATCTTATGGCTCCATGTATCGAATGCTTTTTCGTTAACCGCATACTTTATGCCCATAAAAAAAGTGGTAATGATATGTACTGCAATAAATATACAACAAAAGACGGGTAGTGTATACCCGCCTTAAGTGAACTTTGTATGTTATTTTGCTTCTTCTACTGTTTCTGTAACCTTTTCTGTTTTCTCTTCTTCTTTTTTAGCCTTTCGTTCTTCTTCGATAGCTTTCTCCTCTGTTCGTTTTATTGCATCTGCGGCAAGTCGCTTTTTGTCAGAATCTTCTTTTACATGGCGTTGCATAGAAAGTTCATCTTCTTTTACGCGACGGCGTCCTTCTTGTCTTAGGTAGTAGAGTTTTGATTTTCGTACTTTTTGACGTTTTACAATTTCAATATTAGTAATAAGCGGACTATAGAGAGGAAATATGCGTTCAACGGCAAACTTACCAGTTTCTCTGCGAACAGTGAATGATTTAGATGGGCCGCTTCCGTGAATAGCGATAACAGTGCCTTCAAACGCCTGTACACGAGATTTGTCGCCTTCTACAACCTTTGTTCCAACACGAACAATATCGCCAGAACGAAGAATCGGACGGTCAATACCTTCTATTTGCTTTAGTTCAAATGCTCGTAGGTAATCCATAGGATACGGGTAATTCTACGTACCCTAGTAGAAAAGTCAACTATTGTTTGCCTAGGATTCGATTTCAATTAAGATAGTGCGCTTTCCAAACGCTTGGGCGGCTTCCAATGAGGGCATCCAAATATCTATGATTGGGACGTTATTGTATCGTTCATTCATCCTATCTTTTACTTCAAGTATATCATTCCCGATTCGTATCTTGGTGTGCATGGGAAGGAAGTTAGCGGCCACGATACCATATCGTACTCGCTCTCCGCTCGCAGTAATAAAAGGTGAAGCATCGGTTTGATCTACTGACGAAGAATAGGCCGTTGCAGTTACTTCGATTATTTTGCCATGGGTAAATCGTGCAGGTCCTTGAATTTTACTTACAAATGCGAGAGCCGGGGCAGGGTACGCCTGCACCAGAACTACAGCTCCCATGAGGAGTATTTGAATATATTGAACAATAAATGTGTTTATGTTTGGTTTTTGTTTTCGCATTGAATATATCTATTGTAGCACAAAAATGCATTGCGGTCAAAGCAATGCATTTTTGGTTACAGAACCTCTACTCGAACTTTTCCAAGTCCACCGTTCATTCCGATTGCTTGTTTTGTTCCAATCGTAAGGTCGGCTACTCGGTTTCCATATTTATCTTTATAGAATCCACCAGTGTCGGTAATTCGAACTACAACAGATTGTCCGTTTGCAAGATTTGTAACTTTTGCTTGGTACCCAACTAAGTGCTTTTTATCTGCACCAATAGCCATGGTAAGCGCGTTATCATCAAGTACTTGTCCGTTTGCCATTACGAATAATGGGTTACATCCAAGACATCCCGCTTTGCTATAGTAGCTTGCAATACCTTCCATAACTACGGAGCTACCTGAATAGGTACGCGGAGCTATGGTACGCTTGGTTAGCTTTGTAACAGTTGTTACAGGAGAAGCATTAGCTACAAGAGTACCAGAAGAGTACGAGTGAGTTGTTTCGGGGGCACTTCCAAAGAGAGCCGCAGGAGTTATTTCAGGAGGCAGCTCAAAAGCTAGTGCTTGTGTAGGCAGAATAGTCGCTATTATTGCTATGATAGTATTTATGAGGTGTTTGTGTCTCAAGATGTTGCTTGTAGTCATAGAGCATCTTAGAGAATGAACGCCTCGCTTTAGTGAGGGGCTGCCAAAATTTGGGCAACTAAAAAGCCTGATAGAATGAGATCTATCAGGCGAAACGGATGACTATAGCATATCTACAGAAAAAGTCAAGCAGTATTTAGGGAACTACGTCACTATATATGAAAAAAGCCTTTACTAAGGCATAATATGTCATTCCGGTATCGCCTCACACTGAGTCCCGCGAAGCTTTAGCGAAGTGGGATAGCCTTGGCGAAGTGGGGGCCTGCCCGCGGAATCCACGTCGTCTTATTGCGTTAGCTCGTCGATTTTAGCCGCCAGTATGAAATCATTATCAAACAAGCCGTTAATTTTGAACGTCCAAAGCTCAATAATTACCTGTTTATAGTGAATTTGGATGTCTGGATGGTGCCCTTCTCTCTCCGCAATCTCAGCCACTTTATTTATGAACGCAATAGAATCCATGAATGCGGGAAATTCAAATACCCTGTGCAATTTTTTATTATCAATAACTTCCCAGGCAGAATTAATTTCACTCAGCATAGGCGCAAACTCTTCTCGAGTAAGAGGAGGAGCACCGCCTTGGCATGGTTCGCAGGTTCGTTCTAGTAGATTCATTGAATGAGTATACTCTCTTATTAATTTAAGCCCCACTACGCCAAGGCTTCGTGGGGCAAATTTTCTTCGAAAATTTGAGCGGGTAACGGGAGTCGAACCCGTGCTTCCTGATTGGCAACCAGGTGTAATAGCCACTATACGATACCCGCCTATGTTCTCTCTGTGCCGCGGGGCAGAGTCGAACTGCCTACGCCAGCCTCTTCAGGGCTGCGCTCTACCGATGAGCTACCACGGCATATATCGTGTTACGAGCATACCAAACTATGCGTATTTTTCAAACTTATGTGATTGCAAATATTTTATTGGCAATACCAGCCGTCCATCCCTGGATCTTTAGGAATAAAATCGTATCAGATACATATACTTGAATTGTTCCATTTGGCAGGTTGTCTTTTTTATTTTGGCTGCCTTTATTTGGAGCGTTATACGTTTTATAAAAATGATTCAATGGAATACCAGTTATTTTAGACCAATATTTTTCAGCTTTTTGGTAATCGAGATGCATGTGAATATGCAAGTGAATACGGAACTTTTCTTCTGGTACCATGCAAATTACTCTAAAAAACCTCATCATTACACGAATCATCAATGGGTCGCTGTTAGAAAAGCGGACTGAACCTCTTTGTTTCTTACCGCCTTCTGCCCAATACAGCATAACGCCGATAAGAAATAGGTCACTCTTTGTAACTTGAGTTATATCGGACTTAGCGTTATCTACAACAAGTTGTCGTTTGTTACTTTCGTTGAGCAGTCTAGATGTCCTTCTCTTTTCAACCGCGCTTCTTGCGTGACTTCTTTGAGCCAATTCTTGTAACTGGGCAGGAGTAAGAGATACGTCTCGTACCCAAACGCTCACCGTTCCTTTAGCAACATCTAACTTTTTATAAATATCATTAATGGACCAGCCTTTTTTTCTTAACCTTATTGCTTCTCTTTTCTGAATATGCTTCATACTAAGTATATTATAGCACAGAAACAGTATAGGGGTTCAGAAGATATTGGCTCTTGAACAAGAACAGTCAATATGGTATACAAACTTAATTAATACAGGGCGGTTAGCTCAGTTGGTAGAGCGCCTGGTTTACACCCAGTAGGTCGGGGGTTCGAGCCCCTCACCGCCCACAATAAATTTTTTTAAGTTGGTGCTCAGAACAGGACTTGAACCTGCACGGGATTGCTCCCACATCCACCTCAAGGATGCGCGTATACCAATTCCGCCATCTGAGCGTATAGGAACAATAAAGTTTTTTTTGCTTTAGAGCAAGTTTTTTTGTTTTTCCGTATGCACGTTAGTTTCTTCTGTCTGCTCTTCTTTAACCAGTTCAATAATTTTCGGAATTTTTTTGAAATCTTCAAATAATACTGGTCTTAGGTTGCCAGAGTACAGCGCAGCTGCAGGATGATAGAGCGGAACCACTACCCTACCGTTTTTGCGCTTTGGTTGCCCGTGGATTTGAGATATAGAAAATCCGGGGCCAAGAATAAAATCCATAGAAAAACGTCCAAGTGTAACGATGATTTTTGGATTTATTATTTCAATTTGCCCCGCAAGCCATGGCCGGTATACTTCGATTTCTTCTGGCAGCGGGTCTCTATTACTTGGCGGGCGGTGTTTGATGACGTTTGCTATGAATATATCTTCCCGCTTCATGCCTATGGATTCTAAGAGCGATGCTAACAGCTTCCCTGCTGCTCCTACAAACGGTACGCCTGTTTCATCTTCTTTTTGACCTGGTGCCTCACCTATAAATAAAATATCCGTATCGCTATTGCCTGCCCCGGGCACTGCTTGTGTTGTTCCTTCATGGAGCTTGGAATGTGTAATGCAATATGCTAGCTGCTCTTCGTTTAATAATTTGAGCGCTTTTTCTTTATTCATATAAACGTTGTCATGCCGGACTTGCCTGCCGGCCATAGCCTCGGCGACGGCTGGATCCGGCATCCACGTCGACCTGGATTCCGGCTCACGGGCCGGAATGACAGACGTGTAGTTGTTTCAATACTTTTCATGACCGATGTTTTTTTAAGAATTCCAAGTCATTTTTTATATGTTCGTCGTGCTTTGTTTCCAAAATAAAGTTAACGTTCTGAAAATCATCATGCTGTAAAAGCGCCATGAAGCCTGTTTCACCAATTTCTCCCATGCCTATGTGTTCATGCAGATCGCGGTGACTGCCTAATTCTTTTTTTGAATCGTTCATATGAACTAATTTGAGATGTTTCGTGCCGATTTTGGACCGAAATTCTTTCATTGTTTTTTCAAGAGTTTCTTCCGTACGAATATCATAGCCCGAAGCAAACATGTGGCACGTATCGAGGCACACGTGGACGTCTTTTCTATCCAACCCCTCTAAAAGCGTCGCAAGTTCTCCGAAAGAATCGCCAAGCACTGCACCGGCGCCTGCACTGATTTCGAGAAGCAATTCTGTCGTAAGTTCCTCTTCGGTTTCGAATATTTTTTTGAGTCCGTCTATTGCTTGTGCAATTGCTTCAGGTGGCACGGTAGATGAATCTTTATCCGTTACATGATCTTTTGCGCTGCCCAAATGGGTTACAACGTACTTCACGCCGAGTTTTGTGCCCCGAGTTAACTCTTCACGAACTGCGTTTATAGATCCGTGATATATTTTATTATTTTTTGACGCAAAATTTATATAATAGGGAGTATGAATATAGCTTTCAAGTCCGTATTCTGTAGATCTTTTCTTAAATAAGTCAGCTTGTTCATCTGTGATAACTGCCGCTCCACCGCCACGAGGGCTTCTCGAAAAGAACTGGAAACACTCAGCGTCCATTGCTTTTGCATTTTCTGGAGCATTCGAAAGCCCGCCTGCGGCGGATACGTGGAGTCCGATTCGATGAGTATTTTTCATACTATAACAGTATAACTCTCTTGCTGGCCGAGCAAATACGGCTTATGCTTGCTATGGACGATTTTTGTGCCCTTTCCAACCCTCTTTGTGAGGTTTTAAGTGATGAAGACTATAGAAGTAATTGATTTTTTGGTAGTGCTTGAGGGAATGTCGGCTGTTGTGCGGGGACGATTTTTGGTGTTTGACTTTGCCGGAGAAAAATCTTTGTTTGCTGCCCTTCCGGTTGGTCAATATGGAATGGAGAAAGTGCCAGCGGAAAGCATCACCAAGTCTCATGTCCACGATTTTGTTTCCGCATACAAGTCATCTGGGTTGGACGTTCTTGATCATGGAACGAGGCATGAACTTCCCTCCGAAGCTCTGGTGATTGTCCTGCCCGGTGTGTCGCACAGTTGGATTCCCAAGAGTGAGGTTGGTGGTGAAGTCGGTTCCTGTGACGAACGTCACGAAAGACAGCAACTGGAGGCGGCAGCATAAGTTTGCTGACGAGTTTTCGAGGATCATTCTTAGCCCGATTGAATTTCAATCGGGCATTTTCTTTTATCGCGCCAACGCGTCCGCGCGTATCTCTCGAATCACATTCACTCTCACATCTCCTGGATACGTCAGTTCTTGTTCTATTTGTTTTGCAATATTCTGTGCAAGTGTAATTGCTGCTAAATCATCGATTGCTCCGGGTTCCACAAACACACGAATTTCGCGTCCTGCATAAATTGCGTATGCTTTCTTTACGCCCGCATAGCTTGTTGCAATTTGCTCTAAGTCTTCCATTCGTTTCACGTACTCGCCCATGTTCTCTTTGCGCGCTCCTGGGCGTGCTGCAGATATGGCATCCGAAACCTGTACGATAATCGCCTCTCGTGTATCAAATGGGTAGTCTTCATGATGCGCTGCTGCTGCTTTAATAATTGCTTCATCAATACCGTATTTGCGCATAATCTTTTCTCCTATTTCTACGTGGTTACCTTCTACTTCATGGTCGATTGCTTTTCCAATATCGTGGAGCAAGGTAGCTTTCTTTGCGATGTTTACATTTGCCCCTAGCTCTTCTGCGAGCATCATGGCAATGCGGGCTGCTTCCCAGCTATGGCGCAGAATATTTTGGCGGTAGCTAGTTCTATACTTCATGCGTCCAACTAACTGAATGAGTTGTGGAGGGAAGTCTACTATCCCAAGATCGTATACTACGGCTTCTCCTGCTTCACGCATATCATCGTTTATCTTTTTCTTTGCTTCTTCTATTACCTCTTCTATTCTGCCAGGATGTACGCGGCCATCTTTAATAAGAGCTTCAATAGCTTTTTTAGCTACTTGTCTGCGTACGGGCGAAAATCCAGAAATCATAATAGAGTTTGGAGTTTCATCAATAACAATTTCACAACCCGTTAAGCGTTCTAAGTGTTGAATATTTCTTCCTTCTTTTCCTATAATTCTGCCTATCATAGATTCATCTGGAACATCTACGTACGAGGTGGAGTTTTCTGCCACATGGGAGGATGCGTAGCGCTGAATGACCGTAGAAAGAATATTTCGCGCTTTTTCTTCTAACTGATGCTCGCCTTCTTGTTCTAATTTTCTCACTCGTCGTACGATCTCTTCTTTTGTCTGGTCTTCTGCTTGCTGCAGCATTCGTGTCTCTGCTTGTTGCACGGTTAAACCCGATATTTCTGTCAGATGCCGTTGCTCTTCCTGCTGGAGGGCGGCAAGTTTATCTTTTTCTTCTTGTATAACCCTTCGAGCAGCTGCAAGCTCATCCTCTTTCGCCTCAAGAGAAGTGATTTTGCTTTCCAATTTTTCTTCACGTTCTGCAATTCTGCTTTCCAGTTCAATAATTGACTTTCGTCGGAGATCTAGTTCCTGCTCTGTTTTTTCTCTGATCTGTGTTGCTTGTTTTTCTGCTTCTTCTCGGAGGCTTTTAATTTTCTCTTTTGCGTCTGTAAGTTTTTGCTCGATTTTGTTATCGAGGTGTTCTGCTTTTCCCTTTACTAGCTTTTTTTGAATTCCATACCCTGCAAATATGCCAACTAGCGCCGCCCCTAAGGCCGGCAAGTACGTTGCTATGTCCATAAGTGTTGTAATAAATCATAAAGTAAGAAGACCTAGGATTTACGCCTTTGTGATAATTTTGTCAATAAGGCCGTATTCCTTTGCCTCCTCTGAAGACATATAGTAATCTCTATCGGTATCTTTTTCCACTTTTTTCAGATTTTGACCAGTATGGTGGGCTAAAATATGGTTTAACTTGTCTTTTGTTTTCAGTATATGGCGCGCACTTATTTCAATATCTGAGGCTTGTCCCTCGGCTCCGCCCATTACTTGGTGGATCATTACCTCAGCATTTGGAAGTGCCATACGTTTGCCTGGAGCTCCTGCTGCGAGAATAACGGCACCCATACTTGCTGCAATGCCAAAACAGATGGTAGCAACGTCTGGTTTAATGAATTGCATCGTGTCGTACATCGCCATGCCAGCAGTTACTTGTCCTCCCGGGGAGTTAATATACAAGGTGATATCTTTTTTTGGGTCTTCGTGCTCAAGAAAAATAAGTTGGGCAATCACTAGGTTTGCTACCTGTTCGTCAATGCCACCAGAGAGGAAAATAATTCTCTCTTTCAAAAGACGTGAATAAATATCAAATGCTCGTTCTCCAAATTGTGATTTTTCGAGAACGGTTGGTACTAAATAGCTCATAGATTTTTTCAAGTGTTAGGATAATACTTTTCAGTATAATCCACGGGCTATTTGTTTGCGAGAGTGTTTAGTAGGTCGAGAGTTTTTGTATTTCGAAGTGTGCTCGCAACATATTCGCGAAGGTCGTCAGGATCTACTTCTTCGTGAGCGTGGTCGGCTGTTGCAAAGTGTTCTAATTGTTTATTTGCTTCTTCAGTAATTTCTTTTTCTGTTACGGTTACATTATGTTCTTTTGCAAGCTTTCGAAGCGCTAAGCCAATGCGTACTTGTTTTTCAGCAGATTCTTTCATCGTATCCCGCATCGATTGCAATGTGGTGTTATGCTCTACCATGTATTGCTCGATTGTTTTTTGTTGGTAGGCAAGCATGTTCGTAAATTCTTCCATTCTACGATCAATCTCATGCTCAATGAGGGAAGAAGGAATAACTCCGAACGTAGATTTTTCCATCAGGCTTTCCGCAAGCTCTCCAAGATAACGCTCCTGTTCTTTTGCGATAAGTTCATCGGTAATGTTCTTCCGTAGTTCTTCTTTGAGAGCTGTGAGACTTTCGAATTTCCCTACAGTCTTGGCAAATTCATCGTTTAGTTCGGGGGTATTTCTTTCTTGAATACTGTGAACATGAACAGTTACTTCTGCTTGCTTACCTTGTAGTTCATTCTTTCCGTAATCTTCAGGAAATTTGATCGGGAATGTTTTGTTATCTCCTGCTTTCGCACCGATTAAACCCTCTTCAAAACCAGAGACGAATCTTCCTTCACCAATTGGAACTGGATGATTTTTGCTTTCTCCTCCGTCAATCGTGTTTCCGTCAATTTTTACCTGGAAATCAATTGTTGCAATGTCGGAAAGTTTTGCTTCTCGGCCTACTTCAGACAGCGTACCGCGCATTTTTGCGAGGTGCTTGAGTTCTTGGTTTACCTGATCCTCCGTAGCAGATACATCTCTTTTCTCAACACCTAGTTTTTGTGGGTCGGCTAGAGTTATTTCTGGTACAACCTCTACTGTTGCAGTGAAGCGAAACGGAGTATTAAGCCCAATCTCTTCTACAGAAATAGATGGTCGATTTACAACTTGCAAATCTTTTTCAATCGCTTCTTTTGCGAAAAAATACGGAATGGCTTCATCCATTGCTTCGTGAAGGACTCGATCTAGGCCCACACTTTCTATTACAAGTTTTTGAGGGGCTTTGCCCGGGCGGAATCCTTTTATACTTACTTGCTCCGCAAGTTTAGCAACAGATCGTTTCACAAATGGTATAAAATCCGCATTAGGAACAGAAACGGTAAATGTAATTTCCATAGACGTTCTTTAGGCTAATGTTGTATCTGTAACTTCTGGTATTTCTTTTGGGGATTCATCCTCTACTACCGGTGCTTCTTCACCAGCTTTTACAATATCTATTCTCCAACCAGAAAGCTTCGCCGCGAGGCGAACGTTTTGTCCACGTTTGCCGATTGCAAGACTGAGCTGATCTTCTTCTACATGTGCGAGTGCGCGTTTTTGGTCTTCAAAGATATCTACCGCAATAATGCGAGCAGGTGAAAGTGCGTGGCCGATGAATCTAGCGATGTCATCGTCCCATTGAATAACGTCGATTTTCTCCCCAGAAAGTTCAGCAATAATAGTTTGAATTCTTGTTCCTCGTTGCCCGATACATGCGCCTACTGGGTCAACACCCTCTTCTTTGGCCATAACGGCAACCTTGGAGCGTTCTCCGGCCTCTCGTGCAATGCCTTTAATTTCTACCGTACCGGCGAATACCTCAGGTACTTCCATTTCAAATAAGCGTCTGATCATGCCTGGGTGGCTTCTCGAGAGGAGAATTTCAGGGCCGCGGCTAGAAAGCACAACTTTTACTACATATACGCGCACCCGTTGATTTACTCGATATCGTTCGCCTCGTATTTGTTCGTTAGGGAATAGTACGCCAGTTGTTCTGCCAATGTCGATAAATACGGTCTCCGCTTCTATGCGCTGCACGATACCGGAAATAATTTCTCCTTCTTTGTCTTGAAACTCATCGAATATTGCCTCTCGTTCAGCCTCTCTGATGCGTTGAATAATGACTTGTTTCGCCGTTTGTGCTGCAACTCGGCCATAGTGAGGGTCTTGTGGAGTAACCTCTTCAACATATTCTTTTCCAATCTCAGCAGCTGAGTCTTTTTCTTTCGCTTCTGTGAGGGAAATTTGCGCAGCTGGGTTTTCAGTTTCTTCGTCTGCAGTCACGGTCATTACTTTAAAAATACGCGCAGTTCCAGTTTGTTCATTAAATTCAGCACGGATATCCTGGCCTCGTTGTCCCAAGTCTTTTCGGTATGCTGCAGCTAAAGCCTGCTCGATAGTATCAAGAACTTTTTCTTTGCTAATTCCTTTTTCAGCTACGATTTGGTCGATAGCTAAGCTGAATGATGGAGTATCGTTGCTCATATGTAGTTGTTTGCTAATAATAAGTTGTATTTACGAGAATTCCGCGGCATAGCCACGGAATCTGATACCTCATGTATATCACAAGTAGATAGGATAAGTCAAAGAAACTAGAGCTCCTCCATGAATGCATGTGGTATGTGGGTAATAGTAGGGGCAATGTCGTTTGTCAGAACAATACTTACTACATCAAAGCGGATATTCCCCCAGTAGCGTTCCTTTTGTTGATAATATTTCGCTGTTTTTATAAGCTTTTTTTGTTTCTGAAAAAACACGGTTTCTAAACCCTCGCCGAACGTTGTTTCTTTTCTGCTCCGTACCTCTACAAAAACTCGCTCATCTTTATCTTGAAAAATTAGATCAACTTCACCCATCTTACAGCGCCAGTTGGCTTGTAAAAATTGTAACCCAAGATGCTCTAAAAATTCTTTTGCAATATTCTCACCATGAGAACCCTTGATAATTGTAAAACCCATGATTTTATTTCCTAAGCAACCGCGTAACTCGCGTGCGATCCAAATCATCCATCTCAGCAAAAACAGTGAAGTGATGAATATGAGAAGCAAGCTCGGAATCAGTCATAGATCGTAGCTGGTCAGATGTGATACAAAAATCATCCGATGCATGTATCCCAATTTTTCTTGCGAACCATGTACAAGCAGGAAGTAATTCTTTTGAAAATATTTTCAATGATTTTTTCGTTTTTTTTATTTTGTCGATTGTGCTACTTGCTTTTGGTAAAAGAACATACTCATTTATTACCAGTGCAATAAAAATTCCATTATGCGTGTATGTTGTGTTACTCAATTTTGATTCCATATTTTTTAGTGAAATTCCAGAAACATAATTTCCATGCGATGCAGCAGTATATATTTCTCTTATTATGTTAGCGCGAATACTTGAAGTAATTGGAATAATTTCTGAATACGCATTTAACGTATACATACAATGATGCAAACTTGTAAGTGCGTCGCTTGTGGTACAGATAATATTTCGTGATCTCGTAATATGTTCAAGAATGAGAGCATTATTTTTTTTGGAAATAATATTCCATGAACTTTTTTTAATATTTGTTTTAGAGAGTGTGTGCAAAGCAATTTCGTGGTATGCATCCTGGCAATCATCGTGCGGATAAAATTGTAAGCCATTCATCAGAAGTATTTTTTTATACTCTTTTGATAGTGATGCAATTGGTGGTGCTATATCTTGCAATACAACTTTCATATTTCTATTGTACTACGAGATTGGCAGATACAATAAGAAATAAAAATGGCGCTAGCTGAGTTACGAAGTAATGATCAAGCAGTAGTGCAGGTATGAGGACAATAAAAATCAATCGTTTTTGAATAATACGAAATCGTATGCATGCAATGATAAGCAAGGTGCAAACGATGATTCCAAGCTCCGAAAACAGTACTAATGGTACAGAATGAATAGGGGCGATATTCCATGTGGTATGCTGTATAGCGTTTATTTCCAGATGATTCATAAGTGCTTGTGGGTAATTGCCAAGGCCAAGGCCTCGAATTGATGTTTCTATACTTATCATGTTTTCAAACCATCCTAATCCAATAAGGCGTTCAGATGTAGAGGTGCTATGGCTATCAACTGACCTATACGATATAAGCGGTATGAACAGTGCCGCAGTTAGGAGTATAGGAACTAGTAAATGTAGTTTATTTTTATGTTTATATGCAAAAAACAAGCCAATACCCATAAGCCCCGCTAGAGCCGTTCTGGAAAAAGATACAAGAATACCAAGGGTTAGAATAAATAAAATGCCTTGAGTAAAAAAAGTGTTTTTAAAAGTAATCTGATATTTGTATAAAAGAATTATTCCGAGCAGAAGTACTCCTCCAAAAATATTGGCATGAGAAAAAGGCCCATAGGCACGGATAAACTTTTCTGAACCGATATAAAATGAAGCAACTCCATGGATATTTTGATGTAAGATAGATTCTCCTATTACACTCATGCCTACATCATGCTGAACAATAAATTGCAAAATACCCCATTGTGAATAGAGGGTAAAACAACCCAGCAGCATAATGGTAAAAATAAGTTTATTCTTTTTTTGTTGTATTATCGCTTGCACGGCAATAGCAAGGCAAACTGCAAGCGTTGCGGTATATATTGCAATTGAGTTCGCAGGGTATGTTGCAAGAAAAAAAGAAGAAAATACTCCACCTCCAATAAGTGCAAGTATTAGAGAAAAAATCTTTTGAACACGAAAAGGATACGCAAGAAAAAAGGCTATTAAAATGATTGGAATAAGCACCAATCCGCTCCACATCGTACGGGTAAGAGGCGACACAAACAGTACGATAATGATGAGCAGTTCAGGAATTTTTTTATTCATCGTATGTGTACTTATACGACTTCACGTATCATTTACTTTTTCAAACTCAAGCCGAGTCGGTGTTCTTTTGGATCAAGAGAGATGATGGTGAATTCCATTGTATCGTCTATTCGTAAATGAGCCGCAGGATCCTTTTGCATTTCTTGTGGAAATTCAGATATATGAATAAGTCCATGAATGTCTTTATCTAGTTTTACGAACCCGCCAAACGGAGTAACTTTTAATACCTTGCCTTTTACCGTATCCCCTATATTGTATTTCTCTGCTGCCTTTAGCCAAGGATCATCTTGAAGCTGTTTGATGGAGAGAGATATTCTCAGGCCGTTATCAATGCCAATCACTTTAGCCTTTACTTTTTCTCCAATGCTTACAAAGTCAGTCGGGTTGTCTATTCGTTGCCATGCAAGTTCAGAAATATGAACAAGTCCCTCGAGTTCTTGTCCGTTTTCTTCAAACTTTACGAATACTCCAAAGTCGACGATACCGGAAATTGTGCCAGAAATCGTTTTGCCCTTTCCGAGGTGTTCGAGTGTTGCACTAATTTCATCGCTTACCGCAGCTTTTTCGGAAACTATTAATTTCTCATTTTCCTGGTCTATCGTAATAGCCTTTAACTTGAACATTTGCCCAACGTAGCTCTGGAGTCTTTCTTGGATTTTTGATTTATCTCCACCTTCAACGCGTGGGTAATGATCCGGTGCTAATTGCGATACTGGTAAAAACCCAGTTACGCCATTTACACGAATAATGAGTCCACCTTTGTTTGCATCAATGATCTCACTTTCAAATGCCACCTCGTCTTCAAGTTTTCTTCGTAGTTCTTCCCAGCTTCTTTCTCTTGTTGCTGTGCGTAATGAAAGCTCAATGTATCCGTCTTCATTATCAATATCATGAATAGTCGCTTGCACTGTGTCTCCTATTTTGGATCTCTTGAACGTATCCATGTCGTCAAACAGCTCTTTTCCATATATGACGCCTACGCCAAATTGCCCAATATCTATATACAGAGCATTGCTCGTCTTTTCTAAAATAGTTCCATTTAAAACCTCTCCGCTTACTGGCACGTGAACCAAATCCCCATGCTTCTCGAGAACCTCCTCCATATTAATTTGCTTCTCTTTTGGTGATGCAGTTTTCATACCAGGCATCATGACATAACGGTTTGCAATGGTCAATATGAGTAGTGTATGCTTCAATATATGCAACTATCTTGGCACGGCCAGTACACCATAAAAATCATATCGAAGGATTCTACTCTTATCCTTGACCCCTATGCGGCAAATCTAGGATTGCCTCCTTTTCGAGCGAAGGCAGATACACTTGCACTCTCTAATCCGAAGGACGCATCGATGAGTAATATAAGTGGTATTCAGGGTAATCCATTAGTAATCAACACTCCTGGTGAATACTCTACTAAAGAATACTCGCTCCATTCCATAGGATGGAACGACGCAGAAGGCAACGAGCGTAGTCTCCAGCGTTGGATGGTGGAGGATATGGTAGTACTCCATATTGGTTCGCTAAACAGAGAATTAAACGCACAAGAGTTGCAAGAACTTGAACGGGCAGATGTTGATGTCCTTCTTGTGCCTGTGGGCGGTACGGGGCTTTCTGTAAGTAAGGTTATGAATATGATATCTACCATTGAACCAAGGATTGTTGTACCTATACATTATGCGCTTCCTGGTCTGAATGAAAAACTGGAATCAGTGAGTTCTTTTGCAAAGGAAATGGGTGTTAGTGAGATTGCGAGCGAGAAAAAGCTCATACTAAAAAAGAACAAATTGCCGCAGGAAGATATGCAAACGATTATTCTTAGTCCATACTAATACCTATCTATGAGGCAGATGATTGAGCAGAAAATCGAAGAAATAAAAGCTCGACCGGAGCATAAACGGCACCGCGCGGTGTTGCTACTGATGCTTGCTTTAGGGGTTATTATCGTACTCGTATGGGCGCTTCTCCTTTTACCAGCTCAACTACAGGGTTAGTTCTATGGCAACTTCAGAACCACAGGAACCGGATCGCAATATTGGTACATTGGTAGACCAAGATTTATCTGCTGAAATTCAAAAGAGCTACCTTGACTATGCGATGAGCGTTATCGTTTCTCGTGCACTGCCAGATGTTCGAGACGGTATGAAACCTGTTGCACGGCGTATTCTCTATTCTATGTGGAGGCAAAATCTCCGTTCTACTGCACGCCACAGAAAGTCCGCAAACGTAGTTGGAGACGTAATGGCTCGCTACCATCCGCATGGAGATGCATCTATATATGACGCACTCGCCCGCTTGGTCCAGGACTTCTCACTACGTTATCCACTTATTGATGGTCAAGGGAACTGGGGAAACATTGATGGTGATTCTCCCGCGGCAATGCGATACACCGAAGCTCGTCTGAAAAAGATATCAGATGAAATGCTCGCAGATATCGCAAAAGATACAGTGGATTTTACAGATAACTATGATGGGTCGAAGAAAGAACCTACGTTGCTTCCGAGTGCAATTCCGCAATTTTTAATAAACGGTACTATTGGTATTGCTGTGGGAATGGCAACAAATGTTCCACCGCATAACCTCAAAGAAATTTGTTTAGCTGCAATTCATTTAATTGAACATCCAGAAGCAACTGTTCAAGACCTCATGAAATTTGTACATGGACCAGATTTTCCCACGGGCGGAGCAATCTATAATAAGCAAGATATTTTACAGGCATACGCTACTGGCAAGGGCGGAATTGTTACTCGCGCAATTGCTGATATAGAAGAGGCAAAGAATGGAACATTTAAAATTATTGTGCATGAGATCCCCTATTTGGTGAATAAATCGAACCTGATTACGAAAATCGCAGATAACGTAAAAGCAGATAGAATTCAGGGTATTAGGGACTTACGAGATGAGTCAGATAAAGATGGTATTCGCATTGTTGTTGAATTGAAGCGAGATGCGTACCCGAAAAAAGTACTCAATCAACTATTTGATACTACAGATTTACAGAAAACGTTCCATGTAAACATGCTTGCACTGGTAGATAACGGGAGGCAGCCAAAAGTACTCACGCTGAAAGATGCGATAGTAGAACATATTAACCATCGAAAAGAAGTTATTACTCGTCGTACGAAGTTCGACCTCGCGCGAGCACAAGAAAGAGCGCACATTTTAGAAGGCTTAAAAAAAGCACTCGACCATATTGATGAAGTTATTTCTACAATCAGAGCAAGTAAGACCCGTGAAACAGCGCATGAAAACCTCCGCAAAAAATTCAAATTCTCTGATGCGCAGGCAACTGCAATTTTAGAAATGCGGCTATCTGCGTTAGCCGGCTTAGAGCGTCAAAAGGTTGAAGATGAATTGCGAGAAAAGAACGCTCTAATTAAAGAGTTAGAAGGTATTTTGAAAGACGTGAAAAAAGTTGCTGCAATTATTCGTGCGGACTATGAAACAATTGTGAAACAATACGGGGATGAACGAAGGACAAAAGTAATTGCAGGAGCTATTGGGGAATTCTCTCAAGAAGATCTTGTTCCAGATGATCCTACGATTATCACAATCACGCGAGGCGGATATATCAAACGTCTTGCCACAAGTACATACCAAGTGCAACATCGTGGAGGAAAGGGCGTAAAAGGAATGACAACAAAAGAAGAAGATATCGTAGACCTCTTCTTGGCAACCACTACACATAAGCAGTTGTTGT
>DATDYZ010000029.1:0-6228 GCA_035288905.1 Candidatus Anderseniibacteriota bacterium | reverse complement strand
CCTCCCCTCGTATGAGGGGAGGCGGGGTGGGGTCGTTATGGGTTGTTTCGCTTTGCATTCTTTTTATTTGTGCGATTGCAATTCGTATTCCGCTTGCTGCTTCGCTGGATAGCGCGTATGGCGGAGATGCGTTTAATTATTTATTAAAAAGCAGAGCACTTATAGATGGTCAGGACCCCTTTACAGCGGATCCGCGGAAAGCGCCTCTCTATTCGCTTCTGGTTGCTCCGGGGCTGACGAAATATGTTGATGCGGTAGTATGGGAGCGCTGGGTCAGTATGTTGGCAGCCGCGGGTACTGTTGTGTTAGTTCCGCTTTTTTTACGAAGATTTGGCGTGCCATATTCGCTTGCACTTGTGGGTGGAATGCTGCTTACAGTAAATCGTGATTTTCAATTTGAGTCGGTGCAAGGGTTGTCGAATACGCTGTACGCATTTCTTGTTTTTCTTACCGCGTACTTGTTCATTGTTGGACGTCCATATCTGCTTGCAGTCGTTTCCGCACTTGCAACTCTTACCAGATATGAAGGCGGAGCAGCGATGGCGATATTTGTACCCGCAAGTTGGTTTTTACATACTATAAAACTAAAAAGTATTCTGCGAACGATAATTCCTCTTATTATTCTTTTGAGTATTCCATTTCTGATATCGCCATTTTCGCACTCTTTGGGCGTGCGAACTCTGGCTGATATAAAAGGAGATGATGGGTTATATATTGCGTATTCTTGGGACGATTTTTCGTCTAACTTTATTTCTTTCAAACATTTTTTTGGAAGACTCTGGGTACTTACAGAACATATTGGCAAGCCGTTTGCCGCGCTTGGGATAGGGATGCTGATTGGGTTGATCGGTTCGTCTCCTCTCCTTACGAAGGAGAGGTTGGGTGAGGTTCGTAGTTTCGTGTCTTATGCCCTTACTACTTTCATTTTCGTAATCCTTATTCGCAACTCTTCTGAACAACTGGCATATCTCGTCCAATTGTTTGCATTGCTTGCAGGTATTGGGGTTGGGGCAGCTATCTCCCGTATCCCTACGCGCAGTACTGCGATATTGCTTATGATTCTGATCCAAATAATTGTTATTACTGCAATTTTACCAAAAACACGATATTATTTGCCCGTTATTCCATTTATAGCTATGGCGATTATTGGCGGGGTGTATAGTATTGTCGGAAGGAAGAAAAGTTCGCCGGCACTATTTGGTGCACTTCTGTGTGTGTGCGTTATTAGTTCTTTTGTATATGCGGATGCAAAAAATGCATTGCCTGGCCAGGTGAGTGATTACAATGAAAAGTCGGCAGGGCAGACAGTTTTATTAGATGCCGCACGATACATGAAATATAGACCGGGGATTGTTGCTGCCGCAGAAGACCGTGATTTGCAATTTCGGACGTATCTTCCACGACAAAGATTAGTTACTTTTCCTGATTCTCTGCGCGATACTAATGCTCAATATGCGAAACTGAAAGAATCTGGCGTAGTATTTTTGAGTGAAACTACAGAAAATCCTTTTTTTGCAAACCTGATTTCAGAAAAACCAGAACACTTTGAAGAAATTGCAACATACAAAACTCGGTGGGCAGATGTTTCTGCAACGCTGTATCGTGTATACTAATAGATATGGCAAGTCCTGAAACACCTCCAGCTCCAGATCCGAAACCAGAATCTTCTCCGGATTCTAAAATAACCATGGCTCCAGAACCATTTACGCCTGAAGAAAGCTCTCATATATCTGAACAGTGGGCAACGCTCAAAGAATCTGTTAATTGGAAAGATGTAATTTTACATCCGGTTGCACGCTTAAGTATTTTTTGGCATGAACGACAGACGGCGCAAGCAGATATGCAATTAGAAGATTGGAAACGCGAAGAAGCGGAAACTATGTCAGCAATGGCTTCAACGAGATCTGGACTTGAAAAAAGTGATTCAATTCAAGAGTCTCTTCGCCTGGCACAGAAAAAAGCTGGTATTGTACTTGATCAGAAGAGGTATGGCACAGATCAGAAAAAAGCTGGGATAATAAAGGCAGACTTATTTCAAGAAACTCGAACAGAAAATCTTAAATTTGTACAAGAAAAAATCCGTACTATAGAAGAGAAGAAAAAGTCTTTTATGCAGGAAAGGGATGTTGCACGAAAAGTTTTTATTGATAGTTATGCAGCAAAAGTTGCAATTGAAGCAATTCGCGTTGCGCAATGCGACGAGCATATAAACGAAGCAACGGGTAAGATTATTGAGTCTCAGCAGAGAGGGGAAGAGCTAAAATCTCTACGTGAATCTCTCGAGGCGCAAAACCAAGCAGAGCTGCTTCCACATGATGCTGCAGAATTACGGGAAACAATTAATCAGCTTCGCTTAAAAGAAAGCGAATACGATGTGCAATTTGAACAAGATACTGCGCAGTTGGAGACGTTAAATATAGGGCGAGACGACGCAATAAAGCAGCAAGAATTTTGGGCCGCGAAAATTACACCAAAATCAAAAGAAATGCCTGAGGTAGTTCTTCCAGCCAGCACTCCCGAAATGCCTAAAAAGGAGGAAGAAGCTCCTGAAAAGACTCCGAAAGCAGTGTCTGAAGTAGCTCCAAAACCCACTCCCGACAACACTTCTGTTACAGAGAAAAGCGAAGAAGCTGGTCCCAAGAGCCTTGGCGAGGCCGTAAAAGGCTTTCGAAGAGGGTTGGAAGAAGCACCTAAAGAGGAGCAAGAATATATGGCGGACCTTCTTGGTGAGGCACAAACAAAATATCAAGAGAAGTATCCAGAAAGTAAGGTATTTACTTGGTTTATGTGGTTTTTTGAATTCTTTTCAGATTCTGTAAAAGAGAAGCAAAAAACTCCTAAGTAACTTTTTTATGCACGCATCTTCACAACATACAAAAGCACAGCTCATGATAGAACGAGCAAAAGAGCTTATTGCTGATACTGATGTTTTTTTGAAAAAATCTCGCGCAGACCATGATGCAATGCAAAAAAAGATTGCATTACAAGAACAGGAGCACAAGGACGCACATAAGAAGCTCGACGGTACGATTCGAACAGAGCTGAATAAGCTAGAGAAAATAGCAGATGAATATTTTGGATCATTAGATGATGCATAAACTTACCGTACGCAATGCAAATATAGAACATTATGGAAGCTTGTCTTCTCTTGAGAAGCTTGCTCTTGTTGCTACAAACCATATTGGAAGTATGGGGTTCTTTTTTATACTTCTTGCTGTAACTATTTTTTGGATTGTTTGGAATACGTATGGACCACGCGAGCTTCGTTTTGATCCGTTTCCGGCGTTTGTATTATGGGTGTTTTTTTCCAATGTTCTTCAGCTTCTGCTCATGCCACTACTCATGATCGGTCAAAATTTGCAGGGGAGACATTCAGAAGTGCGGGCTGAAGCTGATTTTGAATTGAACGTACGCGCTGAAAGAGAAATTCAAAGCCTTCTAGAGTCTTCAGAAAAACAGAATGTGTTATTAATGGAGTTACTTCGAAGGATTGACGAAAAGTAGAAACACATCGTTCCCCTCTCCCAATTGTGGGAGAGGGTTAGGGTGAGGGCCGTATCGCGTTGTGGGTTGCCCTCATCCGCCATTCGACTCGTTTCGCTCGCTCATGGCACCTTCTCCCCAATTGGGGAGAAGGGAGCGTGACTTGCTATTTCAGCGCTGCATCAATAGCCGCAGATAGTGCGTCTACGGAATGTTTTCCGTTATAGAGTCGATTGTTAACAAAGAGAGTTGGCGTTCCCCCAAGTCCGAGCGCTTTTCCGTCAGCTACGTCGCGTTCAACAGTGCTTTTGTGAGCATGTGAATCAAGTGCTGATCTAAACATGTCCATATGCAGTCCTATTTTTTCAGCATAGGCTACAAGGTTTTCTTGTTTGAGGTTTGTTTGATTTTCAAAAAGAAGATCGTGAAATTCCCAGAATTTATTTTGTTTACCCGCTTCAACGGCAGCTTCGGCAGCTAAGAATGCATGTTCGTGTTGCGGAAGTGGAAAATGGCGAAACATGAATCGAACGCTTTGGTCTTTGTACTTCTCTTTTACGTCTTTTAAAATGGGGTGAAGGCTTCCACATGAAGGGCACTGGAAATCACCAAATTCCACGAATGTTACCTTTGCGTCTTTTGGGCCAATTGTAGCAGAGTCTTCTTGTACAAGGCGGTTTACAAGAGAGTTGGGAACTATTTTCCCTTCCGCATCTGGCGTCTTTTTATTTGCGAAATATGCTCCACCCCCAATCACGAGGACCGTGGCAATGAGTATTCCAATAACGAATTTTGTGTCAGATGTTAGTTCCATATGATTGTTGTTTATTTTTTAATACTAACTGTACTGTCATCATTGATGCAATAACAACGAGAATTGCGCTTGCAACGCACCAAGAACACCACGCTTTCAAGACAAACGCTTCAATAGATGTTAAAAAGGCAGATACTGCAAATCCGCTGCCCACAAGTGCAATGAGATAGGGCAATAGTTTTTTCTTAGTACTTTCAGCCCAAAGTGCGCCAAGCATGCCAAGTGTAAGATAAAATATCATGCCATACGCAGGAGTTGGGATATTGAGGAACGAGGCATACTTGCTCAGTTGCGCAGCCTTACACCCTTCGCCGCTGATGCATGCTATAGGTTCTGGCGATACGTATGCAATAAAAAGGTAGCCAGAAAGAATAAGTCCTAAAAATGCCGTTCCAACAAGCCCTTTATGCATTTCCATAGTATATAGTACGATATACGTATGGAAAAGGTGGCTATAATAGGGGTGGGCAATTTCGGATCTGCGATAGCGCATCTGCTTGCCTCAGCTTCAGATGTTACGGTAACGCTTTGGGATAGCGACACTACAAAAGTTCCGGGCCAGGGAACACTTAAAGAAGCCGTGCAAGAAGCATCGATTATATTTCTTTGTGTTTCTTCTTGGTCTCTTCGAGAAGCGGCGATGTCTATTGCCGAACATACTATGGATGGCGTGATTATTATTTCCCCTACAAAGGGCATTGAGCAGGATACATTGAAAACTTCTGACGAAGTGTTGCAAGATGTATATCAAAGCAAGGCAATTATTGCATTGCTACATGGCCCCATGCTTGCGGCAGAAATTATGCAAGGCTTGCCCGCGTTTTCTGTGCTTGCTGCGCCGACTACCGATTCGTTTGACCGCATTCGCAAACTATTTTTGGGAACAACGCTTCACTTGGAATATTCAAGTGACGTGCATGGGGTTGCCCTGGCAGGTGTACTGAAAAATATCTACTCTATTGGTCTTGGTATGACATCTGCGCTTGAACTGGGAAGTAATTTTCGTGGGTGGTTTGTACGGGCAGCAATGGCAGAAATGGATCATATTATTGTTAGCTTGGGAGGCAATCGCGCCACTGCATACACAAGTGCTGGAATAGGCGATATGGTAGCAACGGGGTTTTCTCCATATTCGAGGAATTGCAAAGTAGGCCAAGAAATTGTTCAAAATGGAGAGTGCGTTACGGTTAGCGAGGGCGCGGAGTCTATTCCTCACATGGTCCAGTTACTGCATAATGCGGCAGTGTTAGCCCCTATTGTTTCGCAAATAGCGAATATACTATCTGGCCACGTGCCGGCAACTACGATTGACAAACTTATGGAGAGTGCCTCATAGTGACTGTATGTCACAACCTAGAATCATGGAGCGAAAAACACGTCAGAGACGGAAGGCAAAGCTTGCAGCACTACGTGTAAAGTTTTTGAGCGCAAAAACACAAGATGCCAAAGAGCGCATTTTAGAAAAGGCTGAAAGCGTATCTCCCAACCTTGCAAAAAGTCAGTACGCTACCGCTTGGGCGAAGTAACTTGTTCTAGCGTCCGTTTGCATGCTTTTGAGCATGCTGCGGGTAATTTCTGCAAACATAATTCGCACATCACACACGCTGTAGTACATGCAGTACAAGCAGTTTTTACGTCTCCGGGGTTGCCACACGATGCGCACAAGGAATACCGTGTGCTTGGTTGTAAGTGCGAATCAATTGCTGATCGATGATCAAATACAAAGCATTCTCCCTGCCATGCACCATCTGGATACTCTCGCAAATAGTTTGTAATACCACCATCTAATTGGTACACGTTCTCGTATCCTTGGCTTCGCATTTCTTCCGCTGCTTTTTCGCATCTGATACCGCTGGTGCAATACATAGCCACTGGCTTATCTTTTGGGATACTACTTTTTTCTATAAATTCAGGAAATTCTTGAAATGATT
>DATDYZ010000028.1:0-29427 GCA_035288905.1 Candidatus Anderseniibacteriota bacterium | reverse complement strand
TGGTCAGATATGGACATGGAAAAGAAAAAATCAGAAGGTGGTATGGGAAAAGCATATGGACTCATGACAGTTGGCTCTTTACTTACTGCATTTGTTCTATCCCAGTTCACTCAAGTTGCAGGAGCAGTAACTCTTCTTGACGGCGCAACTATTGGACTATGGGCATGGCTCGGATTCGCAGTGCCTCTTCTCCTCAGTTCTGTATTATGGGAAGGAAAATCGTGGAGATTATACCAAATAAATACAGGGTATCAACTCGTAACAATGGTTGTTATGGGTGTAATTGTTGCAATGTGGGGTTAAAGCCCAGTTGGAATGTCGATAAATTCTACGTGTATCTCAAATTTTTTCTGAAGTAGCTGACCAAGCGCTTGTATACCAAGTCGTTCTGTTGCATGGTGGCCAGCAAATATAACATTTGTACCTGAATCTTTTGCGTCATTATATATTTCTGCAGTATCGCCGGTGATAAACAAGTCCACTTTCTGATCGAGTGCCTCTGCAAATGCACGGTAGCCACCTCCACCAGAACATACTGCAACAGAACGAATAATAGGCGGACCGAAAGGGAGCGTAACACAAGGTGTTTTCAGAGAGGACTCTAACAGAGATACAATCTCTTCTCTATGTTTTCCACGGACAATCATACCCGTGTAACTGCTTGTTTCATTTCCATGAGACATAAAATCTCCTGTAATTTCAGCATGGAGCATTTTTAATAATTGTGCGTTATTCCCAATAACGGGATGCTTATCGAGCGGGAGGTGCGATGCGTACAGCGATACGTTGTTTTTGAGCAGAATATCGATCCTTCTTTTTTCCCACCCCGTAATAGATGGCGTACCGTATCTCCAGTAATGCCCATGATGTACCACGATGTAATCAGCTTTCATGGTGGTAGCAGCATTAAATAAATCTGTCCCGGCAGTAACTCCTATTGCAATTTTCTGTACTCGCTCACTTCCTTCTATTTGTAACCCGTTCCAGCTTGCATCCTCTAAGCTTCCAACGGGAAGGAGTTCATTTAGATAGTTTGTAATTATGTCTCGCTCTATCATAGGCTTTTAGTATACCATATGCATATGCAGCAAATTTCGATTATTATCGTAAATTGGAACACAGGGGGTTTACTTATAAAGTGTCTTGAGTCAATTGTTGCGCTTTCCGAGCAAGACCTTATCCGCCATGTCGTAATAGTCGACAACGCATCTACGGATGATTCTGTTTTGCAAACTCAAGAAATTGCACAAGAACACGGATATGCGATTATTCGGGCAAAACATAACCTTGGTTTTGCAAAAGCAAACAATCTTGCTTGGAAATTTATCAAGGAACACGAGGGAAACGATGATCATATTTTATTACTAAACCCGGATACAGAAGTTCGCCCAGGCGCATTAAAATCGCTAGTTGAAGTCTTTGAAAAAAATAAAACAGTTGGAATCGTTGGGCCAAAACTACTAGAAACAACTGGGAAAGTTCAAAAATCTGTGCGAACATTTCCAACGTTCGTTGTGTTTATTATATTATTTCTAAAATTACAGCGTCTATTTCCTGGTCTTTCGATTTGGGAGAGATACATGATGACGAATTTTGATTACTTGAAAGAACAGCAAGTGGATCAAGTGATGGGTGCTGCTTTTTTGATTCGTAACGAGGTGCTTAAACAAATTGGATTACTCGATGAGTCTTTTTGGATATGGTTTGAGGAAGTAGATTTTTGTAAACGTGCGAAACAATCTGGTTGGAGTACTTTATATACCCCAAGTGCAGTTGTTACACATCATGGCGGAACTAGCTTTGGCCAGGTTGCAGGTTTTACCAAGACAAGATTATTTACGCAAAGCTCAATCTTGTATACAAAAAAGCATCTCGGAATTACAGCGTACATAACATTACTTGCTTTCTATCCAATCGGGCTACTAATCGCTATTATTGCATCGTTTGAACATATAAAACAACGGAAATATAATATATCGTGTTTATGAAGATGCTGCAAAAAAACAGCCCTCACCCTAGCCCTCTCCCCAATTGGGGAGAGGGGAACGTTGCCCCAGAACTTGCATGGGGGGTGATTGCAGCTTGCTGTGTGGCATTTTTTCTTGCTGCATTTGGCATACAAAGTGCGATTCTTGCTTTGCTAGGAATTTTAGTGCTTTGGTGGACATTCGAATATCCGGAGAAAAGTTTTTTGACCCTTATTATACTTTCGCCATTACTGCCATTAATTAAAGCAACTCAAACATTGGGGAATGTAACGCTTATTAAGGACATTATTATCATCACCCTATTTTTTAGGATTTTTTTGATACCACTGCTTACTCAAAAACTTCCATACCGGAGAAATGCCTTCTTTGCGCCCATAGCTGCGCTCACGATATGGGCATGTTTTGAAGTAGTACGCGCAGGAATAACTACGTTGTCTATATTGCGCCTGCGCGACATCGTGTTGTATATCCTATTATATTTCGGCGTACTTTACTTACCGCACACAGCAAAACGCATGAGGATTCGTATGATTGTCTTTTTTATAACACTTGGAATCGTGATGCTACTTGGTATATTCCAATTTCTTCATCTACCAGATAGCACCGTGCTTCGATTTGATCCCGTACGTCAAATTTGGATTCCTCGTATTGCAAGTACGTTTGCACATCCTACGGTGTTTGCGGAGTTCTTAATTACCGGCATCGTACTTTTGCTCGGACTTCTCCTAAAGAAAAAGAAACCGCACGTACCTATCGCTGAACTTCTCCTCCTTGTATCTGCTACGTTGCTTCTGTATTTCACGTATACCAGAGCAGGATGGATCGGGTTCGTAGTGGCAGGTATGGCAGTTGGAGCAACATACCTTACGCGTGCCACTTCACTTGTTATTCGGAAATCTGTTATCGTAACCTTACTCGTACTACTTAGCGTTGTTGGCTTCGCCCTCTTCCGTTTTACTCCTGTTGGAACATTTCTCAACAGTGCATTCGACGCTAACTATGCAAGCAATGCTGATCGTATCGTCTTTATCGTTCAGTTGATTTCACAAACAACTAATACGGATGCAATAATTGGCAAAGGGCTGGGCAACACAATAAGTAAAACAAGAGACGGGGGGAACGCAACAGCGTTTGATATTGCATCTGGAGAATCTCGTACCGTACAGCTTTCGAAAGATCAGACACTGGTAGATAATCAATATCTAAAGACATTTATTGAAATGGGCGTGGTTGGTGTTGTGCTTACATTCTGGCTATTTTTTAGATTCTTTCTCACAGCTAAAAAGGCATTACCAAGCGCATTGGGAATTGCATGCATCGGATTTCTAGCAGCATTCATGATACAAGCTCTGTTTGTAGATATTTGGGACGTGTATCCCACAAATGCGATATTTTGGACGCTGGCTGCGCTTATTTCTCACACATCAATTAAACAAGGGGATAAACTCTCCGTATCCTCTCTGCGCTAATTCTTCCTTTGGGATGAAAGTAAGCGCTGCGGAATTCATGCAATACCTTTTATATGTGGGCTCTGGGCCATCATCAAATACATGACCCAGATGAGACCCTGCCCATTTGCTCTTTACCTCAGAGCGCGGAAAAATAAGTAAAAAGTCTTGTTGCACTACGATGTTTTCGCTCACAAGTGGTTTTGTAAAACTTGGCCACCCTGTACCAGAGTCAAATTTATCACGAGAGGAAAAAAGCGCTTCTCCTGATACTACATCAACATATATACCGTCTCTTTGTTCATTGTTATAGAGATTTTCGAACGGCTTTTCCGTTGCTGCTTCTTGTGTAACAGCATACTGTATCGGTGTAAGTCTTTTCCTCAGCTCTTCATCAGAAGGTTTTATGAAGCAAGTACCGCAAAACCCTTCTTTCTTTGCGTATTGGCGAAGTGCCGCGTACTTTGCAACTGCTTCAGCAGTAAAGTTTTTTGCAAGAAAATCATCTCGTCCGCTTCGGTCACGATAATAATTATATCGTATTGGATTTTTCTTATAATAATCTTGGTGATATTCTTCTGCTTGATAAAATGGCGATACAGGGTGTATTTCTGTAACAATTGGTTTTTGAAATATTTTACTATCGATCAATGCTTGCTTTGATGATTCTGCAAGCGCTTTCTCTTCTGCATTATTTACAAATATTGCACCTCTGTACGAAGAACCCTGATCAATAAATTGGCCACCTGGATCGGTGGGGTCAATGTGTCTCCAATAATAATCCAGAAGCTCATCATAAGAGACTTGATTTGGGTTGTAGTATACTTGTACTGCCTCAAAGTGCCCAGTTGTATGCGAAGAAACGTCTGTATATGATGGATTAACTGCAGTTCCACCTGTATACCCGGAAACGACGCTCCTAACTCCTGGGACTTTTTCAAAATCGCTTTCTGTACACCAAAAACAACCGCCCGCAAATATTGCAACGGCGGTTTTCTCAGAAGGAGTACTACTCGGAGCAACAGTGGTCGAATGCGAACGCACAGCGAAAAATACATACCATCCCATAAAAATAGCGAGACCGATACCTATCGTTATATTTGTGGATTTTCCTAATACGCCCATAATTCGAAAAATGCACCAATATAGTGAACAACGCCATAGAGAAATACTATATATCCAACAATACCCGCAATCAGAATAATTGCTGCCATATTTATTATTTCGTTTCGTCGCTTTTTTGCTTCATCTATCGTGCAAATATTCTTCTGTCTGCGTAAATACAGAATAAAACTTATCGTCAGTGCTATAAGACCAACGAAGCGAAACAGCCATTTATAATCCCCGTATAATGTATCTGCAAGAGACGCCCCGAAGGAAGCGGTTGCGAGCCCTGTCAGCACAAGAACAACAGGACTTAAACAGCATAGCGAAGCTACAAGTATGGGGATTGCTGAAATTTTAAAAAATTCTTTAACCCGCATAAGGGAAATTATACACTAATATAGCGCTTGACCAGTATAATCGCTTGTGCTAATACGGAAATGGAGTTTGTTCGTTTTATGGCGTTTATTTAAAGCGCTACCACAAGAAAAGAGGAGAAAGAGTTATGTTGTTTACAATCCGAGACTTCACTCGCTTGCGACAGTATTCACACATTGTGTGGGATATTGACCGAACCATCACTGACGAGAACGGTGCACTCAGCGAAGAGGTCGCCGCAAAGATCATTAATCTTGCACTGAACGAACGTGTTTTTCACAGCTTCATCACGGGTAGGGACGCCGACTGGATGAAGGTCAAGGTGATTGACCGATTAATTCCTTTCTTCAAGTTTAACGACGTTCGTGGTCGACTCGATTTCTACGGCGAAGTGGGATCCGTTATCCAACGAGTGTCCGATGACGGAACAGTAACGGAGCGATTCGATTCAGAAATTGAAAATCACCCTCTGAAAATGAATGCGAACGGGGTTCGAGATAAACTTCGTGCGCTTGTGTACGACCCGGAAAAACTGGAATCGTTTAATGGCAGGAAGCTTGAAGCCGCAGAGGAGGTGATCTACGATGCAAATGAATGTGGCTTCGTCATTGACCGAACGAAGCACGTTGCACCAATATGCCACCCATATATTTGGGCAACGAGTAAGAAGGCATTTGCAACGTTTGAAAAGATTCGCAACAAAGAAGGGTACTTTAATGATTTTGATCAGGATCCGTACGCAGAGCGATTGCGCAGCATGATTACAACCGAGGGATTCAGTGATCAGGTTGACATTGAAGTGATCGGAACTGCAATCAATATCGTACCAAAACTGAACGGATTGAAGCTCGGAAAAAGCTGGGCAACAGGAAAAGCTCTTATGCACATTTGGGAACAAAAAATTGGCAAAAATGAAATCAGCCTGGATCAAGTTATTGCGGGAACAATTTCTGCAGGCGACGGACGAGCTGATTTAGATTTTACCAAACCAATGTTTCCAGAAGCAATTGCCAGAGACTTGAAAAGAAATCGAGTTGACATCATCTTTGTAGGAGGTGAGCTTGATCTCCCAAAAGTTGGTTCTGCTGATTACTCTCTTCGTGAGAATATTATCATTCAAGCAACGGGGCAAGGCACGTTAGCTGTGAATGCACGAGAACGGCGCATCAGCTGGCAGGACGCAATGGGTGCGAGGGTTATATCGGAAGTTCTCGATTACCTAAAAATGTGGGGACATTTTCGAGAGTTTTGAGAACATCCGAAGTATACGCCGGCAGAGGGAAGTTAATGTTCCTTTTGCCGGTTTTTCATATCTGGAATAGAGTAGCTAAAACCCGCGTTTTTTCTTACGAATCATTTCAACAACCCATAATATCCAATACTTCCATGAGAGCGGTAAATCTTGTGCGTGCATATAATCTATCGCATATCCACCAAACCCTTTTTTAAAAATAGTTATCCCAGCAAAGGGGTGATTTGGCTCATCTTCAGCTGCTATACCCCAAAAATTATACAAAGTTGCTCCACGCTTTTTCGCTTCGCGAATTGCTTCCCACTGAAGTAGCTGTGCCGCAGGAGGGGAAGATGAAACTTTCTTTGAAGCACCATGATAGTAAAAAACTGTTTTGCCAAATTGAAAACATATTGCAGCTGCAACATCTTCGCCGCTATATTTCGCAATTGCAAAAAACATGTTATTGCTCGAGTTAAAAATATTTGTTTGAGATGTAATAAACTCTTTTGTAAATGGCATAAAGCCATGGCGATTTTTTGTCTGCTCATACAGGGGCCAAAATCTTTCTAGTGCATGTTGATCAGATGATATTTCTATATTCACTCCTTCTTTTTGCGCTTTAAAAATTGCATGACGAGTTGTTTTCCGCATACCAGCAAGAATTTCTTGTTCTGCTTTTGCTATATCTAGTACCCATGTAAGCTCTGCGTGCACATGTGTCGGGGATGGCCTAAAGCCGAGCTCAGAATACAACGCTCTATTACCAGAAGTGTTTACAATAAGCGGAGCAATTCGCAAACAGATTGCACTGTCATGAGCTCGCCCGCCGGACTGGCGGGCCACTAGCAGACGTAAAGCTTCTTTCATGTCTTCTGCATTTTTTACAATCGGGCCGTGCGGACACAAATAATGAATACCTCTTTTTGCCTGTACTGTTATCAATAACGCAACACCCACAAGCCCTTCTTGTGTATAAAAACCTAATGTTTGTACATGATCGCCATCTGCCTCTTGTACTAGTTTCCATTCCCAAGATTGTAAAAACGTATTTGGATGCTGTAAAAATAGAAAATCATTCCAGGTTTTTTTATCGTTAATTTTCCGTATTTCCATAGTGATTCATAAATGTTATAACCTTTGTAACCTGAGTATCAGTGAGAGTAGCATATGTTGGCAAATTGATTGTAGTTCTTGCAGCTTCCTCCGCACGTGGACACGAGCCTATGTTGTATCCAAACGCTATCAGACTAGAGGATGCTGGTACTAACGGAGCGTCATACCAATCGCCGAGCAGCATGTCTTGTTCCCTGGCATCTAAAATAATACCTTGTGGATTTTCAACAAGAACAGGGAATCGTAGCCATGAAGGTGAAGAGTCGCGTTCTCTCCTCCTTACGAAGGGGGAGCTGGAGGCCTGCCCGCCGGACTGGCGGGGGGTGGGAGAAAGCTCTTTCTGATATCTTGCTGCAATTTCACATCGCCTCTTCGTCATATCATCGAGTTTGTCTAACTGCTTAATCAACAAAAGCCCAAGCGCAGGGGAGTATGAATACTCCATATGTACGGGGCGTTTTCCAACTCGCTCCTCAAACGCAACTGCGCGACTTATTAGATGCAATTTTTGAGCTATAACGAGAATCGCTTTCCCAACCCCGTGCCAAAAATATAGTGGTAATACAAATGAGAACAAAACAACATGAAATAACTGCTGGGCCACCCACTGTTTAGGCGGCAGGGGACGAGCAGATTGCATTTCTTGAAGCATGCGTGTGCGATTTTTATCTTTGGTAATAACTGCACCTCCAAATACCGAGGAAATGCATTTGTCTCTTCCAAAGCTGAATATTGCTGCGTCGCCAAACGTTCCGAGACTCTGATTTTCATATGTAGCCCCTAGCGCATGAGCACAGTCTTCAATAACAACAAGATTGTGCTCTTTTGCGATTGCAAGAATTTCCTTTATAGGCCCAGGGATTCCAAACGTATGCTGTACAATAATTACTTTTGTTTTTGGAGTAATCTTTTTTTTCACATCTTCCGGATCAATGCTATACGAACTCTCTTTTATGTCGGCATACACCGGCGTGGCTCCCGCCCATATAATCGGTTCTGGCACTGCTATACATGTGAATGCTTGTAGAATAACTTCATCGCCTTTTTTAATGCCATACGAACGCAACAGGTCATACAGCGCCTGTCGACCAGAAGACGTAAGCGATACAAAATGCCCAGGGAACCGCTTTACTACCTTTTCTGCAACACGCGAAAGAATCCGTTTGTCTTTCCAATACATATGAACAAGCAAAAGATACCAGGCAAGACGAACATCTTCTTTTGATGTGTTTGGCGATAATGAAATTGCAATAGGACGCTTCATAGCAGAGCGGTACGAATATTTTTTGGAATTCTCCCTTCAAGCACAATGCGTGTTTTGCTTGTTACGTTTTTCATAATTTCCTGTTGCATATCTTGTGTATCAGTATGCCATGTAACTGTTGCTATTTTGCTACTACCAAGGCCGCGCAATATATCATCTTTATATGCATGGCCATAGATAAACACGCGAGCCGGAAGATTTGCGAGCAGCGCGCCGATGCGTTCATGTACCACTTTTCCTTCATCACCAAGCTCTATAATGGGTACAAGAATAAGACGAGTATCTGTTATGGGGCTGTTTCTAAGATATTCAATTGCATTTGTAACAGAAGCTTCACTTGCAGAATAGCTATCGTCTATCAGTGTCGAACCGGCTATTCCTTTACATACCTCCATAGTCCGAGGTAATTGCGGGAGTGTTGCAAGGCGCTTCATAATGCTTAGAAAATCACTACCTAATGCATGTGCAGCCGTAACTGCAGCAATAACCGGTACAAGTTGGCCACGACTAATAACAGGCAATCGAACATCCTGCTTTTCTTTGCCGATGTGTATTGTACAAACAATACAATCCTGCTGCATAAGAATATCCGTAGTATATACATCTGCTTGTCCGTGCAACGAAAACCAGAACATTTTCTTTTTAAAGCCTATTGCCTGCTCAATAATCTGCGCATCGTCTTTGTTCAAAATTGCAACGCCATGTTCTGGGAGCGAATCTACTAATTCCCATTTTGTACGAGCAAGCGCTTCAAGGGAGCCGAATAGTGCTACGTGTTGATTAGTAATTGCGGTAATAACGGCAACACTCGGCATTGTAAGATCTGCAAGTTCTTTAATTTCACCAGAAACATATGCGCCCATTTCTGCAATATATATCTTCGTTTGTTGCGATATGCGAGAGAGCATATCTTGCGCTACGCTATAGGGCGAGTTGCGATGTTCTGATGTTGCTACAATAGTTTCGCTTTCACCACCCAGAAGATGCACGAGATATGTTTTTGTAGACGTTTTACCAACACTACCTGTAATTCCAACAACAGCGAGATTTTTTAGGTGGGCACGGAATGATTTAGCACGGCTAATCGTTTTTTGCTTTTGGAGTTGTGCGGGAATCCCAACTACAAATACCGAAAGTGCAATGAGAAGTGGCAAAACGAATATGCATGTTGCCAGAAATAATGCATTGATCATAAACGGAACAATTAGTAAAAATACAACGAGCCCAAATATACCCGTGGCTGCAAATACGAGAATTGCCCGCGTCGTGAAATCTGGGCGCATAACGCCTTTTCTATATATACGCAAGCTATGGCCAAGTACAATACTGAGGATACTTGCGACTGCAAACAGTTCGAAGCGGCTCATCCATGCAAGTAGTAGAAATACCCCTTGGACTATTACAAACCACTCTTTTGAAGGCGCTCCTTCTGGAGACAACAGATGTGCCTTCATCCTATCAAATCTATATTCTTTCCGTTGCCACAGCGAAACCTGAGATAGGCATACAAGAAGGGCACTTACTCCACCAAGAGTGATAAGCAAAAATTGCTGCATATCGTGTATCATACCATGTATGGCACCAAAACTGACGATACAACTGCTTGGGTGGAACGGGGCAATACACTTGCAAGAAACAGCTCCTGCTCTGCAAGAAGTGCCTCGCGACCAGGCTATTGTCCGGTATATAGACAACGGGTCGGAAGATGCCTCGCTTGAAATAGTGCAGGATTTACTGCCACATGCGGATATCTTAAGACTTGAAACGAATAAAGGATTTGCTGGGGCGCATAACGCAGGGTTTGCAGTGTGCACCACGCCGTACGTGCTTACGTTAGATCAAGATATTGCTGTTAATTGGGAAGGGTTAGAAAAACTGATTCATGAATTAGACAAAAATCCAAAATTAGGCGCTGTACAAGGGAAGCTGTACAGAAAAGAAGGAAAAAAGATTCTGGACTCTGCTGGGATTGTTGCGACACTTGCCTTAAATGGCAAAGAACGGGGTTCAAATGAACCAGACACTGGGCAATATGAAATAAAAACAGACTTATTTGCGGTAACGGGTGGATGCGGAATGTACAGAATGGAGGCGCTGAGGAGTGTTTCACACACGCACACTGTCATGCCGGCCCCCGAGCCGGCATCCACGCGTGGATCCCGGGTCACGGCCCGGGATGACGCCGAAGTTTTTGACTCCGACTTCTTCGCTTACAAAGAAGATGTGGATTTAGGCTGGAGATTAAATAAAGCGGGTTGGGCAGTACAATATATTCCCGTTTTAGTGGGGTACCATGCACGTACGATGGGAAGGCGCGGGTTATTTAACTGGGGAATTGGACCTAAAAATATTTCAGAACGCATTACAAATAACCGAACCCGCCTTTCACTTCGTAATTACATTTGGATGCTTGCGAAAAATATGACGTTTGCGGATGAATTAAAATATAGCGTTTTTATTGCAATCAGGTTATCAATATTTTTTATACTGTCTCTATTTTCTTGGAACTTATTTTCTGTGTGGAAAGAAGCGTTTGCGGGGATTGAGAAGATGCACGGGAAGCGTAGTAAGTAGCGCTCCCTTCTCCCCAATTGGGGAGAAGGTGCCTCGCCGAAGCGGGCGGATGAGGGCAGACTACAACGCAACAACGGCCCTCACCCCTGTGTGCCTGTTGGCACACTAGCCCTCTCCCCCATATGGGTAGAGGGGAACGACAATAATGAAAAAGCGTACCAGCCGGTGAGGGCGGGTACGCGAATGAGCTTGGTTGGAATGACGATTTTCACCCATCGAGTACCATGTCCTTCAGTACAAGGCTTTTACCAACATACTGAACAGCCAAAGATGGTGTTTCGCTATCTTGTTTCCAACTTAATTCCAATATAGCGACTGCAATTTCGCTTCGCTTCTTGATCCACTCCGCGTCATTTTCAACTTCATCTGGATGCAAGACTACGACAGATTCTCCGTCGTTGGCATTTTCAAAAATTGCCTCGATCATTACGCAGAGCGTTCCGTGGTGAGCGTCCAACTTAATCTGAATGTCCAAAGTACTCCTCCTCTTCAAGTTTGTTTTTTTGTCTTTTTGTGCCAAAATGGCATATGTAGGGCAACTAGCCACTAACTGGTAACTATACTCTCATACCGTGAAACTGTCAATAGTCATTGTAAATTATCGCATGTGGCAGCTTACAAGAGCTCTTGTTGAGTCTTTGCTGAAAGATTTGCCGCCAGCTACGGAAATTATTGTGGTAGATAATAACTCGGGAGATGACAGTGTTTACTTACTGCGTTCTGATTTCCCCGAAATTACTGTTATCGACAATAAAACAAATCTCGGGTTAGCAGCTGGTGTGAACACTGCACTTAAAATTGCAAAGGGAACGTATTATCTAGTACTCAACCCAGACATGATTGCGCTTCCGGGATCGGTACAAAAACTTGTGACGTTTATGGATGCAAATCCTGATGTAGGGATTGCAGGCGGAAAGCTCATATCACCAAACGGAAAACTCCAATATTCTTGCTATCGATTTTACACAATCATGACAATTGTGTATCGCCGAACATTTTTAGGAAAAACTGCGCTTGGGAAACATGTAATTCGCAATTTCTTAATGAAAGATTTTGATCATGCGAGGGAACAAGACGTTGATTGGCTAATGGGTGCATGTTTAATAGTTCGTAAAAAAGCATATCAAGAAGTTGGCGGCATGGATGAACGCTTCTTTTTATATTTTGAAGACGTTGACTGGTGTAGGCGGTTTTGGGAAAAAGGGTGGCGCGTTACCTACGTACCACAAGCAGTATTTTCCCATTTCCACCAACGCAGCAGCGAGGGGGGAGCACTGCGTGGAATTTTAGCAAACAGACCAACACGAGAACATATCAAATCTGCATTCAAATACTTTTGGAAGTTTCGAGGGAAGACGCTACCGAGAGTTGGGTAGCGTTCCCTTCTCCCCAATTGGGGAGAAGGTGCCTCGCCAAGAGGCGGGCGGATGAGGGCAACCCATACAGCATGCCGCCTAAATGGCCCTCACCCCTGCCTTACGGCAGACCCTCTCCCCAATTGGGGAGAGGGGAACGATGCAGTATGTTAATATATTCTTTATGCACCCAGCGTTTCCCGACGTAAAAATCGACCAATTTGAAGGGCCGTACGATGTGCTCGTTGAACTTGCAAAAAAACAAAAAGTAAATCTTTCTGAAATTTCTCTCCAAAAACTTACTGAGCCTTTTCTTATCTATATACAAGAACACAACATACCTCCAGAAAGTGTTGCATCTTTTATTATTGTTGCATCTACACTTCTCCTAATAAAAGCACGCGAGATGCTTCCACAACTTAAACAAGAAGAGGAAGAAGAAATTACTGATTTTACACAGCGGCTCCAACTTTATGAACGCTACAGAAAAGCAGGCGAGCATTTTGGATTACAATGGGGAAAGGCTCCGCTTTTACCTGCTTCTTTTTTTGCAGAAGGAAATAAAAAAGCGACACAGGCATTTTCTTTTCCGGCGGGGTTACTACCTGAAGCACTTGCAGATGCGCTCAAACAAAAAACTGCTAGCATTCCAGTTATACAACCAAAGGCGCATCTTACACAGCGCGGAAAGTCGCTTACAGAAATACTGTCTCTTTTTCAAACTCGCCTTACTACTTCATCAATACTTAATTTTCAAGAATCTATTCATGGTATATCTCGCCAAGAGCAAGCAGTTTCTTTTTTGGCAATTTTAGAAATGGCACGCAATCAAGAAGTCCAACTGGAACAATTAGAGGCATTTGGTACACTGGTCGTACATAAAATATGAACCAGATTTCACAGCGTATAGAAGCGTTATTATTTACTGCGGGTGAAGCCGTACCTAAAACTGAACTGCAAGAGTTAACGAAAACATCTGAAGGTGAGCTCACAGCCGCGCTGCAAGAACTAGAACAACACACGCAAGAGAGCGGACTTACAATCATCATAACGGCAACACACGTACAACTAGTCACGAGCCCGAATGTTGCAGGGTTTCTTGCACAATTTAATAAAGATACCAATCACGAACTATCAAAAGCTGCATTGGAAACGCTTTCGCTTATTGCCTATAGGGGGCCACTAGTGCGTTTTGAAATAGATGCGATTCGCGGGGTAGATTCAACGCGCATTATTCGCCAACTCTTTTTGCGAGGACTGGTTCGCCAACTGCGGATGTCTAGCAAAGCACCACAATATGACGTAACAGAAGAATTTTTATCGCATCTTGGTATTACTACAAAACACGAACTACCAAACTTTACAGAACTGGCAGCACACAACTTATCATGATTAGTATATTTCACATTACTGCTGCCGTTGTAAGCTGCATCATACTAGAACAACCTTTACACACGTGTATTCCATATGCACTTACTCCCAACTCTGCGCAAGAGAGCGTTATTCCATTACCAAAAAAAACAGGGCCGGCAATCGACGTTGCTTTAACTGCCCAGGCAGCACTCGTATGGGATATTGAAACGAATACGATTTTGTATGAAAAAGAAGCGAATACTAAACGACCAATTGCAAGCTTAAATAAATTACTATCTACACTTGCTATACGCACCCTTCTTCCGAACTCAAACAATATACTCATCATTCCTCCGGAGGCGAAAAAAGCGCAAGCACAAGGTGCAAATATTAAGCTTCCGATTGGTCAGCATGCATCTGTTCGAGAACTGCTTGGAGCAAGCCTTATTCCTTCTGCAAATGATGCAATGGTAACACTTGCAATAGGTGCAAAGGGGTCGGAGAGCGCATTTGCTGTATACGCGAATGATTTTGCTGCAAAAAACGGTCTTTTTACTACAAAGGTTGCAAACGCTACTGGGCTTGAGGGCGGAGAACAATATTCTACGGCGTATGACGTAAAGAAAATGTTGAGCTTAGCATATGCGGACCCGCACATTCGTCCGTTCTTATCGCAACAAAAAGGACAACTCACTACACAAGAAGGAGTAACACGAACATTCGTTTCAACAGATGAACTACTCGGAACGTATCTACAAATACTTGCAGGCAAAACAGGGTATACACTAGCTGCAAAAGAAAACCTTGCGATTATTACCGTTACTCCTATAAATAAGAAAATAGGGGCTGTTATTCTCGGGAGCGATAACCGTTTCCAGGATATGAAAACTGTTGTAGAATATGTTGTAAGAAACTACACATGGCCATGATTGCATTTTCAGATCCAACTCTTGTAATGAGTGTTGCGCGAGTTGTCGCAACAGGTACGCTCACATTTATTGTGGCATTTATACTTACACCACTTCTAACAAAGATGCTGTTTTTGTATAAATTTGGAAAAAATATCCGCGCGTCTGGTAATACGCCATTCTATTCAAAACTGCACATAAAAAAAACGGGTACGCCAGTAGGTGGGGGGATTATCATTTGGGGCACAGTCACTATACTTGCGGTATCGTTTTGGATATTAAAAGAATTATTCCCTACCAACTTTTTCCTTACGCTTAATTTTCTTACTCGTCCACAAACATTATTACCACTGGGAGCGCTTGTAGCTTCCGCATTGGTTGGACTGTTCGACGATTATTTAAACGTGAAAGGTCTTGGACCAAACGGCGGAGGGCTCCGCATGAAGCATCGTATCGGACTATACGCCGTGGTTGCCGCATTTGGTGCATGGTGGTTTTATACCAAACTAGACTGGAGCTTAATTCACATTCCTGGAGTTGGAGATTTTGAAATAGGGTGGTGGTACGTTCCATTATTCATGTTGGTTATTGTTTCAACAGCATTTTCCGTAAATGAAGCAGATGGGTTGGATGGATTGGCGGGCGGAATTCTCTTATTTTCTTTTGGAGCATTCACGGCTATTTGCTTTGCAATGGGCAGAATAGAACTTGCTATGTTTTGTTCTGCCATCGCCGGAGGAATACTGGCGTTCTTATGGTTTAACGTATACCCAGCAAGATTTTTTATGGGAGATACTGGAGCCATGAGCCTTGGCACCACGCTCGGCGTTATCGCGATGCTCACAAACTCTGCGTTAGTCTTGCCAATTATTGCATTCCCGCTCGTCATCGAGTCCCTCTCCGTCATTATTCAAGTGCTTTCAAAAAAAATCCGCGGCAAAAAAGTATTTCTTTCTTCTCCTATTCATCATCATTTTGAAGCGCTGGGTTGGCCCGAAACAAAAGTCACGATGCGATTTTGGATTGTATCTGCAGTATCTGCGAGCATGGGACTGGTCATTGGATTGCTCGGAATGGGGACATAAAAAAGAGGTTTCCTTCAGAGAAAGAAACCTCACTGTGTGTTTTGCTGCTTGGCGGCTGCATTGTCAGCCGCAGTCCTCGCAATGTTCGGCCAAATAGGCCTCCAATTCCGCAATCTCAAGTTCTAAAGCCGCTATTGCCGCAGTTATCCGTGCAATTGCCGCCTGAACTTCCTCTAAATGCGCCTGAGCAGCAGCCAGTTCAGCCGTTGCCACATAGAATGCCTGCTGGGCGGCTAGGAATGCCATGGCCGACCCGGGAGTCAGCACCATGTTCTCGTATAGCAGCTTTGCCGCTGCCCAATTTGCCTGAGCCGTAGCAACATCTGCTTCTGCAGCTGGAAGTTGTTCGTTCCATGCAGCAAGGGTCGTCTCATAAAAGTCGAGAGCAGACGTGCACTCTGCGAGCTCGTTTCTTTTGTCATCACACAGATCGACAGCATAGGATGCCCCCATGCCGATCAACAAGGCCGTTACCAACATCCATTTTGACTTCATTTTCAAAACCTTTCAAATCTCAAACCTAGAAAGAACCGTTTGACTAACCAGAAAATGTATATCAGTTTGTTGTATTGAAGTCAAGTTAGACTTACTATTTCTCTATGGTGAATACTCCATTTCAAGGAAAACACGTTCTCGTTCTCGGACTAGGGTTACATGGCGGTGCAATTGGAACTATTACATGGCTTGCGAAACAAGGTGCTATTATATCTGTGTCTGATGCAAAAACAAAAGAAGATCTTGTTTCTTCTATACAAAAGCTAAAAGATATTCCGAATATTTCGTATTATTTTGGTAATCAAGATGATCTGGATTTTGCTAAAATAGATTTGATTATTCGTAACCCTGGCGTTCCTCGAAATGCGCCTATTCTAGATAGAGCACGCAAACAAAATATATCTATAGAGATGGATAGCAGTTTATTTTTTGCATACTCAGACAGCAAGGACATTATTGGAATTACTGGTTCAAAAGGGAAAACAACGGCGTCTGCTGCTATTTCAGCCGTGATGAATGCGATTGATTCGGAGACGATAACGGTTGGGGTTGATGGGATTTCGCCGTTGGGAGCGCTAACGCCCCTCACCCCTGCCAGCGGGCTAGGCCCTCTCCCAGAACGGGAGAGGGGAACTACGGGAGCTACGTTTCCCGTTGTCTTTGAGCTTTCGAGCTGGAGATTAGAAGCATTGCAAGAAAAAATGATAAGTCCGCACATTGCTGTTGTAACATCAATGTATAAAGATCACTTAAATACGTATAAGTCGTTTGAAGAATATATAGATACAAAAAAACAAATTATAAGAAATCAAACTACAGAAGATATTGCAATTTTGAACGCAGATGATGAAAAAATCAGAACATGGGAAAATGATGTGCGAGGTGCGCTTTATTGGTTTTCGCTAAAACCACTAAAAGAACATGAACAGGGGATATGGATAAAAGATAGGAAAATATTTACGAATCCCTTCTCCCCAATTGGGGAGAAGGTGCCTCGCAAGAGCGGGCGGATGAGGGCAGACCACAACTCGACGACGGCCCTCACCCCCTCCCTCTCCCAGCGTTGGGAGAGGGGAAACACGCAAGCAATCTGCTCTGTCTCCGACATCCCACACACATCCCCGCACGAGCTACGCAACAAGTTGCCAGCAATATTAATCGGCATATTGCACGGCGCAGATATTCCACTCATTATAACCGCACTCCAAAACGCACCTGCGCTTGCGCATCGTCTGCAATTTGTACGTACTTTAGACGGTGTGCGCTATGTGAACGACTCTTCCGCAACCATGCCAGATGCAACTATTGCAGCAATAGAAAGTTTTCAAGAAAAACCGCTCATTCTCATTCTGGGCGGAAGCGATAAAGCTCTAGAATTTCAAGAGCTTGCACAAACGGTAGCCTCACACAACAATATTAAGCATATTATTTGGCTTCCCGGCACGGCAACAAGAAACATGAAAGCATTAGTTTCCATGCAGACGCACGCAAAACATTACGACGCATCAACAATGAATAATGCAGTAAAAACAGCTCATTCGCTTACAAGACCAGGCGATACGGTGTTGCTTTCACCTGGGGCAACAAGTTTTGGTCTTTTTTTGCATGAGTTTGATAGAGGCGATGCGTTTATACGTGCAGTTGAAAAGTTATAATGAGAGGCATACAGTAGGAGTGTTCTGATTTTTCCCGCCCTTTACAATACGCAAAAGGATTAGAGATGCGAACAAAACTGCAACTCAACGGATATCTAACAAAATATCTCAAAGTATTTGATGACGACTGGATGCGGAGAAGAGGTTTTAAATTCAGTATACTCTGTCGAAGTCAGTACAGAGAGGTATACCTTTTATTGCGCCACTGGGAACATGACAAGCAAAACGCGGATGAGATGCTTGAGCAAATTGAGAACTGGGCACACGATCTGAAGGACTTACAAAAAGACCCACATTGGAAAGATATTGTCGCGTGTAATATTCTTCTCTTTGTCCACATTCACGCACTTGCAGAACTACGCCCCGAGACTGCTATCGATGAAATCAGAAAAATTGGCAAAAATACAAAGTGCCTACAGATACTTAGAATCCTTTCCCGTATGAGAATTCAAAAATCGTAACCCTATCGGACTATTTGTTCGGGAGGGTTTTCTTTTTTCAGGTATACTATAAGGGATGTCATCTGCACCAAAACATGCTGATCCTGTTTTATTAGTAACAATATTTGGCCTGATTGTATTTGGCCTGATGATGGTTGGTTCCGCATCGTCTGTTCTTGGTGACCAATTACGAGATGATCCATTTTATTTTTTAAAACATCAACTAACATACGGAGTTGGACTCGGATTAGTTGCATTTTTTGTTGGCTTTTTTACCCCATATACCAAGTTACGAGCATTCGCTTTACCCGGGCTATTATTATCGCTTGTTCTCCTGATTCTTGTGTTTGTTCCTGGTTTGCAAGTCTCTTCTGGCGGGGCAGCACGGTGGGTTGGAATCGGACCTTTTACAATTCAACCAAGCGAACTTACAAAATTATGCTTCATTTTATATCTTGGCGCGCTGCTTGAGAGAAAAGGGGCAGAAATAAAAGATTTCAAGAAGAGCGTTGTCCCTTTTCTTGTTATTACATCGCTTATCGGATTACTCATTATATTACAACCAGACATCGGTACCCTTTTTATTATTACTGCAATTGCACTTTCAATGGTTTTTGCAGCAGGCTTTCGACTTCGTCATTTGGCATTTATAGGATTTGCAGGATTTGCAGCCTTTTCTATACTTGTCAGCACTGCACAATACAGACTAGCCCGGCTGTTTGTATATCTTCACCCGGAACTTGACCCTCAAGGTATCGGCTACCAGGTAAACCAAGCGCTTCTTGCGGTTGGCACTGGGGGATTATGGGGGCTCGGGTTTGGGCGAAGTCGCCAAAAATACAACTATCTGCCAGAACCCGCCGGCGACACTATTTTTGCCGTAACAGCAGAAGAGCTTGGATTTATACGAACATTTCTCTTAGTAGTTGTTTTTATGGTCATTGCATTTAGAGGATATCGTATTGCAGAACATGCGCCCGATACGTTTGGACGCCTATTAGCAACAGGCATAACAAGCTGGATTATTATGCAGGCGTTTATCAATATGGCATCTGTACTTGCTATTACACCACTGACGGGAATTCCATTTCCTTTTATTAGCTATGGCGGCTCTGCGCTTACGGCGTTACTATTCGCATCTGGAGTACTTCTTAATATTTCACGGTATACTACAGACTAACTATGCGCATTGTATTAACAGGGGGAGGATCAGGCGGCCATGTAATGCCGTTTGAATCGATTATTGAAGCATTGCGCACAGAACACCTGAAAACGAAAAGTACGCTTCCTGGTTTTTTAGATCCTACAGAGCTTCATATATTCTTCCTTGGAGTAACTACTCCTGAAATTACTGAGCTTTTTAAACGATACGATGTACCCGTACAGCATGTTCCTTCTGGAAAGATGCGACGCTACGCATCAGCGTTAACTATTATCGATATTCTATTCAAGCTGCCAATCGGCATCATTGTCGCCCTCTGGCGCATGTGGAGAATTATGCCAGATGTTGTAGTGAGCAAAGGTGGATACGGCAGTGTACCTTCTGTACTTGCTGCATATATATACCGTATACCAATCCTTTTGCATGAATCCGACGTAGTTCCTGGATCTGCAAACAAATCGCTCATGAAATTTGCTTCCGCAATTTCCATAGGGTTTGCTGTTTCGAAAGAATATTTACCAAAAGTTGCACGTAAACTCTTTCTCACCGGAACACCGGTGAGAACAATCGGACAGCAATACACAAAACAATCAGCAAAAAAAACACTTGGGTTTCCAGAACATGAGCCCCTCCTTCTTGTTATGGGCGGCAGCCAGGGCGCAAAACAAATCAATGAAAGTTTGCTTGCCATCCTTCCAACTATTATTACTAAAATGTGCGTACTTCATATTACCGGTACAACACAATATGAAGCAGTTACAAAAGTAGCATCAGAAATACTTGCACATTCTCCTCGAAAAACACTGTACAAGGGTGTTCCATATCTCGGAGAAACAATGATATCGGCGCTTGTGGCAGCAGATCTCGCAGTAGCCAGAGCGGGGGCAAGCAGTCTCGCAGAAATTGCTCGGCTTCGTATTCCTTCCCTCCTTATACCGCTCGCAGATTCCGCAAACGACCACCAGCGGAAAAACGCGCTTGCGTTTGAAGCTGCGGGAGCCGCACTTATTTTAGATCCCTCTAACCTCAGCCCACACTTACTGGAACAAGGCATATTGCGCCTTGTATCCGATATACCCCTAAAAGAAACGCTAGCTAAAAATGTACAAGCGTTGGATTTTCCCAATGCGGCAAGCGATATTGCAAAACTTGTATTCCAACTAGCAACTGGCTTCCGCCCTGTATGAGAAGTTCCGTATTTCTTGGCATTGGAGGTGCTGGTATGAGGGGATTAGCATATCTTCTGCGTGAAAGCGGTGAAAGTATCATAGGATTTGACGATACTCACGAGGAAACAGAAGTTTCGCTAGAAGAAGCAATTGCAGCACTGGCGCATGCTGATCGCTTAGTATACACAGATGCAGCAGTACCTGAACACCCATTGCGTATTGCAGCAGAAAAAAACCACATAGAACAAGTCCCGTACCAACAAGCACTGGGAGAATTTTCTCAAGACTATGAAACGATTGCCATAACAGGAACTCACGGTAAATCATCTACCACAGCATTACTTGCTCATATTTGTATAGAGTCGGGTCTTGATCCAAGTGTTTTAATTGGTGCAAGTATGGGAGGCTTGCGTGGCAAACACGCACAAAAGGGGAAGGGGAGATATTTCATTGTTGAAGCGGATGAATACCGAAAACATTTTCTAGAGCTATCTCCTGCACATAGTATTATTACAACTATTGATTTCGACCATCCCGATGCGTTTTCTTCGCTAGAAGATGTAGAACAAGCATACGAAGAATTCAGTATGAAACTAAAACCAAATGGATTTTTAATTATTCCAGAACACGAAAAAAGCGCTCATCCAAATATAGTATTCCCAACAAATACGATTGAAATAAAAGAAAGTGACATACCAATTATTCACCTGCCACTGCCCGGAAAACACATGCGCATGAACGCAGCACTTGCTGTAGCCCTTGCAGAAAAAATCGGCATTTCGAAGGAAAGCTCTCTTGCCGCATTACAAACATTTCCCGGACTTTCACGAAGATTCGAATTACTAGGAACTATAAACGGATGTGATATTCGCTCAGACTACGGACACCACCCCGCAGAGATTGCCGCGACTATTACCGGTGCTCGCGAAGTATACCCAGATAAAACTATTACGGTAGTTTTCGAGGCGCATATGCCGCTGAGACTCCGTACGTTTTTACCTGACTTCGTTCGCGCTCTCTCGCTTGCTGACGATGTTGTTATTGTTCCACCATTTATACCCGCAGGACGCGACAAGGGTGCACAAGAAGATGCACTACGGCTCAAAAATGAGCTTTCTGCACAAGGAACACTTGCAACGTACAACGAGAATAGTGTTGATTTCTTACATCATGTAAAAAACGGTTCGCTTGCTCTTTTTTTTAGTGCGGGGCCGCTAGATGCCGCTGTTCGTAAAACTGTCAATAAAGGCTAACAAAGCGGAGAAATATGGTATTGGACAAATTTTTGTATATCGGGTACGGTGATTGGTCATATATGCATATTTGCATAAAAAGTTGACAACATTTACTTCATATGCTACAAAGGTTCTATGAATAGCGAAATTACAAGTCAAGAACAACCAACCCACCATTCCGGCGGGCAGACAGTCAATTTTGCTGAACTTACGGATGCAGCGCTTCAAGCGTTGGATGCACGGTCTCGCGACATAATTGTCCGTCGTTTTGGGTTAGGCAAAGAAGAAAAAGAGACGCTTGAAAGTATTGGAAAAGAATATGGCATTACCCGTGAACGAGTGCGTCAAATTGAAGCAAATGCTAAAAAGGAACTTACCACGATGCGTGACTTGTTCGGCAGCATTGAAACTCTTTTAACACGTGTATTTCAGGAGCATGGGGGTCTACTTGCAGAACACCACGCTGTTGAGATTGTAAACGATGCAACGGGTGCAAATGTATCGACTCATACCCTGCATTTTTACTTAACGATTATTCCTCATTTTGCTCCTGCGCAACCAAACAACCTGTTTGAGACACATTGGAAACACGAGGAGTCTTTGCATGCGCAAATAGAGACTATTGTTCTTGTTGCTATGGAAATACTCAAAGAAAAGAATGCGCCGATTGCACTTACGGATCTTACGTCTGAAATTAGTCGTAAACTTACGGGTAATGTACCAGATACCCACATCCGAGCTGCGCTAAAGGCAAGTAAACATGTATCTAAAACCGCATTTGGAGACTGGGGTCTTATTGGCTGGGCAGAAACTTCTCCTCGTGGAGTAGGTGACAAAGCATTCGCCGTTCTACGTCGCAATGGAAAGCCCGCACATTTTCGTGACATCACGAAGATGATCAACGATGCTGCATTTGATCAAAAAAAGGCAAATCCACAAACCGTACATAACGAGCTTATAAAAGATGGTAGGTTTATACTTGTTGGACGTGGATTATACGGCCTGAAAGAATGGGGCTACATGGCTGGCACTGTTGCTGACGTATTAGAATCCATTCTCGCAAAAGCAACTGCACCAATGAGCAAACAGGAATTAGTAGAAGAAGTGTTGAAACAACGCATGGTAAAGAAAAACACTATTCTTCTTTCGCTCCAGAATACTGATCGCTTTTCGAAAACAGAGAAAGATCTGTATACGCTAAAAAAGTAAGCTGTGGCGTATGGTATAATGCGCCATATGCCCTACACTTTAGCTGAATTCTTCCAGAACTTTGGCCCACCCATCATTACGCTTGGGTGGCTACTTGCGGTATGGATGATTTTTTGGATTGCATGGAAAACATACCTTCTTTTAAAAATGGTAGATTTTGAAAGTGCAATTGAATGGACATATTACCAAATTACAATGCCCGGAGACACCGAGGAAACGCCAAAATCAATGGAGGGCGTTTTTGAATTTGTTGGTGGAATTCATAAAAATCCTGATTTTAATGAAAAATACTTCGATGGGTACCTAGAAGCTTGGGCAAGTTTTGAAATTTTTTGCACACAAGGTGTAGCAAAGTTTATTATTGTGGTACCAACGGCCCACAAACGACTTTTTGAATCTATTGTGTATGGTCAGTACCCCAAAGCAGACGTGAAAGAAACTTCTGATTACACACTTCGCTACGACTGGAGAGAACTACGAAAGAAGTATGATATTTGGGGATCTGAAATGGTGTTAGTAGAAGATGATATCTACCCCATTAAATCATACAAAGAATTTGAAGCAAAACTCGCAGAAAAGATTCCATTTGTAGACCCTATGCAAGTAACAATAGAAACACTTACAAATCTGGAGCCAGGTGAAGAGTTTTGGGTACAGGTATTAGTGCGCGCACTGGATGGTAAAAAAATCAAAGAGTGGGAAAAAAAGGGTGAGAAGAAGATTGCGGAAATATCAGGCCAAGCAAAAAAAGCAAAGCCTGGTATGTGGGAAAATTTTCGAGCGTTTTTCTCGGCACTTCCGGGTGAACTTCTATCTATTGTATTCCGTGGGCCACTGGATTTTGAAGCAAAAAAAGAAGAGAAAGTCCTACGGTTTTTTAACCCAACAGACCAAGCAAAAATGGAAGGTATATTAGAAAAAGTTACAAAGAACGGATTCAAAGTAAAAGTTCGATTAATACACTTATCTCCTCCCGGCCAAATGAAAAAACCAAACATCGGAAGGGGTATTGGCACATTTAAGCAATATGCTGCAGGGCATATGAATAGCTTTATGCCAGATGGTGAGACAAAAACAAATGGCCCGAATTTCATCATGCGAGATCGAAGGCGCCTCTTACGAGAAAAAAATATCCTGCAAAATTTCCAATGGAGAAATTTCTTTGGAACAGATTCCGGACAGATGATGAATGCAGAAGAGTTAGCTTCGCTGTATCATTTCCCCGTAAAGTATGTGTCGGCTCCAAGCGTAGAACGAGCAAAATCAGGCCGTACCAGCCCTCCTCCAAACTTGCCCTATGCATAACACACTATGAGCGACGACATTACCGTAGTGGGCCAGACGGCGTTCCGCAACCAGCGGCGAGCTTTTGGCATATACACCGATGACAGGCGTCGCCATATTTACGTTATTGGAAAGACGGGTGTGGGCAAAACAACGTTACTAGAAAATATGATTATTCAGGATATTAAAAATGGAAAAGGGCTGGCACTGGTAGATCCGCACGGCGACGTAGCAGAAAAAGTTTTGGACGTTATTCCGCCAGAACGTACAAACGACGTCGTATATTTCAACCCTGCAGACGTTGACTTTCCGGTAGCATTTAATCCGCTAGAATCCGTTGATCCGCAATACAAATACCTTGTTGCGTCGGGTTTGGTGAGTTCACTCAAAAAAATATGGGCAGACTCTTGGGGGCCGAGGCTGGAATACATTTTACGAAACGTTATTCTTGCCCTTCTTGATTACCCGTCCAGCACCATGCTTGGGATTATGCGCATGCTTGCCGATAAAAATTATCGGAAAAAAGTTGTAGACACCATCCAAGACCCGGTGGTAAAAGCATTCTGGGTAAACGAGTTCGCAAATTACAACGAGCGGTTCAGGAGTGAAGCAATTTCTCCGATCCAAAACAAGGTGGGGCAATTTTTAAGCTCTTCTATTATCAGAAATATTGTTGCGCAGCCAAAGAGCACTATAGATATGAAAGATATTATGGATAACGGAAAAATTCTCTTGATTAACGTATCTAAGGGAAGAATTGGGGAAGATAATTCAGCGTTGCTCGGAGCCATGTTAATTACCAAGCTCCAACTTGCAGCAATGGATCGCGCAAGCATTCCAGAAGAGCAAAGAAAAGATTTTTATCTGTATGTTGACGAATTCCAAAATTTTGCAACGGAATCGTTTGCAACTATATTGTCTGAAGCTCGCAAATACCGACTTAATTTAATCATCGCTCATCAATACATTACTCAAATGGAAGAAGTGGTGAGAGACGCAGTATTTGGAAACGTAGGTACCATTATTTCATTCCGCATTGGTGCGTTCGACGCCGAGTATATGGAAAAGGAATTCGAGCCGTATTTTATGCAGACAGATTTAGTAAACCTCGATAAATATAATGCATACGTAAAGCTTATGATCAACGGAGTAACGAGCCAACCCTTTTCTATGGAGACAATCCCGCCTGTTGCGGAAACATACAATAGTAAGGAAAAAGTTATCGCGGTTTCGAGAGAACGATATGGAAACAAAAGGGAAGACATCGAAGAAAAAATTGCACGCTGGAGCGGGTTTGCGTTCGAAGGAGCTGCGGAAGAGAGCCATAAGGAACCAGCCGAGCAAAAATACCGAGAACAAAAGCGACAGCAACCAATCTTCGCCCAGGCTTCCACCTTTGCTAAAGCTACTGCGGACAATTCGGCGGAGAAACAAAAACCAGCATTCAACTCAATAACCGGCGAAGCAATAATCGATACACCAAAATCAAAACCCGCAGAATTAGAAGATATTGTTATTGCTCCACCAACAAACGAAGTAATTACCGATTTAGCTGGGTTATTGGGGAAGAAGAGCGATGCAGATATTTCTCCCCCTCATATGAGGGGGAGCGAGAGGGGGTCGCTCACGACGACGACCGATAGGGAAAAAACTCGCCCACAACTATACCCTGCAATTTGCTCTTCGTGCGGAAAGCATACCGAAGTTCCGTTCAAGCCAGATCCTGAAAAAGAAGTATTTTGCAAAGAATGCTATGACAAAAGGAAACAGACCCCCACTTCGCTCAAAGAGCTACGCGGGGCAGGCAAAAATTCTCCCGCGGTAGCAAAAGAGACTACGACAGTACCCCCAAAACAGGTGCTCATAGCACCAACTCGACCAAAACCTCCAGCATTTACCCCACCAAGACCTCCGAAATTATAAATTTGACTTTTTCTATAAAAAGTGTACAATTGCGCTAGTCAGTTTTCACCTGCAATTTCACAACCAAAACGGCATAGGCAGCCGAAAAACGCCTAAGGAGCTTAGAAAGACATGGTCCAATATTCACAAAACCAAGGATTTGGTATGGGAGACCTCATGATTGGTGCCATAATGTGTTTTGTTACAATCTTGCTGTTGGGCTTGTTCGGGAGTCATGTGTCCGGTGATTCCATATCTGATGACGATACTCCGCGAGAAATTCTCGCGCTTGATCCGGATGAGTACAACGAACAAAGCAAGAAGCTGGTTAACCAATTCACCGTGCTCACCAAAGGTCTGTCCGTCAAAAAATTCTTCGACATCGGCACCGATGACATCATTGACGAAGTGTGGAAACCAAAACCCACAGAGGGTTGGTATATCGAATACAGCAGAGGCGCCAAAGAAAACGACATGAATGAGGAATACGCTCAGCAACTGTTTGACCTGGTGTTGAAACTTACAACACCCGTGTCAGTAGTAAAAGAGTTCCCCCAAGCGTCTCTTTAACAATTCAAACCCGAAGGGTTTGAATATACCTCAGAGGAATAAAAAAATGAAGCAGAAACTGAAACTTGTTGATTTTGGCAGGTACGAATTTGGGGAGAAAATAACCGTAGAAGAGCATGAATCTATGTTGAACGCATGGTTGTTGAGAAATGATGTGACCATTACTCACATAACCTCGAGCCTTATTGATAAAAACAATGCGGTGCTGGTAATCGTTTACGTCCCAAACAAATAGCCCTTTTGCGCGGCAGTAGTACGCACGTTGGCGCCCACGGGAAACCCTGGGTGCTTTTTTTATTTTTGCAGTAGCATTCTTTGTCAGTTAACAGTATTATTGATGTATGAATAACGTGCATATTGAGGAAATTGCAAAAAGAGGAGCTCGAATATATCTAAAAAAAGAAAAAACTTTAACTCGTTCGCACAAAGGTGAATTTGCTGCAATTCATGTGGAAACGGGTGAATATTTTTTAGGAAATACTGGAAGCGATGCAATTGAAAAAGCAAAAGAAAAATACCCTGAGGATGTCTTTTATTTGGTAAAAATAGGATATTCTGCTACGCAAACTCTCGCAAGCATGTCACGTGTGTGATTAGTGGAAAAGTTCATTTTGATCGGCCGTATATAAAAATTCTCATCCGATGGGGATCTGCAATCTTGGATGTGGTTGTTTTGATTGATACGGGTTTTGATGGGGACATTCGTATTTCTCCGGATATTGCTCAAGGGCTTGGTCTTTCTGTAACGCATACGGAATCAATTAGGTTCGGAGATGGTTCTTTGCAGAATATTCCGGCTTCACTTGTGTATTCCGAAATGGAGGATATTGTAGCTTCTTTGGAAGTTATTATACTCCCTGGGGATCCGTATATTGGTATAGGTTTTTTGAAAAAGTTACAGTATGGAATGCATTTCAATCCTACTCGAAATGAACTTTTTTTGAAACGATAACTGTGAAAACGCAATTCCAAGGATAATCCTTGGAATTTTCACAACTATACCCTGCAATTTGCTCTTCGTGCGGAAAGCATACCGAAGTTCCGTTCAAGCCAGATCCTGAAAAAGAAGTATTTTGCAAAGAATGCTATGAGAAACGAAAACTGGAAAAGAATTCCCAAGCTATACCAAAGCAAGTGATAACAGTAACTCTAAACCAGCCCCCCAAAGCACCAAACCGACAAAAACCTCCAACTTTTACTCCACCACGGCCACCGAAGTTATAGTACTTGACTTTTAGTCGCATCAGGTGTATGATGGGCAAAGTCGATTATTCATGTTGTTTCAAATCACAGGGAGAAAACGTTGAGAAGCGTAATTGCTTTGATCGCAACTGTTGTTCTCATTGTAGTCGGGTATTACTACAACGAGAACGATAACTCTGTAGGAGATTTGTTCTCCTACGTATCAGAATAGCCACCCTGCGGCGGTAGAATTGCACACATTCGCACAGCCCGTTGGTTTTCAACCAGCGGGTATTTTTTTATTTTACATAATCGTCATTCCCTTCTCCCCAATTGGGGAGAAGGTTAGCCCTGAGCCTTTGTGCGAAGGGCGCGGATGAGGGCTGGTTCAACGGCATGCGCTCCACTGCCCTCACCCCTGCCCGCCGATGTGGCGGGCTAGCCCTCTCCCAGAATTGGGAGAGGGAAACGTTTTATGTTACAATTCATTCCATGCGATACGATAGGTCGGAGTCGAATAAAATTCCAATTGATAAACCATTTGATTTTCAAGAGGATGTGAACTGGAGAATATTCCGGATCATGTCAGAGTTTATCGACGGATTCGAGTTTCTCTATCCCTTACGAAAAGAAGTTACATTTTTTGGTTCTGCTAGGTTTCCGGAAGGGGACAGATGGTATGAGGAAGCTCGCAAGTTGGGCAGAATGCTCGCGGAACATCAGTTCGCAGTCATAACCGGTGGCGGCCCTGGTATCATGGAAGGCGGAAACAGAGGAGCATACGAAGGCGGCGGAGAATCTATTGGGTTAGATATTGAACTGCCTTCCCAACAACGACGCAACGCATACGTAAAGCGCGGAATCGGTTTCCATTATTTCTTTACGCGCAAAGTAATGCTATCTGCATCTGCGCAAGCATACGTCTTTTTTCCCGGCGGATTTGGAACACTTGATGAATTTTTTGAAATGATCACACTTGTCCAAACAGGGAAGATGAGTCCAGTACCTATTATATGTATGGGAAAACATTTTTGGGAGCCACTCGATACGTGGGCAAAAAAATCTCTTATGGAAGAATACAAAACAATTTCCCCGGAAGATACAGATCTGTATACGATTGTAGATACTGCAGAAGACGCATTCGATATTATTAAAGAATCAAAGGAACGAAAATACTTCTAGAGTCGTCGCTCCCTTCTCCCCAATTGGGGAGAAGGTTAGCCCAGCCTTTGTGCTGGGCGCGGATGAGGGCAGACTACGACGCGATACGGCCCTGCACCCTACGCTTCGCTCAGGGTAAACCCCCTCCCTCTCCCCACG
>DATDYZ010000027.1:0-31142 GCA_035288905.1 Candidatus Anderseniibacteriota bacterium | reverse complement strand
AAACTTATGACCACTCAATCTTTTTCCGCGCAAGAAATACCACAATCGTTGTTCCGGTTCTGGAACTATTCTCCTTAAACTCCTCCGTACTAGTGTTGATCGTGCTCTGTTATGTAATACTCCCACACTCATATTCTACACCCAAGTCATATTCCCCTTGGGTTGCCCTCACCCTCCCGCCTGATGGCGAGGATCCCTCTCCCCAATTGGGGAGAGGGGAACGACGTCTATTCGCTCACAATATGTTTTAGTGACCATTTCCAGTCGTAGCCGATTTTTTTGCGTGGATTAAAAATGTTTTTTGGATCAAATATATGCTTTGTGTCTTCAAACAGGCCATACATTTTTTTCCCATACATTTGTGGCAGTACATGGCTGCGTACTAATCCGTCGTTGTGTTCGGCCGTAGATGATCCGTTATATTTGAATACTAGATCATATACTTCTTTGGAGACTTTTGGGATATTGTCTAATTGCCGTTTATCTTTGAAGTTCATGAGGGGAATAATGTGAAAATTTCCGTTTCCCACATGCCCTGCTATGGAGTAGTCGATGTTATATTTTTTGAGAATAGCTGCAAGCTTTGGCAAGAACGATGGCAAATACTTTGGCTGGACGATAAAGTCGTCTATAAACGGTGCGGTTTTTTTACCTTGTACGTGATGGCGAAGCATATTGAAACTCTCTCTTCTAATAGTCCAGTATTTCTTCTGCTCTTCTTTTGTTGCTGCAATACGAAATGGCATGTTCCATTTTTTTACTGCGTTTTGGGCAGCCTGCGCCTGCACAAGTACTTCTTGTTTTGTATCTCCGGTAAATTCCGCAAGCAGCATCAATTTTGGGATTCCGGAGCGGAACATAATGCTAAACTCTGGAATGAATTGCAATCCAAGAGAAACAATGTTTGTTTTTAACTTTTTTACAAAACTGGGGAATAGTTTGAGTGCAAGGTAAAGCGTGTGGTCATCGTACGATTCCAAGCTTGCTGGCTGATATGCCATCAGGTACTCTACGATATCTGTAAGATGTGTTAAATCTGGAAGGAATAACACAAGGAGCGCAGAATGTTTTTTTGGTTTGATAAGGCGAAATGTTATGTTTGTGGTAATACCAAGCGTTCCTTGCGAGCCTGCGAATAATTTTGTGAGATCAAACGTTTTCCTGTCCCATACGTTCCAAAGGTAATATCCTGCGGAATTTTTTGAAACGTTAGGTTTTTTGGATTGGATAAAATCGTAATTGTTTTCGATGAGCTTATACAGTTCTCGATATACGTTTCCTAAAAACGTTTTTTGTTTCATGGCTTGCATTAATTCAGATGTATTTAATGCAGAGATAGAATATTCGTTGCCATCAGCTAAAACAACAGAAAGTTCTTGAATATATTTTTCTGTTTTTCCGTACGAGAGCGTTTTTTCTCCTCCTGCGTTGTTATTCACCATTCCACCTACGGTGCATATTTCTTTTGAGGCGGGGTAGGACGGCATCAAGAGTCCTTTTTTGCGTACTTTTCGTTCCATGTCACGATAAAATACCCCGGGTTCTACTCGAATACTGTTGCCCATAGTTCTTCCGATACGTGTAAAATGCGAAGACATATTCACAACCAAGGACTCACTCAGCGGGCCGCCAGTCATATCAGTGCCTCCTGAACGTACGGTAAGTGAAACATTTTTGTGTGAAGATGCATAACGCACTAACGCTTGTACGTCTCCAGTATTCATAGGGTGTACGACGGCGCGGGGGCGGACGGTGAACAAGCTTGCGTCTTTGCTCGCAGCACTAAGTGACGCATCATCTTCCATAATTTCGCCATGAATGATGGTTTCAATATCTTCGACAAGTGACATGCCGTTTATTATAACACAGCGATTGTCCAGTTTCGTGAGCTAGGGTATGCTATACGCATGAAACAATTTCTCTCAATTGTAGTAGGCGTTATTATTATAGGTGCAGTAGCGTTCTTTACGTTTCGTTCTGATGGTGGTGAGGAGAAAGAGCAAGAGGAAATGCCTGTAGTATCTAGTTCTCCTGTTGCTCAAAGTGAATTTACGCAAATTGCCCCGAGCACACTCCCCGAAGAAGTAGTATCGTCGGCTTCCCCTGCTGTGGCAGATGTAGTACATATTTCAATTGACGATGAAGGCTTTCGTCCTGAAACAGTTGATATTTTAATTGGAACTACCGTAGTGTTTACGAATAATGGGCAAGCACTTCATTGGCCCGCGTCTGCTCCTCATCCTACGCACACTGGTTTGCCTGGTTTTGATGCAGAAAAAGGTCTTGCAACTGGCGAAACATATTCTTTCACATTTTCAGAGCTAGGAACATTTGGCATGCATGATCATTTGAATGCAAAAATAAAAGGATCCATTAAAACGTACGGGAAGTGAACAAGAATGACATGTAGTTTTCTGGTATACTATATTGTATGCCAGATAAAGTAAGTGAAAGTATTTTGGAGGTTTTGGTCGAGTCCCGTGATCTCTCTACGGAGGATGGTGTTCATATTCGTGAACAGATGGACGCAAAAGAAGGTACAGCATTTGAGCTACTTGTTGGAAAGCGGAAAGTAACGGAAGAGCAGTTTACTAAAGCGTATGCGGCAGTGCTTCATATGCCGTATGTGAATTTAAGCGAGCATTCGATAGACAAAAAAACACTTGATATTATTCCAGAATCAACTGCGAGGGAGCATTTAGTTATTGCATACGAACAAGATAAAGAAAGTTTAAAGCTTGCAATTGCAGACCCGGCAGACAGGCAAATTGTGGAATTTATTCACAAGAAAGTAGATAAAAAGATAGAAGTTTCTCTTGCGAGTAGTACGACTATTCGAGAAGCGCTTGTAAAATATCAAGGCACTCTTGCTGCAGACTTGCAACAAGTAATTGATGAAGCAAAAAATGTTCGTGCTGAAGGTAGCGATTTGTCGAAGGTTGCAGAAGATTTACCAATTATTAAAATTGCTGATTCAATTTTACGTCATGCAATTATGAAAGATGCATCGGATATTCATATTGAACCAACAGAAGATACTGTGGTGGTTCGATACCGAGTAGATGGAATACTGCACGACATGATGGTACTGCCAAAAACGGTACTTGCGGGGGTAGTTGCGCGCATAAAAATTTTATCAAACCTCAAAATTGATGAGCACCGGCTGCCGCAAGACGGTCGGTTCAAAATAGAAAACGAAGATTATAATGTAGCGTTCCGCGTGTCTACGCTGCCGGTCTTTGACGGAGAAAAAATAGTTATGCGCTTATTGGATGAATCTGGAAAAGGTATCACGGTTGATGAAATAAAATTAAGCAAGAGAAATCGTGCCATGTTTAAAGATAATATTGAAAAACCAAACGGAATGGTTTTAGTTACTGGCCCCACCGGATCAGGAAAAACAACTACGCTGTATGCAGTGATGCGCCAACTGAACACTGCGGATGTAAATATTAGTACCATTGAAGACCCAGTGGAATACCGCATGCAACGGATAAACCAAACACAAGTTTCGCCAAAAATAGGGCTCACGTTTTCTAATGGATTGCGTGCCCTTGTACGACAAGATCCTGATATTATTATGGTTGGAGAAATTCGAGATGAAGAGACCGCATCTCTTGCCGTAAATGCTGCATTGACCGGGCATTTGGTATTATCTACGCTCCATACAAATAGCGCGGCAGGTGCAATTCCCAGGCTGATGGATATGAAAATAGAGCCGTTCTTAATTGCGTCTACTGCGAATATTATTATTGGGCAAAGGTTGGTTCGTACGCTTTGTACGCAATGTAGGAAACAAACAGTGATGGACAAAACAATGCTTGATAGTCTTGCAGAGATTGTTGATCTTGATCGTATGTTGATGTTGCTCAAAGAAGAGGGTATTGTGGATGCTGCAGAAAAAACATGGGAAAGAGTCCCGATGTTTACAGCGGAAGGGTGCGACAAGTGCAATGAAGGGTATAAAGGAAGGCTGGGGATATACGAAATGCTGGAAATGACCCCTTCATTGCAAAAGCTGGTTACTGCGAATGTTACTTCTGATGTAATAGAAACTGCTGCAAAAGAAGAGCAGAAAATGGTAACTATGGTAGAAGATGGGATCATGAAAGTTGTGCAGGGCATCACAAGTGTTGCAGAAGTTTTGCGCGTTGCCAAAGAATAATTGTTTCTATGCCTATATATACATTTACAGCAAGAAATCAGCAAACAGGAGAGCTTATATCTGGAAAACGAGAAGCATCATCTCATGCCGTGCTAGGGCAAGATTTATTTCACGAGGGGATTCTTCTTACTTCGTTTAAGGAAATAACGCAAAAGAAGCTGTTTTCGTTTTCAATACGCTTATTTACCCACGTTTCTATTCTTGAGCGAGTGCTTTTTGCAAGATACTTTGCACTCATGCTTCGAGCTGGGCTTGATATGAAAAGTTCGCTCGCAACATTAGCAAAACAAACAAGAAATAAGGCGTTAATCACAGCAACACACTCGGTTCTGGACGGGGTGGAACGGGGGAATAGTCTTGCTGATAGTATGCGTCCACATCCAAACGCATTTCCGGACTTGTTTGTAAGTTTTGTTGAAGTTGGTGAACAAACGGGTACGCTTCAAGAAACGTTTGAAGTATTATCTGTTCAACTACAGAAAGAATTTGAATTGCGACGGGCAGTACGGGGTGGAATGCTGTACCCTATTGTTATTGTTTCCGCTCTTTTTGCGGTAGGCGTAGCAATGATGATTTTTGTGGTGCCAAAACTTGTAGATGTATTTGAAGGTTTTGATGCAGAGCTTCCGCTTATGACGCGGATTTTAATTGCATCGAGCGCGCTCTTTTCAGCATATTGGTATGTCGTTATTATTGTTGCTGTTCTTGGTGCTATTGCTTTTTGGTATGTGATCAAAATACCAGTTGTTCGTATGCAAGTGATGCGTGCAATGTTATTTATGCCGATTGTTGGTAGAATTACAAAAGATGTTAATGTCGCTAGGTTTAGTAGGAGTTTAAGCTCTCTGCTCACCAGCGGCATAGCATTTACCGATGCGCTTGTAATTTTAGGGAAGAATACTCCGCACGTTGTGTACGCAGATGTATTCATACAAGCGCAGGCACACGTCAAACAGGGAAAAGTACTAAGTGATTTTTTTCAGCAGTATACAAGACTCTTCCCCCCTCTTGTTGTGAATATTATGGGAGTGGGTGAGCAGACAGGAGACCTCGCAGCTGTATTAAAGGAAGTAGCATCTTTTTATGAAGGTGAAGTAGATCAGACTATGAAAAACTTTACATCTATTATGGAGCCAGTCCTAATGATAGTAATTGGTCTTGGAGTCGGCGCGCTTGCTGTATCTATTATTTCTCCGATTTATAGCCTCGTGAATGTTATATGACCAAAGGATTTACCCTTATTGAGATTCTTATTGCAGTGTTTGTTTTGGCAATTATCGTGGTTGGACTTTTTGGCTTTGTTGTATTGATATTAAAATCAACCCATGAAGGGCAGCGAAGAATTATTGCTACTGGTCTTGCAAACGAGAAAATGGAAATGGTTCGCAACCTTTCGTATGATAGCGTGGGAACTGTTGGAGGAATTCCTGCTGGGCCAATTGTGCAGAGCGAACAAGTTTCTCGAAATGGAAGTACCTACACGGTAAACACGGATATTCGATATATTGATGATCCATTTGACGGGACAGTAACGGATTCGCCGCCAGATCTTTTAAACACTGACTATAAGCAGGTACGAGTGGAAGTGAGTTGGACAAGTACGTTGTCTGATCGCCCGGTACTTCTTATTACTCAAATTACTCCAAGGGGTATTGAAGGAGGGGACTCACTTGGGACGCTTATATTTCAGGCGTTAAATGCCGCAGGCACGGGAGTAGCGGGTGCAACCGTACATTTAGTGAATTCCACGGTAAACCCTGCAGTAAATCTCACCACGTCTACAAATGATGATGGTCGAGTTATTATTCCTGGTCTTACGCCATCTTCTGGTACATACCAAATTACTGTAACAAAGGATGGGTACACTACGGAGCAAACGTATACCGCAAGTAGTACTTTTATTCCTGATGTGGACCACTCTCACATCAATGCTCTTGCAGGAGAACTTACAAATAAAACTTTTGTTATTGATGGGGTAAGTAGTGTTGTTATACAAACAGTAAATGATGTGGATGTAGCAATCGGCAACATAGCATACACAATCACGGGTACAAAAAAGATTGGTACAGATGATCTTGGTGAAACAGTGTATCTTTTTGCTCATGAGGATACGACGGATGCTGTTGGACAATTTCAATATGAGGATGTAACTTGGGATACTTATTCGTTTGTGATAGATGGCCTCACAACCGGATATGATATAAAAGAAACGAGTATGCCTTTGCCGCTTGTGGTGGCCCCCGCAACGGAAAGTACGCTTACTGCTATACTTGTTCCGCACGAAGAATTGACTTTGCACACTACAATTCTCGATATTGCAAATGCACCGATTGTGAATGCAGCAGTCCATGTAACGGGAGCTGAATATAATGAAACGCTGAATACAGGAGAGTTTGGCCAAGTGTTTTTTACGCCAATTCCCGAGGTTGCTGACTACACGGTAACGGTGGACGCTGCAGGGTATGATCAAGTGGTACAGCAAGTGAATGTAGACGGAGGAAAACGGATTCAAATAATCATGAATGAACCATGAAGGGCTTTACTTTAGTAGAGATTATCGTTGCTATCGGGATTTCTAGTGTGATTCTTGTTGCTCTTGCGCTTTTGATGGGCACGGCTATTCCTCTGTACCGCTCTACGTTTCTGCAAGCCAGTGCCATTGAAACTGCTCGCTTGCAATTACAAAGATTATCTCACACTATACGATCAGCTAAACCTGCAGATACTGGAGCATTTCCAATCGTAGAAGCTACTGATTTCAGGTTGGTTTTTTATGCGGACATTGACGATGACGTTAGTGTAGAGCGAGTGCGGTATGAAAAAATAGGTACAGACCTTGTTCGCGGGGTAACGCAACCCACGGGAGTCCCGATTACCTATAATGTTGGTCAAGAAGCTGTAACTACGGTAGCTCGCTTTATCCAAAATGGTGCAAATCCAGTATTTACATACTACGGTAGCTCGTATCCAGGAGACACTACCCCTGTACCATCTGGGAGTCTGGCTGCAATTACTTATATTTCATTTTCTCTTCTGATAGATGCTGATACAGTGAACGACCCACCAGCTATAACTGTTCAATCGCAAGTACAGCTTCGCAACCTTAAAATGAATTTATAAAATATGAAGCATGCCAATGCATGGATGGTGATTTGCATAATAGTCGTTCTTTCTATTGCATCTCGATTATTGTTTCTTGGAAGTGTGCGTGAAGTAGTATTTGACGAAGTGCATTTTGGAAAATTTATTTCGTCCTATTGCTGTACCCATGAACGGTTTTTCGATATTCATCCCCCTATTGGGAAGTTGATTATTGCGGGGGGAGCGTATTTGAGTGGATACAATGGTAGTTTTTTATTTGAATCTATAGGACAACCATATGGCGATACTCGCGTTGCAAATATTCGTATGGTATCTGCTCTTGCGGGAGCACTCTTGCCTATTATTATTTTTATATTGCTCAGACAAGTTGGAGTGTCGCTCGTTTTTGCTTTTGTGGGAGCGCTTGCTGCTATACTCGATAACGCTCTTATTGTTGAGTCGCGGCTTATTATTACGGATAGTATTTTGCTATCCGCGACATTTGGAGCGTTGGCATGTGCTGTTGCCTCGGCGAAGTCAATACAATATGGGCGTAGTTGGATGTGGGCCGTGTGTGCGGGTGTGCTTTCGGGTATCGCCGTAGGTACAAAATTTACCGGTCTTACTGGCGGCGCTTTGGTTGGGCTCGTATTTCTTGTGCGTGCCTACCAAGCTGGGTATCGGAATGCGGGAGTGTGGATTGCTCGGGGAGTACTTGCGGGTGTTGTGTGCGTTGCTGTGTATATACTTGGTTGGGTGTTGCATTTTTCTCTACTAAATATGCCAGGTGATGGGGATGCATGGGGAGTGCCGACTGGGGCATTTTGGCAGGATTTTACTACGGTTCATCGGCAAATGGTTTCAGCAAATTATAATTTAACTGCAGATCATCCATATGGGAGCAAATGGTGGACATGGCCGTTTATGGTTCGGTCAGTGTTTTATTGGCAAGGGGAAGGAAATCGATTTATTTATTTACTTGGTAACCCGGTTGTTTGGTGGGGGGGCTTTATAATTTTTTGCATAGGGGTTGGTAAACTGTTTATATCATTTGCGAAGGGGAGAAATAAGTTTCTTTCCAGCGGTTCTTTTATATTTTTGTTTGGATATTTTCTCTCGTTTATACCGCTGATGCGTGTTCCCAGGGTTCTGTTTTTATATCATTACCTCACGCCACTCTTGTTTTCTCTTTTGTTTGCTATTTGGTGGCTTGATTCTGTTGTTCATGTAAAAAAAAGAGAAGCGATTGCTGTAGCTGCAAGCTTGGGTATCGTGATATCTTTTATATACATCAGTCCGCTTACATACGGTTTTATGATTCCGGATCGGTTGTATAATATAGTATTCTTAGTATCTTCTTGGCGATAATATGAACATGAAAAACAATCAAGCAGGTGGAATCCTTATCCTTACGCTTGTGTTGCTCATGATGCTGCTCGTGATGTTTATTAGTTTAAGTGGCGTTGTAAATACTCAGTATTCCCAAGGTGGGCTTGCGGCACAAGATGAGACGGCATTTCAGATTGCAGAGGCGGGGCTTAATTTTGCAAGATGGCGACTGGCACATGATCCCACAAACTACTCTTCTGTATCAAGAGATGTAGCCGATCAACTTCAAGGGCTCCTTGGAACATATTCGCTTATATTTACCCCTCCAATCAATGGGAGCACGGCAGTTACAATTCAATCTATAGGGCAGACTTCTAATGCTCCCACAAGAGAAGTAACGCTTAAGGCAACGTATGGTTCGCCTTCGTTTGCGCGGTATGCGTCCCTTACAAATGATGACGTATGGTATAAGTCAACAATTTCCGGTGCGGTGCATGCAAATGGGGGAATTCGGATGGACGGCGTTTCCGACAGTAGTATGACAAGTGCAAAAGAGACTTACGTATGTCAAACGTATCATGGGTGCAATAACGTAACAAAACCAGGTGTGTGGGGAACAGGTGTGAATAGCGCACTTTGGCAGTTCCCAGTTGCCCCTGTTGATTATGGAGCCTTAACAAGTGGGTTGCTGTCTATGAAATCTGCCGCAGACGCAGCGGGGACATATTTTGGTCCATCGGGAGGGTATGGGTATCATCTCATTTTTAACTCTAATAATACCTATTCCCTGTATCGGGTGACAGCGAAAACATCAGCAATTAGTTCCTATGCACAAGATACTGGGTGGCAAAGCCTCTCACACGATATTTCAAGGCAAACTCTTCTCTCTACCTCAGCTGTTCCAGCAAATGGCATTTTGTATTTTGAGGATACTCTTTGGGTTAAGGGAGAAATTCGAACTCGTGTTACTGTGGCTGCGGGGCGTTTCCCTGATACACCAAGTACAAATGCGGACATTATCTTAAATGGCAATATCACGTATGGCGGTGTGCGCGATGGATCGAGAATATTAGGAGCTGTGGCACAAGGAAACGTTCTGATTCCGTATTCCGCTGCGCCAAATATTTTCCAACTAGAAGGTGCATTTGTTGCGCAGCATGGAAGGTTTGGGAGGCGTTACTACTCATCTGGTTCTTCTAATATTAGGTCTAGTATTACCAGATATGGAATGATTGCGAGCAACCTTGTGCCAGTTACAGCATGGCTTTCGGGTAATACGGTTGTGAGCGGATATCAAACCGGATCTGCTGCGTACGATCCCACTCTCTATTATGGTCCGCCACCGTTTTTTCCCACAAGCGGAGAATATCAATTTTTATCGTGGGATAAAACAGAGTAAGATGATCTATGTATGATTGGCATAGATATATCTGATCAAACAATTAAAGTTGTTCAATTGTCTAGTCCACCCAAGCGACGTTTGCTTTCTCATTGTATGAAACAATTGCCACTGGGTGTTATTGAAAACGGTGTTGTAATAGATAAAAAGAAGATGGAAGAAGAAATTAGAGCAGCACTTACCTCTTGTCGTATCCCGGTAAAAATAAAGGATAGTGTAGTTGCTTCTATTCCCGAGACGCAATCGTTTCTTCGGGTTATTGAAATACCGATCATGGACGAGGATGAAATTCATGAAGCGGTGCGATGGGAAATTGCCCAGCACATTCCGTTTGGCCTAGAAAATGTATATGTGGATTGGCAGCATTCCGCTTCTCGCAATCACGGAGCAAAGCCTGGTCATATGGAAGTTGAGGTAGGAGCGGCACAAAAGCGGGTTGTGGACCCTCTCTATGAGGTAATGAAAAGTATCGGACTTGATGTGGTTGCATATGAATTGGAAAGCCAAGCCATTGTACGTTCCCTCATTTCAAATGATTGGAAGTTGAAACAGGGTATTTTAATTATTGATCTTGGAAGTACGGCAACGAATGTTGTTGTATATGATTATGGCGCTGTTCGGTTTACTGCAAGCTTGCCATATGGGGTAGTGCAACTACTCAAAGATGTAAGTGCGCAAGACGCAAGAGCAATTATGGAAAACTTGGAAGCTTTACCAAAGGAGTTATCTGATCGAGTAGAGCCAAAAATAGCCCATTTAGCAGATGCGCTTGTGAAAGATATTTTCGGAATTGTGAAATTCTATAACGGCATTGATGCAAAACATGAAGTTCGGGAAATTATATTAACAGGGGGTGGATCAAACCTTCCTGGTCTTGATGGAGTTTTTTTGAAATATTTTCTTGAAGTAAATATTCAACGTGGTAATCCATGGGTGAATATTCTGAGCGGCAAAGATGCTGTGCGCCCCCCGCTTGATATCCAAGAGTCTGTGCGCTATTCCACTGCAATAGGTCTTGCGATTCGCTCCATTATTCCACTATGAAATACGAAATTAACCTTTTGCCTCCGAGTGCTCTTGTTGAACGACAGGGGATTATTATAAAGCGCAGGGAGCGACTCATGTTTTCTGCGGTGATGCTTTCGTGCGGTATTATATTGATGAGTTACGGAGCTGTTTTTGCACGACTTACCTTTACGCAAGATTCTGTTGCAGATCAGATTGATTGGCAAAACAAGGATCGAGATACAATTGAAGAGCAAATTAAAAAATTGAACAGAGACATTGTTTCACTGGACGTGCGTGTTTCTTCCTATGCGGCATGGACTACGCGTATCCCTGATGTAGTTGTATCCGCCCCGAATAGAATTAAAATTTCTCGAATTGAGCTAATAGAAAGTCCAGAGACACTCGTTATTACAGGTACAGCATTAGAGGGATCTGACGTTATTGCATACCAAGAAGCACTGGAAAAGTTGCCATGGGTTGACCATGTTGTGGCGCCATTGCAAAACTTTGCCAGGTCCCCAGAATCTACGATTGTATTCACGGTATTTCATAAAAAGGCCTCTGTTTTATGAGACATAGTATTCGAGTAATCTGGTATACATTGGCTATTATTTTCCTTATGGTGACCATTGGTATAGTGCATACAAAGGTGATTGTATTGTGGAAAGAGGTTGCTCGCAGGCAAGAAGTATTACAAGATGTGCCTGCGCAGGAACGGCGCACGGATGCATTACAAAAAGAGCTTGATGCTGCAACTGCCGACATGCAAGTATTATATGGGTCGGCACCAACTCGCGAAGGTCTTGTTGATGTTATAGCTGCGATTTCTCAGGCGGCTGCAATCTCAGGTATTTCTGTCCAGGTTCCTACGGTGAAAGTAAATAGTACAAGTCCCACTCCAATTCCTAAAACGAGTGTGAGTCCTTTGCCGCAAAACACTTTTTCAGATGTTCGAATTCATATCGTTGGCGCAGGTGACATTGCAGCGCTTGCTTCTTTTTTGTACCGTGTTGAGCATCTGCCGTATATTCTGCGCATAGCTTCTTGGAAGATTGAAACTATGGCGCAATCGTCCGCTTCTTCTTTTGTTGGCACGGCACCAAGTGACAGTAAACAAGTCCTACCTCCCGTAAACAGTTCTCTTGTGGCCGATCTTGTAATTGTGGTTAGAGATACTCATCAAACTCCTTAATACTATGAACATTATACAAGCTTGGAAAATGCGACTGGAAATTCTACTCTATTTTCATCACCACATACTTGCGGGGCTTGTCATTTTTATGGGAGGGATATTTGCATCTTGGATGCTGTATACATTTCTTCTTACAACTGCTTCTCTGCAGGTTGTAGAAGAGAAGCCAAGCAATACTACAATAAAGCGGGAAGCGTTAGGTAGAGTTACGTTATGGAATAGCAAGAGAAGGGAAGAGGCAAAATTACCATTTACTATTCCAAGCAGTGTATTTGCTAGTCCTCCCTCTATACCATGAAGTCGGTGTTGTTTTTTGGAACGTTTGACCCTCTTCATGCAGGGCATAGGCGTGCATTTTTAGAGGCGAAAAGTCTGGGAGATTATTTGACGGTGGTAGTTGCGAGGGACAGTACAACACGTACGCAGAAAAAACGTGCTTCTTATAAAAGCGAACATGAGCGTGTTGCTGCCGTTGCATCTGATAGCTTGGTTGATGCGGCAATACTTGGAGATGCCGATACTACCTCGTACAACCTGCTTAATAAAATTCCGTTTGATATTCTCGCGCTAGGGTATGACCAAACGCCTTCGGATGAGCAGACACTCGATTTATTGCGCAAACAGCATGTGCTCCTTGCGCGTGTTGTCCGGCTGAGCCCGTATCTTCCAGACACATATAAGTCCTCTCTCTTGCGCAAGGCATGATATACTTCGTGGTATATGAGTGACCCACTTGTTCTCCCTGTAGGAGTTTCTATTGCGATTGTTGCCTTTTTATTAAGCCTTCTTCCCGCAGGGTTTTTCTTGTGGGTATGGTATTTGCGCAATCGCGATAGGAGTTTGCCTGCAGGTACTATTGCCCAGGCGTTTGGTATCGGTATGCTCATTGTTTGGCCAGCATTTTTACTAGAAAAGAAAGCTCATCAGCTGTGGCAAATTGTATCCCCAGCAACAGAACAATATTATAGTGGAAGTGTATTGCCACTTATTAGTCTGCAAGACATTGTTCTCCCTGCGCTTGCTACGTTTTTGATTGTTGCGTTAGTGGAAGAGGGGCTCAGATACGGTGTGCTGAGGTATTGGATTAAGCGAAGTAAAAAAATAGACCAAGTGTTTGATGGGCTCCTTATAGGTGTTGCCGTAGGGCTTGGATTTGCCACACTTGAAAACACACTCTATTTCACAAACCTATTGGGCGACCAGCAGTTTGATACACTCGTGTTTGTATTTTTCTTGCGATTTGTTATTTCCACATTGGCTCATATTAGTTTTGGGGGAATTATGGGTACTCTTATTGCCCGAGGAGTGTTTCATATGTTTAACCCAAGGCAGTATCTGTTGCCCGCGTTCTTCATTCCGTGGTTTTTGCATGGGTTGTTTGACTTGCTCCTTGGTACGGGGCAGGGGTTATATGCCATTATGATTTTATTGCCTGCACTTTTTACTCTTATTTTATGGACCATGAAGCGTGAGTTTTACATTGTTCATCGAAAAGATGGGGCATTTTTGGCAACTTCTCATATGCCAGAAGATCCTTCTATGCGGGCACTAGAAGCAGCGGTGAAAACGGAAAATTCTCCTTGGAATAAATATGCACCTTGGTTGAACCAAAATAAGTCATATCGGACTATCTTAAATGTTATAAAATCAAACCGATGAAGAACAAAATACCATACGTTTTTTTCGGGGTTGGAGCCGTACTATTAATCGGAGTTGGACTTCTTGTTGATAGGGTGGGGGACATTGATACTCGGAGCGACGGCGTTTCTCCCGCACTTTCTCTTTCTTTTTCAAACCCAGTGATGCGGGGTGTTCCTGTTACGGTACGATGGACTGGGCAACGGAGTGGAAATGTAGGGGTTACCATGCATTTTGTTTCAGTTGCGGGGCAGAGCGTTATTGGTAGCGGCAAGCTTTCTACGGCTTTTATGCGTGTTACTATCCCGTGTACTGTATCTGGTGGCCTTGCTCGTCTTGAGTTGCGTGACGCTATTACTAAGGCAACTCTTGCTTCACGACCTGTAACCAGTCTTCCGCCTGGGCCAGATTGTGTGAGGTAGCGTAAAAGTTCCCCTCTACCCATATGGGGGAGAGGGTTAGGGTGAGGGCAGTAGAGTTCATTGCAACTAACCAGCCCTCATCCGCCCCGCCAGCTGGCGGAGGCACCTTCTCCCCAATTGGGGAGAAGGGAACGTTTGCTAATTACAAACTCTTAAAATATTCGATCGCTTTTATAAGCCCTTGTTCTAGCTGGACCCTTGGTTCCCAAGCTAATTTTTCTTTTGCAAGCGAAATATCCGGCTGGCGTTGCTTCGGGTCATCTTGAGGAAGTGTTTTGTACTCTATTTGTGAAGAACTATTGGTGAGTTTTAAGATTAGCTCTGCAAGCTGCTTCATCGAAAATTCTACCGGGTTTCCAAGGTTTACTGGCCCGATAAAGCCATTTTGATCCATCATCTTCATCATGCCGGTAACCAAATCGTCAACGTAGCAAAACGATCTCGTCTGCAATCCTTCTCCATATATAGTAATTGGCTTTCCTTCTAGCGCTTGCATAATAAAATTGCTTACTACCCTCCCATCTTCCGGATGCATGCGAGGGCCATATGTATTAAAAATACGGATAATGCGAATATCGAGATTGTGAGATCGGTGGTAATCCATACACAGTGTTTCTGCAACGCGCTTGCCTTCATCATAACAACTTCTAATTCCGATTGGATTCACATTACCCCAGTATGATTCGACCTGTGGATGCACGTGTGGGTCGCCATATACTTCAGATGTTGATGCTTGCAAAATTCGGGCTCCGCAACGTTTTGCCAAGCCCAGCATATTGATCATTCCAACCGTAGACGTCTTAATTGTTTTGATTGGATTATATTGATAGTGAATAGGGGAGGCAGGGCAGGCAAGGTTGTATATTTGTTCAGCATCTACGCCGTGAAGAGGTTGTACGATGTCGTGTTCCAATACAGAAAATGCAGGATTATTCAAAAATGGTTCGATGTTCTTTTTTTGTCCGGTAAAATAGTTGTCAACGCAAATGACGCTGTCGCCTCTTTTCAGGAGCCTTTCTATAAGATGGCTTCCAATAAATCCCGCCCCACCCGTTACAAGTATGTTCATATGCAACTAGTATATCAGAAAAATAATTTCACTATGTCATGCCGGACTTGATCCGGCATCCAGACACGTGGATTCCGGCTCACGGGCCGGAATGACAACCACACTATTACCCTTTTACTTTCTCGACTACTTTCGCAAATACTGCAGGTTCGTTTTCTGCTAGTTCTGATAGTACTTTTCTGTCGAGCTCAACGTTGTTTTTTCTCATTGCGTGAATAAACGTAGAGTATGTCATGCCAAGAGGACGTACTGCGGCGTTAATGTGCATTTGCCATTGTGAGCGGAACACTGCTTTTTTCTTTCTGCGATCTCTAAATGCATATTGGCCAGCTTTTAACACGGCTTCTTTTGCAAGCTTAAAAATTTTGCTTCTTCGTCCTCGAAAACCTTTGGCTCGTTTGATCCATTTCTTGTGACGTTTTCGTTTTGGAATGCTTCGTGGTGCGCGTGACATAGTGAAAAAATATTAAGCGTAGGGAATAAGACGATTGATTCGACCAGCGTCAGATTTATGAATGAGGTGGTCGCTATGCTTTTTTCGAGATTCTCTTCCTGAATCAAGTCCATTAAAATGGGCTTGTTTTGTAGCTCGGCGTTGTACCTTTCCCGTTGAGGAAAAGAAAAATCGTTTTGCGGCAGCTTTTTTCGTCTTTTGCTTCATAGGTTCTTATTCTAGTACTTCAGCTTATTTTCGTCAATAACACCGTTAAGCCATGCTGTGACCTGGCGAATGAATCTTCTGCTCGCGCTCCGCCCGGCACATCTTTGATAAACTCACGAAGTTTCGCCTCTGCAAGGTCAAAACGCTGCTTTTCTCTTCCGCGTAGGCGGATTTCAAGCTTTACTTTGTGGCCTGCTTGCATAAACTCTCCAGCCTGGGAAAGTCTTAAATTCCAATCGTGTTCGTCTGTTTTTAAGCCAATTCGAAGCCCTTTGGTGTCTTTTTCTTTGCTCTTTGATTTTTGCTTTGCGTCTTTTTTACGTTTTTCGTATAAGTGCTTTCCGAGGTCCATAATACGTACAACAGGAGGGTTGGCCTTATCTGCAACCATCACCAAATCAGTTCCGTCTTCTTGGGCGCGGGCTATTGCATCTGCAATTGCAAATACGCCAAGCTGGGCGCCATCTACGCCAATTAACCGCACTTCTGGTGCATTTATTTCTAGGTTTGCAGGAGGCTTCTTTACTTCCACCTTTGGTCTATGTCTATATCTTCTTCGTCTGCTAGGCATAGGGCGTATAGTAGCGTTTATGGGGTATAAAATCAACCCCGTAACATTACTTCGCAATCACGGGGTAAAGAAAAAAGCCCCGAACCGGTGCAAGCACGGTGCGGGGTTAGGGGCGGAAAAATAGAAAAGAATGTTCAGTTTCTAAATCCGTCGTTCATGTCCGAGGAGACAGGGTCGGGGGCGGGCGGTGGAACGTTTTTGAATCCTACGAATTCGGTTAATACGGCATCGCGCTCTTCATTCGATAACTTGTGCGCACCTTCGTCCCAGTAGGTGAATACCCGTGTAATGGTGGCCCGCGGTACCATTGTGCTGTTCACCAAGAATTTCACAAGCTTCACTGATCCCGTTTCTAGTGGTGTTGGTTCCGACATCTTATTCCTTTCATGTCGAGCGTAAAAAGAACTCCAGAACTAGCGACTTTGTTTAGGATATGAGCACTTGCACCTGCTTGTCAACCGTAATGGTTCAATAGTTTGGGAACACGGTGCGAACGTGAACGAAATCAGTTTGGTTTTTGGGTAAAGAAAAAGCGGCCTGGTAAAATTACCAGACCGCATTGAAACAGGTTTCTGAAAGTGCTCGCTGTTCAATCGAGCACTTGGTAAGCGTCGGCGAACAAAATTGGAATGTTGTACCTGTTCGCCACGCGCACAACCATATCCGCATCAACGTCTTCAATATACTCAAGGATGTTATTGAAGCCGTCCGGCCCTTCGTTACACGGCTGCGTTTCTTCGGTGTTATCCCAAACCTGAACAAACGAAACCGAAGATCCTGGTCGCTTGTTGATGTCAACACCGTACGCGAAGCTTATTCCTCCAAAACTCTTTTCGACACGGCTCATGGTGTTCCTTTCTGAATGTTATCCTGCAAATCCCGGGATAAACGGGACACCCTCGCTTTTCAGTCCCGTAATTTGAGTTGCCGTGTAGGCTTGTCCTCCGACCAGCGCCTGCAACGTTTGTTCCTTCGTGTGATGTCCACAAAGAATCAAGTATTCAGGGTGCTGGGGATGCCCACTTACTTCAGTGTTCAGACCGTTGCACAGCTTGGCAACTTCGGCTTCATGCCAAGTATGCCCTTCTCGCCGAAGCACTGTTATTTTGCGATTGCGGCGGTTTTCCTCTATTTGCATTGCAACTAAATTCACAAGCCTTCTCCTGCTGCTACTGTAATTTGTGATAGAAAGACAACGTGTCTCTCTGACAATCGATAAACGCATTATAATCTACCTTCTATAAAATGTCAAGTTTCCGTGGGGTGAATTCTACCCCCAAGCGCAATTAAAAAACCGCCGGTCATGTAACCAGCGGTCGTTGTTGTTTTTCGAATATTACTGGACTACCCTTATAAGATAGCCCAAAGGCGTTGCACGATAATCACGCGGTGTTGTGTCGTGTGCCTCCCTTGCACGAAAACCAAGCATCTGAGCAAATGAATTCCTTATCTCCATCACTGCATCGCGCTTGCTTTTAATAGGCAGTTGAAAATTTGCACTCATTGCACGGTCTCTTTGTGCATCAAGACTCCCAATGCCATCATAATGTGCCGCCTCAAACACAGCGGTGTCGAGCACGTTGATAGCTTCATCGAACTGCAACAAAACTTTATGAAGCTCAATTCGTATGCGATAAATCTTAGCACCGCTTAGAACCTGCGCATCGCTGTCTTCGCTGTGACCAAGAAATTGCAGGACTATATCCCGAACGACTTCTAGCGACAATCCGCAACGAATCAACACTTGAGCGGCCAATCCCTCTCCGTCTCGCATAAGCCCAAGTAATAGATGTTCAGTACCAACATAGGTAAGGTTGAGTCGCTTACTCTCTTCTCTTGCGTACTCAATAACATTTTTAGAACGCGGGGTTTGAGGAAGTCTTCCCATCATGACCATCTCTGGTCCGGGAGAAACATTTTTTTCAATCTCTAAACGAATCGTTCGCGTATCCACCCCGAGGCCTTGAAGAATCGTGGCAGCAATGCCACTACCTTCCTTCACTAGCCCGAGCAGGATGTGCTCCGTACCGATATATTCATGATTGAGTCGCTGCGTTTCAAGGTTCGCGAGCTCCATTACTTTACGGGCTCGATCAGTAAATCTTTCATACATGGTTTGCGCTCCTAGATGAAAAGGACATTCAGAAATGGGTCGTGGAAATCGTATGATTGATCTGCCGGAGTGTCAAGGATCCGTAATGGTTCAATACCTTGGAAACACCTACACTAACCGCTTATTCCGAAAGGCAAATCCGGATGAGGATTCTAGGTATGTTTCAAAATCCGAGATGGCGTTTACGCCACGAAAACCCAGATCCGCTCTTTAGGTATTTCTCAAACTGCATTGCTTTGATTTTTTCTGGAAACGAACAAAACCATTTTACGTGAACAGGACGATGATTTTTTGTTGAGGATACAATGCCTTGCTTGTGATCAATTAAACGTTTTTGCAAATTAGATGCAGAGCCAATATATAAAGTGTCATCTGAAAGTTTTAAAATGTATACGAAATACATCTATTAAAGAATAACACAGCCCCCCGTCGCTCGCCTTGAGGCGAGACTATGGGGGACACCCTCCTTTTACTTACAGGAAAGTTCAAATGGTATTTATAGGTGGCTGAGCCACCCGCTGTGCCCCACGAAGCTTTAGCGTAGTGGGGTAGCTCTTTGCGAAAATAAGGAGCGGAAAATTCACAAAGCACCCATCCCCCTTCGCTAAAGCTGCGGGGGACACCCTCCTTTTGCTTATAGGAAAGTTTAATTTGTATTTATAGGTGGCAGCGCCACCCGTAGCTCCTGCGTGAGCATGGAGCGGAGGGTGGACATGGGCGGAATTGAACCGCCGTGACAAACGATATTCTATAATCTTCTCCGTGTGCAGCTGTTTTGAATTACGCATCTATCCACAAAAAACAGCGAAGAAAGACAGGTGCGTATCGTGAAGTGCAATTCCGATAGGTTCGTCACGAAGGCGAATTATCGTATCCGTCTAAATTACACCGAGTGTACACCCGACGGATGACATACATCGATGGCTACCGAATTTACGCGATAGCAGTCGCAAATGATGGAGTAAATGCGTTAGCAAATACTGCCTTCACGCGATTTGAGAAGTTTGCACGTACTAGTGAAAGAATTGATTAATGTGTGCTCAATCATCACACAACACGCTGATATATAGAATGAACATCTGTTCGAGGCCTAGCATGCCCCGTCGCTCGCGAGCGACGGGGCATGCCCCCATCTTCGCAAGTAACGGCGAATGCCAACTATTCTTTTCCTCTTATATTAATCTCCGCGTCTCTTTTAATATCTCGCTCTTTTTGTTTTTCTTTTTTGTCGTATTGTTTTTTGCCCTTTGCTAACCCAATTTCAACCTTTATAACTGATCCTTCATTGTATACCCGTATTGGCACTATTGTCAAGCCAATTGTAGTTACTTTGCCTATAAGGTATTTGAGTTCAGAAGCGCTGAGTAAAAGCTTTCGCGAACGAACGGGATCGTAATTTGCAGGCGCATTGCTTATCTGCCAAGGGGGAATAGTCGCATTGGTTAAAAATGCTTCCCTATTATGGATAGTCACAAACGATCCTCTTAGGCTCATATGCCCCTTTCGAATAGACTTTACTTCAGTTCCGAGTAGCGAAAGCCCGGCTTCGAATTTCTCAAGAATTTCGAAGTCGAATCCTGCTCGTTTGTTGTACGCATAATCTGCCATATATACACTGTAGCATGACGATACTTGCATTCAAGGCAGCGGAGGATCACATGTTTGTACACATTACAACAGCGGCTTGATATTTATCATGACTTGTGGTATATGTAACGTGCGTTGAAATTCTGATTTCACTGAAAAGAAAGTACACTTCACTAGAAAGACTGGGGAAATTGTTATGGCAACTCCATTTGGAGACCTGAATGGTCACGCTGTCGGTATTATTATGAAAGAAATGGTCCGGCGAGCTATCGAAGTGATTCGGGCACAACGCCACGTGTTTGAAGCAACCGAGAAAGAAACCATCGGCAAAACTGAAGACTTTGTTACTTCTGCAGATACCGCAGCACAACAAGTGTATGTGCAGGTTATCCGTCAAAGTTTTCCAAATTTTGGCATTATTGCCGAAGAGGATCATCTTGCAGTACCGTGCACGCACCCTATTTTAAACATCTATATCAGTGTTGACCCGCTCGACGGAACAAAGGCATTTATTCGTCGTCAGTCACATGGTATTGGTACTATGCTGGCACTCAGTATTAACGGACAGGTGATCGCTGCTTTTGTAGGCGACATCATGACACAGGAAATTTTTGGGTTCCGCCCAGAGTCTGAACATGTGTACCGGATTAGTGAGTATGGCAAGGCAGAAAGGTTGGTAGTTGATTCTACACGACTGCTCAGCAACCAATATCTACTGCTTCGTGATATGCCAACTTCGTATACGTTGCCAGTACAGAACCTTGCGACACCCCAAGATCTTGGTGGACTGTTTAAAAGCACCGAGGTTTCAGGAGGGAGCATCGGCATTAGTATGGCGCGGTTGTGGAAAGGAGAAGTTGCTGCTATTGTGCTTCACGGCACTCATGATACCCCTTGGGACACTTGGCCGATCATTGGCATTTCTCAGAAGATGGGGTTTGTATTCATGCAACTAACTTCATCCGGTAAGTTCGAACAGTATGAACCGGATATTCGTCTTCAAACATTCCATCGTCCTTACGAAGTTCTCGTAATTCACAAAAGCAGACTCAACGATTTGCTTCGGTGGCAACAGACTAAGTAATACTTTTACAGCCCAAGGTTAATAAAGGAGATTTAATACCGCTAGTCATGTGACTGGCGGTTTTCTTTTCCAAAAACAAAACCCATTTCCTGCAGGTTTGTTTATGAATGTTCACAAACTATTGAACCATCACATTCCATTGACATTCCTATTGCTTTCGGCATGGTTACTACTAGGTGTGGTTTCTGTTCAGATTGGTCTCTGGTAGGAAAGGGAATGCTATGCACGTTCACAAATTACATGTAAGAGGTCGCCGTTTGCAGTTCTATCGCAATATGGTGTTTATTCCGGTTACACTTGCGCCGGGAACGATCGAGCATTCTGCCTCTTTTGTTCCGTTCGCAACGGCAGTAGCAGAGGGTGCTGTTACCGTAACAGAAACGAGTACCGTCCAGTCTTTGAATGTCACAAATGATTCACCTAATCTTGTATTGGGCTTGTCTGGTACGTATCTACGAGGTGGTGGGCAGGATCGCGCTTTTCCGATGAGTGTCCTGGTTCCTGCGCACGCTTCTGGTGAAGTACCCGTTCGATGTGTTGAGCAAGGGCGCTGGCGACCATCTACCGGTCAGAAGTTTAGAACAGCTGACGGCGGGTCTCTTGCGGCATCTCAGATGTTTGATGGAACCAGTACAATTCAACAGGGGAAAGTGTGGGCATCGGTTGAGACCATTTCTCAATCAGCCCGTACTACGAGCAATACAAAATGTCATGGAGATACTATTGCGCAGTTGCTTGGGAATACCAGTGACTACACAACACCAATAACCAGCGCCTCACTTCCCGATCGAACGGTTGGAGGGCTATTTCTGGTGTACTTGGCTGATCGTCGTATGCACTGTGCATTTGACGTTTTTGGAAGGCAGGATTTGTTTCGATTCTATTTTCCAAAGCTGTGTGAGAGCGTTGCGCTTACTGCCGTCGCTGGCCGTCTTGCAGATGGTTCTTGCGACTATCGAGAAGGAGTATCTCTTGAATTGGTATGGAGAACGGTATTCCATAATCTGAAATGTGCAAAACTCTTTGAAGAAAAAGTTCCATTTAATGCCGGTCAACTACTAACGAAGTCTGGAGGAAAGAGCGGATGCAGCGTCTCGCTTTTGAAATACCAGGGGCAAGCACTTCATGGAATGCTTCGCTGGGATGCACTTTGTACATGAACGACCGCCACAATTCCGAAAGGGTTGTGGCGTTTTTAATAAATCAAAATACAACGTTTCAAGGGTCCTATTGACAAGGGAGTAGTAATCTGCCATATTGGTTCTGTTCAGTATTTTCAGTTCGTTCACCAACTCAAATGGTAAAACAAAAGAAAGGCTCTTGTCATGGATCGAATTTTGACGATACTTGTTGTTGCAGGTTTTTTGGCATTTGCTGTGTTTGGCTGGGTGCTATGGAGACGGAGCAAGCAATGCCGAGTTGCTGGCAGTCAAAGCGAGACAGCAGACTTTAAAAAGTATGCCAATGCACTTTCTCTGAAAGTGAAGGCTGCGTGGGATGAAACTGGGATACCTCCAGAAGGTTTCCCCGGGGGGTATGAGGGCCTCCTTGTGCAGTATATCCAGGAAACCGGAAAATCTCCGTTCGTGAATGACGACAAGCTTCAGAGGCGCGATCAATTGCTTTTGCGTCACAGAGTGTTTTGAAGTATCCAGTGTCATGAAATATTCAAGGGCCTGACTAGCTCGTTTGTTCTTAGAAACTTGCATATTGCCAAGAAAGGGCAGAGACAATGATCAGGAAAAAGGATATTTACTGTGTCATGACTGGCGGCCATATCGATGACGATACGAGGGATGAATTGTTTATCGCGGGGTATCAGATGGCGGGTTCATTGCAGCGTCGGAGGAAGTTCCGGACTAATACGTACGAAGGATGTGTAGAAACGTCGTTCAAGCATGTCCGCCTGGGAGCTTTGAGTGGGTATCAGTTTACGGCTCACTTAGATGGAAAACAGGGAAGCTTCGAGGTTGTTTACTTTCTGCGATATCGTGATCTTGCAAAGCTGGATACAAACGACGGCGAAATGAGCAGGTGGCTTGGGCTTGATGACGACAAACCTGCCTCACAAAAAAAGAGACAGCGCCCAGGCTTGCTCGCTCGCGCAAGAAATGCTCGGGATAGCAATTAGAATGATCTGGAAAAAAGATTTCATACAACGGGCGCTGCCATCTGGTAGCTCCCGTTTTTTAAATTATTTAATTGCGGCAGGAAGTTTGTCATATAGTAAATAAAAAACGAGTCGTGTCTTGCATTGAGACGACCCGTTTGGTGTTGGTGGTGACACTAGAGAGGATACATACACCCACGGAGGAGATAGATTAATCCGATTGTAGAGAACATGAGAAAACAAATAAAGCACAACAATCCCCAGCTAACTTCCTTTTCTGAAATGGATAACCATAGATAGAACGCTCCAGTTGCATACATGACTCCCGATATGGAGAAGTTGTATGCCTTCACGTTGAGAAACGGAGGATACATCCACCCTGCAATGAACAGGAGACTGAGCATGCACAAGAAAATCATTATTGCGGGGAATTGCTTCGTTTTTCTAGCGCATTTGCTACATAATTTCGACATAGTTTTCTCCTTTTGTCTTGTCGTCTTGGTAGATTTTGAAAGGTCACGTCAGTACATGAGCACATCCATCATAGTGTAGTGGTTGCAGTTTGTCGAATAAAAAACCGCTGATACGTGGATCAGCGGGGTGGGGTTTGTTTGGACAGTAGTGCGCACTATTCAGATAGTCTCGTTGAAGATTAACGCGCTATCTGTGAGCCTCCTATACACTCCTCGAAGATGCTTGTTCTCCGCGTTATCATCTTGGTCGTCTGGATTGTTAGAAAGTGCGATTGCAGACGCGAGAGCGTAGGCTGCAACTTTGCGTTCTGCAACGCATGCGAGGTATCGAAGCAATTTCTTATCTTCGACCGGAATACCGCCGTTACTCTCCAGGTGAGACATGACTCTTCGCGCATCGTTTTCGTTGGTGATGACAAGTCTTCTTCCCTTGGCTGCTGAACGCAACATTGCGGGGCCGCCGATGTCCGTTTTTTCCCGGACTGATTCAATTGTTGCATCTTGTTTTCCAAGTTCCTCGATCAGTGGGTATAGCGTGACGTAGACCAAATCGATACGTTGTATCCCATTCTTTGCCAGTTCAGAGGATTCTTCTGCACTATCGTCTGCAAGTAATCCCGCGTGAATTTCGCGAGCAAGTGAGACAACTTTGTGTTTAAGCATTGGAGGGCCTACGCGTGTTGCAATATCTATGACCCGTATCCCTGCCTGGCCCAACCTTGTTGCAGTACCGCCGGATGCTAGAATATTCCATCCGAATCTTTCAAGTTTGCCTGCGTAGGCACAAATTCCTGATTTGTCGTAAACTGATAAGAGGGCAGTTGGCATGACAATGTGTCCTTAGTTAGATTGGCGAAGAACAAATAACCTGCCAAGCGAAATTGCCTAGCGGGTCACTGTACCGTGCGACTCCTTTTGTTGTCAAAAGTAAGTCTTGCCTAAAACAAGACTACCCTTGGCAATTTGGTTTTTGGGCGGTACAGTAGGCATGTACTTTCGGGTTTGTATGTTAACAATCTTGGTTTGAGTTTCTCGTCTTGAGGAGGTGGGAAATGGACACAACACTTTTGGAAAGATGTGAAGTTGATGTTGATTTGTTTGAAACAAAGAAGGCTCGCAAGTTGCACCAGGTAATGCAAAAGTTTGATATCCGCCCATTTTCTCTGGAAAGTCAGAGGCGGTACGAGAGTGAGATAGTATGGTCGTGTACTCCTCCAATTGCAAAAATTACGAGCATCATGAATCGTATGTATCATTTGAGTTGCACGACTGCCGTCTTTTTTTGCTTTATTACGGCAGGGGACTATCTCGTTTGGGGAAGTGCCGGAGCTGCTCGACTTTGGAGTGTTTGTGCCGTTAGTTTTTTTGTGTTGGCGGGGGTGTGCTATCCGGCATCTAGTACCCATTCTTGCAAGGTGAAGTGGTATGGTATTCCGATTGAGTCTTATATGGAGTGCAATGCCTTACCTTTTCCGGGCAATGTGTTGCGAATGGCAAATGACATTAAGGAGGATTGTCCCGGAGCAAATCTGACAATTTGGATCTTTACGTTAGATGATGATCCCATCGACAAATTCCTTTTTGTGGAATATGGCGGTGCTGGGCATCTTATTGAGAAATGGAGAGACGCATGAAGTTAGTTGCATGTGTAAGCACACATTCACCGCCGGTTCTTTTTAGAGCCGGCATTTTTTTGCTGAAATTCTGCGGGTATCGTAGTATGATACGGCTATGATCAATATTCGACGGGAGCTTGTTAGTGATATTACTCAGGCACTAGAATCTGCCAAAAAGGCAGGGGTTCTTATTTTGGATGACGCAACCATTAAGGTAGTTGTAAAGCGGGCGGAAAATACCAAACACGGGCATTACGCGAGCCCTATTGCCCTTTCTCTTACAAAAAGTGCAAAAAAACCTCCAATGGAAATTATTGAAGTGCTTGTGAAGTATATGCCAAAGCGGGAATATATACGTAAAACAGAAGGTGCTGCGCCAGGTTTTTTGAATATTACTATTGATGACACATACTTAGCTTCTCGTATCGACGATTTGCCACAAGAAGACATATGCTCCGCGTGCACTATTGGCAATAACAAAACCATAAACATGGAGTTTATTTCCGCAAACCCAACGGGCCCGCTTACACTTGGTAATGCTCGTACTGCATTTTCAGCAGATACGCTCGGGAACGTTATGGAATGTGCAGGGTATAACGTAATTCGCGAATACTATATTAACGACTCTGGGGAACAAATTGCGCGACTCGGAGAATCTGTGCTTCGCAGAATTCTTCAACAAGAAGGCCTAGATGTGGAATTTCCGGAAGATTTGTATCAGGGTGCGTATATTAGTGAAATTGCAAAAACGATTGCAGAAGAATACAAAGAAACTTCTGGAAAAAAGTTTGAGCTCGTTGATCTAGAAAATTCCGAACTACGTTCCGAGATTAGTGCAAATGCTATGCAAATCTGCCTTGCTGCAATTAAGAAAACTATTGCAGATGATTTGCATATTACATTTGACGTGTGGACGTCTGAGCAGTCTGTTCGTGGAAGTGGTGAAATTGAACAGTCCATTGGAAAACTGAAAGAGAAAGACTTGATGTACGAAAAAGATGGCGCACAGTTTTTAAAAACAACACAGTTCGGAGATGAAAAGGACAGGGTGATGATAAAGAAAGATGGCGCGTATGCGTACATAACGCCAGATGTTGCGTATCATCAGGGAAAATTTGATCGGAAATTTGATTTACTATTCACGTATTTAGGCGCTGATCACCAAGGGCATATTCCGAAATTACAAGCAGCGCTCAAAGCACTCGGAAACGATACGAGCAAACTGCATATGATTGTTGCGCAGTGGTTAGAAATTATTCGAGGTGGCAAACAAGTTGCGCTTTCTAAAAGAAAAGGAAATATATATTCACTGAAAGATTTAATCGATGAAATTGGATATGATGCGGCACGGTTTTTTATGATCCACCATGCGCTAGAAGGACACATGGTTTTAGATATAGATGTTGCAAAGGAAAAAAGCGATGCAAACCCAGTGTATTACGTGCAGTATGCGTACGTACGTCTTGAAGCAATTTTAAGAAAAGCAAAGGTGCAGGGAATTATTCCTCTAGGTGAAATTAGAGCAGAAATATCTTCACGAGTAACTATTTCTCATATTTCGGAACGTGATCTTGCTTTACAGCTATTCGCGTTTCCGGAAGTTGTGGAAGATATTGCAACTTCGTTTTCCGTACATCAATTAGCACATTATGCGTATGATCTAGCTCGGGCAATTAATGCGTTTTACAGGGATATACAAGTATTAAATGAACCAGATACAACGCTGCGTGCAAGCAGGTTGCAGATGGTTGTTGCGGCTCGTAACGTGCTCGGCAAAGTAATAGACTTGCTGGGGATCAACAAACCTGATGTAATGTAGGTATGCGAATAGGTATAGACGCACACATCATATTAAAGGAACACAAGCGGTATGACCGTCGAATTGCTCAATATACAGAAGATTTGATCGTGAATCTTATTGATTCTGATACCAAAAAGGAACATACCTGGGTACTGTTTTTTGATAATCGTATGAAAAATACGAAGAAATTTGAACGAGAAAATGTGGAAATTCATCATTTCCCTTTTGTTCAGTATCGTAAATACATGCCCGTGCTGTACTCCCATATGCTTGTTGCGGGTTTTTTAACTGCTGCGCGGCTTGATATATTTCATTCCCCTGAGGGCCTTATTCCGTTTCTCTATCCAGGAAATATTATTACAACATTTCACTACGTACCCAGAGGTGAGGGTGAAAGTAATGTATTTGCTCGCACATTTATGTTAGGTGCCAGGGTTGCATTTGCGCAACTATGCAAGAGGGCGCAGAGAATTATCGTGAACAAACTGTCTGATAAAACACTGCTTCACAAAAAACATGGATATAAGGCATCAAGTATAGTCGTAATGGAAGACGATAATTTAAATCAGGTTGATTGGGGGAAGCGAGTGAAGGAGCTCAAAAAACTCTACAAAGCAGTAGCGGGGAAGTGACACCGCAGTGTCATCCCGGCCAGGGAGCCGGGATCCAGGCGTGTCCCATCAGTACGGCAACTTGGATTCCGGGTCAAGCCCGGAATGACAGTTACGTGCGAATTGTATTACTATATTTATTATGACCAATTCATCAGAAAACCATCACATGAGCGAGGTATCTTCTCGCATACACAGCGACGAGCTGGAATTGGGAGTTCTTGCGTATTGGGATGAGCACAAGATTTTTGAAAAATCTTTAGAACAACATAAAGACAAAGAACTTTTTACATTTTACGATGGGCCGCCGTATGCAACGGGAAAGCCGCATTATGGCCATGTGTTGCAGTCTGCAATAAAAGACACCGTACTTCGATACAAAACTATGCAAGGCTATTATGTGCCCCGCGTGGTTGGGTGGGATACGCACGGGTTGCCCATTGAAAACATTGTCGAAAAAGAGCTGGGTATAACTTCCAAAAAACAAATTGAAGATGATATAGAAGGATTTGCGAAAAAGTGTCGTGAAGTGGTGTATCGGTATGTAGATGAATTTCGTACTATGTTGCGGCGTCTTGGCCGCTGGGCGGATTATGGAAATGAATATTCGACGCTCGATATGAGCTATATGAACGCGGAGTGGGGAGTATTTCAGCAGCTTTGGAATAAGGATTTAATCTACAAAGCGTTTCGATCCACGCCGTATTGTATCCGATGTGCAACTGCGCTTTCCAATTTTGAAGTCGCGAGCAGTTATAAGGACGTGAAGGATATGAGTGTGTATGTAGCTTTGTCCCGTAAAACCCCGCTTCGCGGGGCCACGGGACTGCACGAGCAGCAAAAGCTGCTCGTTTGGTCCACAACTCCATGGACTCTGCCAGCAAACGTTGCGGTGGCGTTTAATCCGGAAATTGTGTATGTGGTTGTAAAAAAAGAAGGTAGTGAATATATTCTTGCAAAAGACAGGGTGCAAGCAGTGATGGGAGAGGGCGCAGAAATTATTCGAGAACTTTCTTCCGATGAACTTTCGAAATATACCTATGAACCGCTGTATGAGTCAGTGCTATCTGCAGAAGAAAAGGCGCGATCTTTTCGACTTGTTCCAAGTGACCACGTAACGGCAACAGACGGTACAGGGCTGGTACATATGGCACCGGCTTTTGGGGAAGAAGATCATGAAGTAGGTAAAAAGACGGGGTTACCAATTCTTCGTACGGTAGATACAATTGGGAATTTCATGCAAGATGTTCCACTGTTTGCTGGCAGAAATATTTTTGAAGCACAAAAAGATATTATGAAAGATTTGGATACGCGTGGGTTGTTGTTTAAGCGCGAGCTTATTTCTCACAGCTATCCGTTTTGTTGGAGATGCGATACACCGCTCATTTACTACGCTCTTGATTCTTGGTTTGTAAAAATTTCTGCCCTAAAAAATGCGATGTTACAACAGAACGAACAAATTCATTGGGTGCCAGAACATGTAAAGGAAGGGCGATTTGCAAAGGGTATAGAATCTGCACCCGATTGGGCCATTTCGCGAAATCGTTTTTGGAGTGTGCCGATGCCGATATGGGAATGTGATGGTTGTGAAGAGCGGGTGTGTGTGGGAAGTATCGCAGAACTTCAGAAATTATCTGGCGCAAGTGATGAACAAGTAGAAGACATTCATCGGCCATATGTGGATAGGATTACATGGAAATGTAAGTCCTGCCCCACTTCGCCCCAAGGGCTTCGCGGGGCGGGAACTCTTCACAGAGTTCCCGAGGTCTTGGACGTTTGGTTTGATTCGGGAAGTATGCCATATGCAAGTGGTCAAAAATCGTTTCCTGCAGATTTTATTGCAGAAAGTATTGAAATGACTCGTGCATGGTTTTATGTATTGCACGTACTTGCAACTGCATTGAAAGAGAAACCAGCGTTTTTGAACGTCATTGCATCCGGCCTTATATTTGCAGAAGATGGCAAAAAGCTTTCCAAAAAACTGAAAAATTATCCAGAATTAGAACCAGTGCTTGCGTCGTATGGTGCAGATGTGTTGCGTTTCTATTTGCTTTCGAGCAGTACACTGGGCGAGCCGTATAAGTTTTCAGAAAAAGACATGCGACAAATCCAGCGCAGTGTATATATGACACTTTGGAATGTGTACAGCATGTTTACAAGGTATGCAAAGGTGCACGCGTTTTCCCCTCCTTACGAAGGAGGGGTTAGGGGAGGTGGGAGTGTTGCGAATTCGACCAATTCGCTCGACCGCTGGATAGTATCTCGCACTAATCAATTGGTATCAGAAGTAACGTTGCAAACAGATGCATACCGTATAGACACCGCTTCGCGTTTATTTATCGAATACGTTGACGACTTAAGTAATTGGTATGTGCGTCGCTCTCGGGGCCGTTTACAACATCCTGAAAACAATACAGAGCGCGACGAAATGTTTGGAACGCTTTACAGCGTTTTGCTCACCGTAAGTAAACTTCTTGCGCCATTTATGCCGTTTATATCGGAAGAAATGTACAGAAATTTGAGTGGGGAAGAATCGGTGCATCTTACAGGTTTTCCAAAGCCACAGTCATTTGATCAAGATATTCTGATACATATGCAAGCCGTCCGAGATGCGGTATCTGCCGGGCTTTCTCTTCGTGCAGAGGCAAAAATAAAAGTACGTCAAAAATTGCAATCGTTTACCGTCACAAATACAGATTTTACTAGCGAAGACATTGCAATGATTTGTGAAGAAGTGAATGTGAACGAAGTTATAGTTGGGGAAGTATTAGCGCTGAATACGGAAATAACTCCAGAATTAAAACAAGAAGGAATAGCGCGCGACATTATTCGGTACGGTCAATCACTTCGCAAACAAGCAGGATATGCGCTGGATGACCGAATTACAGTAAGCGTGCAAACCGATAGAGCGGAAATTACGGAAGTATTAGAAAAGCACAAAGCAATAATTTGTGAAGCATTACAAACAGATCAATTAGTTGATGCAATAGAAAATCCGGATGCGAGCGAAGAAGTGCAGATTGGTGGGGCGACGGTGATGATTGGGATAAGGCGAGTATAAAGAATGCAGCGTTCCCCTCTCCCCAATTGGGGAGAGGGTTAGGGTGAGGGCAACATCGATGCAATGCTCTGCACTACTCCATTAATATTTTTCATCACCTCATCATTCGTAAACCTCACAATTCGTATACCGCACGCATGCAAATACTCCG
>DATDYZ010000026.1:0-3186 GCA_035288905.1 Candidatus Anderseniibacteriota bacterium | reverse complement strand
GTCGACGCGTTCGTCGCCATGTTTTCGTATCGCGCAGGGGATTTCACAGACCCCGCGGCATATGAAAGTTTGGCGCAGCTTCTTGGGAAACAAGATAATGAATGGAAAACGTGCGCGAATAAGCTCTTTCACCTTGCGGTTGCACCTGAACACTATGAGGGAATTTTGAATAATTTGGCAGAGTCTGGGCTTACTGATTCTTGTGGTCCAGATGAGGGATGGACGCGAGTAATCGTAGAAAAACCTTTTGGAAAAGATTTAGAAACAGCAGAAGCGCTCGATACGTTACTCGGGAAGCTTTTTAGAGAAGAACAAATATACCGAATAGACCACTATTTAGGGAAAGATACGGTGCAGAATATTTTGGCATTTCGATTTTCCAACGTATTTCTGCAGCCGGCATGGAATGCTCGTTCTGTTGCAAGTATTCATATACGTTTACACGAAAAGCTTGATATTGCAGGGCGAGGCGCGTTTTATGATGGGGTGGGTCATCTTCGCGATGTGGGGCAAAATCATATGCTGCAACTACTCGCCTTGTTTACTATGGAGAATCCGGGAGCATTTGATGCGCATTCTATCCGAAATGCAAGAGCTGCAGTTCTGGATTCGTTAGAGGCGATGGATGTTCAAGATATTGCTCGTTCTACTCTCCGTGGACAATATGACGGATATTTAGAAGAAGATGGTGTGCAAGGCGGTTCCCAAACGGAAACATTTTTCCGTATAGAGTCTCGTCTGAATCTTCCTCAGTGGAGAGGCGTTCCTATTGTATTAGAAAGTGGAAAAGCGTTATCTCAATCAAAAGTAGAAGTTGTTGTTGAATTTCGTCATCATACGCCATGTTTATGCCCCTTCGACGCGGCTCAGGGTAAACCTCCACAGCATTTTACAAATATATTGCGATACGAGGTGCAGCCGCATGAAGGAATTACCATGTCTTTCTGGGCGAAAAAACCAGGATCGGAAATGAGTATCGAAGAAAAAGATTTTTCGTTTGATTATGAGAAATCTTTTGCTGGGGGTGAATTTCTAGATGCATATGCGAAACTACTACTCGATGTGATAGAGGGAAATCAAACATCGTTTGTTTCCACAGAGGAGATCACTGCGAGCTGGAAGTTTATTGATCCAATTATTCGTGCATGGGAGAGTAACGTAGTTCCATTAATTTCTTATCAGAAAAATTCAGAGCCTCGTATTTCTTTAGATGCTACCTCGCTTCCAGCGAAGCATGTCTCCTACATTGGCCTAGGCAAGATGGGGCTCAATATGGTCGAGCGTTTGCTTGATCATGGTTGGGAAGTCATGGCATATGACGTGGATGAAACAGCAAGGAAAAAGGTGGAAGAAAAGGGGGCTAAGGTGGTAAGTGTGATTGCAGGGGTTATTGCGCCTAACCAGCCCTCCGACCTTCGCCCAAAGGGCTACGGCCGGCAGGCACCCTTAACACGTATTATCTGGTTAATGGTTCCGCATGGTGTTGTTGATTCTGTCCTTGAAGAACTGACTCCACACTTACAACCAGGCGATACGGTTATAGACGGCGGAAATTCTTTTTACAAAGATTCTATACGGCGGGGCGAAGAACTAAAAAAGCTGGGCATTAACTATATGGATGTTGGTGTAAGTGGCGGGCCCAGTGGTGCGCGCGCAGGGGCATGCTTGATGATTGGTGGAGATAAAAATATATATAAAGAATATATTGGTTTGTTTTCTGATCTTGCCGTTGCAGGTGGATATGACTATATGGGAGAGCTAGGCGCGGGGCATTTTGTAAAAATGGTACATAACGGAATTGAATATGGCATGATGCAGGCGATTGCGGAAGGATTTAGCGTGTTGAAGGAATGGCCCTCCTTCGCCAAGGCTTCCACCTTCGCTAAAGCTACGGCGGACAAGTCGGCGGGCAAAGCGGAACTAGATTTGGAACGTATTGCGCACTTGTACAATAACGGAAGTGTTATTGAGTCCCGGTTGATTCACTGGCTGAAAGAAGCGTATGCCAAGCATGGTACAGCCTTGCATGATATTACGGGCGTGGTTTCTCATAGTGGCGAAGGGAAATGGACGGTAGAAGCCGCGCAAGAACTTGGTATTCCGGTTCCTATTATAGAAGGCGCATTGCAGTTTCGTGTTGATTCAACAGAAAATCCAAGTTACACCGGGCAAATTGTATCAGCATTGCGGAATCAGTTTGGCGGACATACCGTTAGTAAATAGCTGCATTAGCTTTGTGGTATACTGAATATAACATTTTAATTTTATAACTTACGAGTATGGCAAATAAGTCTCAACCAATGAATAGAAATCTTATGTTTCTTGGCGGGGCGATTATTATTGCTCTTGGACTAGTGCTTGTAGGGATGTATGGAAAGAATTTAACAACGGGGGCTTATATACCAATTCTGGCTGGTAAATGTGCTAGTCAGGCACAAAAAGATACGGCAACACCGGAAAAAATCAGCGCACTTGCTACAAAGCTCGACCAGACGAAGTTCCTTATAATTTCTACTGAAGAGAGAATTGCTGCTCTATGGCTTGTCATTATAGATACCCAAGCAGGAGGTGAAAACGCCGATGAACTGTTCAGGCAATATAATGAAAGAGTAGCAAGGTTGGAAGTACTGAAAGCGGAAAAAGAGATGACGTCATCTGCGCTTAATAACTTGCGGATATTGAGTATTTTGCCGGTTTGTCCTTAGGGAACTACGCTACTAATTCCTGAAACGCATCGGTGAGTTGTGTTGTCCCTTTTTCTGCTTCGATCGTATACGTATAAAACGTTATAATAACCCCATTGCTTCTTTGACCCGGTGCAACGTTGCATTTGCAACGCCTTGCGCGCGGTGCATGCCGCGGCCAAGGGTGAACCGTAGTTCTACATCGTCTTTGCATACTTCATTGTACTTCTCTTGAAAGTCTTTGAGCCCTGTAACAATGGCTTCCGCGAGCGTTTCTTTAAATTCTTTATAGTTTTTTTCTGCAAATTTTTGTTCTATGGTTTGTTCATCAGTGCCCCTGAATGCTTTATAAATATTGAGAAGATTTTTAACTGCAGGACCGCTTTTTTTGAATGAGAACACGGCTTCTGTATCTGTGACTGCGCTCGCAATTTTTTGTCGAATAATATCTGGTGTATCAGTAAGCGCGATATAGCTTTTTTCGCTATCACTTTTGCTCATC
>DATDYZ010000025.1:0-4864 GCA_035288905.1 Candidatus Anderseniibacteriota bacterium | reverse complement strand
GGGAGTTTAGCCCTAGCCGGGGTAAGAGCGCCTTTTAATAAGACTGATCGGTTGATAATGCCGATGTTTTTTTCTTGCGCAATTTTGAGCACTTTTTCTGTCATTCGTTGATCAACTATGTTGTACGCTAGTTGTATTGTCTCAAAAAAGTCAGTTTCTATCGCGGCGAGCGCGGCTGCTTCTCCGCGAACGGCAACGCCCACATGCAAAACTTTTTGTTCGTTTTTTAATTTTTCTGCGATTTCTAGTATTTCAGAAAAATCAGTAAAGTCTTCCAACTCGTTATGAAACTGAACGAGCTTAAGTGTTTCTTGATGCAAGTTTTTTCTGCTCAAATCGATGTCTTCCCGGATTCTTTTTTCAAGTTCTTTTCCGTGTAAATCTCGTTCTTGTTTTAAGAACTGTCCGAATTTTGTGCCGATAACAACGGATGGATTTTTCCCGATTCCAGACTTTCCAATTCGCTCTTCAGCCAGCCCATAACCACGTGCTGTATCGAAATACGTTATACCCATATCGACGGCAGTTTTCAGAAGCGTTATAGCTTCTTGCTCGCTCGGTAAGCCTGTATTTCCCAGTCCGTATGCAAGCCCTATCTCAACTGTCCCTAAGCCGATTCTTGATACTTCTAAGCTCGTGTTTCCTAGTAAGTTATTCATACTGCAAGCATGCTCGCTTTTATCTTGATTACAACTTTTTTTACCTCTTGATGTATGCCATCTTGAATTTTTGGCATATGCAGTTCTTTCGGGAGGAATATTGCAAAAGAACCGGAGTATAGTGTGCATAAGTTATACTTTTCTGTTGGAAAAAATAGTTGATAGTCCTTTTCTTTATTAAGCTCTTTTTCTACCAAGTCTCCTATTGGGCTATATGCAATGGTCTCTCCACCGCTCAAACAGAAGTGAATGTCAATATATTCTTCATGTTTTTCGTAGAATCCGTCTGGTATTTGCATGGTTTTTGAAGTCTGGATATTCGCATATATATCCCTGTTTTGTATGGCATGCTCGCCGTCCTGCAGGCTGTTTGCGTTGCTCTTAATCCACGTAAACGCCATGTTCCAAATTGGGTGCGTAAGCAACGTGTTATAGGTATGGAGTTGATCGTATTGACCATGAAGCATGGTTTTAGTGTATCATGGGCGTATGCAAAGCAATCAACAAAATCCTAAGCGAACCCCAGTCAACGTTGTAGCCATTATTCCAGCGCGCGGTGGGCAGCAAAGTATTCCGTATAAAAATCTGCAAACATTGGGCGGAAAAACGTTGCTGGAATGGGCGATAGAAGTGGCGTTTTCTGCCAGTTCAATAGACGCCGTTATCGTTTCAACAGAAGACGAAAAAATAAAAGAAGAGGCAGAAAAACTTGGGGCGTTAGTAGCTCCGCGGCCAACAGAATATGCGCAGCCTGGTAGTGGGGATGCGGGATTTTATCAGCATGCGGTGAAATGGATGGAGGAGGTACACGGATGGACGCCAGAGTTTTTAGTGAATTTACGGCCAACCAGCCCGCTTCGATTCGCGTCCGACATCGATCGTATGGTTGAACACATAAAGAGTTCAGGTGCGGATGGACTGAAAAGTGTTGTGCCGTCCCCACTTCATCCGTACAAAATGTGGCAACTACAAGGATCGCCAGAAGTTGGGTCATCGGGAAAGCTGGTGCCGATATTCGACAACGAATTTCGACAAACGCACGGGCCAGACCAGCCACGGCAAAAAATTCAGCAGATGTTCCCAGTGTTTTTCCAGGATGGCCAGGTAGATATCACCAGAAGAAAGTTTGTACTGCGCCCAGAGGCGCTTGAACTCGAGAATGTTTGGGGTGAAAACTTGCACGGCTTTGTGCTCGACCCAAGGACGAGCACAGACTTAGATGAACCAGCGGACTTTCTGAGAGCAGAAAAGATTTACGAGCAGATACAGAAAGAAAGAGGGGAATAAAATACAGGTTCCCCTCTCCCCAATTGGGGAGAGGGCTCCTCGCCGAAGGCGGGAGGGAGAGGGCTGGTTAGGCGGCATGCTGTATGGTCTGCCCTCATCCGTCATTCGCTTCGCTCATGTCACCTTCTCCCCAATTGGGGAGAAGGGAGCTCTCTTTCTACTACTTCAGCTCGTTTTGCAGCTTTTTAAGTCCTGCGGGGCCTTGTTTGGCAGCATCCTCTACCTTTGCGCGCATGCCTTCTGGCAAGCGAGACATAATTCCTTGCATTAAATCCTCTGCACTTACTGTTGTTTTTCCTGCCTTGCGTGCGTATTCCTCAGCCGCCTGTTCTAACTCTCGTTTTACGCGCTGTTTCATGATTCCAGGTACGGGAGCTTGCCCAACTGCCTGTGCTAACGCCTTGGTTGCGCCCTCTTCCCAAGTAAGGCTACTTGCCCCGTCGTTTTGATTAGTTGATTTTTTTTGCCAGAATGAAAACATGGAAGAAGTATATACCGTAGTAATAAGGCGCAGCAAGCGTGCAAAACGAATGTCTATTCGTATTCGCGAAGTAGGTGTAGTTGAACTTGTGTTGCCGCGCTTTGTGAGTGAGCGCGCAGGCGCTGCGTTTATAACAAGCAGACAGGAGTGGATTGAACATGCACTTCTAAATCAAAATAAACGTAATGCTATACAAAAACCTGTTGTATTTGCAGACGGGGCACTAGTTCCCTGCTTTGGGGATTTTTTACAACTATCGCTTGTGTATCTTGCTGACACAAAACGAGCAACCGTTCGAGTACAAGGGTCTTTGCTTGCTGTGCGCGCAAAAGACAAAAGCAGTGCGCTACATGCACTCGAAACTTGGTATAAAAAAGAAGCGCTTGCATATTGCGTAGGGCAATCGAACGAATATGCAGAATTACTTGGTGTACCTATTGCAGCTATTCGGGTTATTCATATGAAAACGCAATGGGGAAGCTGTAATACAAAAGCAAAAGCGCTTACGTTTAATTGGAAATTGGCATTAGCACCAGAAGAAGTTGCTTGGTATGTGGTGGCTCATGAGGTGGCGCATCTGGTGCAGGCGAACCACTCAAAAGCATTTTGGAATATTGTGCGAACGCTAGATCCACATTATATGGCTCATCGAAAGTGGTTGAAGATATACGGAGGAGGTCTGTATATAGTAAATACGTAATTGTCATTCCTGGCTTGCTGCGCCCCACGAAGGCCTTGAGCGAAGTGAGGTATAATCTAACCATGCAAGGTTTATCCGTTTGGCTGATGCTATCGCTGGGTTTATTCGTGACGGAATTGAGGGTGATAAAGTAATGAAGCCTTTGTATAAAAAAGCATTACAGCGCGGAGTGATTAAAGAAGCGTAACAACTAAAAAAGCAGCCTAGATCTTGCGATCACCAACCCTTTCAGGAAGTATTCGGCTACTTATATATAGAAGTATACAGTTTTAACGCAAAATATCAACTCACCAACTTTCATTGGTTTTTTCCGCGATTTCCCCCATTTTATGGCTCTACTCAGCACAGGGGTATTGACAGAATACCATAGTAGGAGTATATTGATTTTACTGTTCTTTACAATCTAAGTAGCGTTGTGAAGACCCATGGCACCGGGCAGGGCCGTTATCAAGAGCTTGTAGCTCAAGATTTGGAGATTGTTATGAAATACGGTAACTGGACTCTCGGACAAACGGAAGCGCTGATTAACAAATTGGGCGGAATCGAGAACGCCCTCGGAATTCTCCAAGGGAATATTCGGCTCACTACCGAAAGAATTTTCTTCCCTGTCTGGACGATGGTAGAGATCGGCGGAGTTCCGAAAGAACAGCTGGTCCCAACCCTCGAAAGCGAAGGGTTGTTCGTTGGTGACTGGGGGAAGGACATGATAAAGCAAGATGCTTTTACTGTTCTTCCCGAGAAAAAGCTATTGAAGCTTGCGCGTTGTACGGTTCGCGATCTCGGTTTCACCGAGGTGCCGACAACAACCCAGCTCAAGGAAGCAATTTCACGGTTCGGCGGGCAACTTTGTCCGGCAGAAGTGGGTCCGCATCTTCGCCGTCAGCTGAAGGATCAGGCAAACGGAGATTGTTTCTGGCTTGTTATGGAGCAAATCATGGACTCTGACGGCAATCCGAGCGTCTTCGGGCTGCATCGGCATGTTGATGGTAAGCAGTGGCTGGTTGCTGGTTATGCTACGCCTGATGATCGGTGGAATCTCGGCCGTGTGGTCGTGTTCGTCCTCGCAATTTAGTCCTTTGGTCTTAGTATCTTAGATCTATTGAACTTTGTTACTTTGCCCTTTGCCTCGCGTATTTATACGTGAGGCATTTTTTTATTCCAAAATTTTAGTTATACTAAAAAAGGTAGTAGGCGAATACGCGGGCGGTTACGGCTTCCTGCTGCCGAACCTAAGTATCCATACATCCAGAATATTCACGGTCAAGGCTTTGGGTAGCGTGGTGTATGTAGAAACTTCACAAAAAAAAGGAAGATACTTGGTACAGAGCGCTAGGGTATTTGTAGATACCAAATTCGATACAGCCGAATGCGAGTATTCGCGTGGCAGTGGGTCTAGAAGGCGCTTTGTATACATCGCAACTCTGACGACAATCTGTATGTCCGCTACCTCTACTTCAATGACGGTCACTGGCAGGCTAACTTCAACTATCTCGACAGTGAGTTTGATGCCAACGCTCCGTCGCTCTTGCGTGCAACTCTCTTCATTTCTCTCCCGCTCTTGTAGTGGGAGAGTTTTTTTCTAGATTTTTTGTAATTTGTCCGTTCCATCCACCAAGCATGCTACCAATTTGGTTGACTTGTACGGAGAGCGCAATATATTTTTTATCATCGATTGAGTGAGTTTCCCAAAGAACCATAAGCAGTATTTTTAGGGTATCTATTTTTCGTGTCGCTGCT
>DATDYZ010000024.1:0-3879 GCA_035288905.1 Candidatus Anderseniibacteriota bacterium | reverse complement strand
CCTTTGCAAAACAACCCCGCGTAGCTCAGGCAGTTGGCGGAGCGAAGTGGGGTATAAGGGCAGCTCAAGCGGCATAACTAGCCCTCACCCTCCCGCCTTCGGGCGAGGAGCCCTCTCCCCAATTGGGGAGAGGGGAACTATGACTCTACAAATCTACGCTTGCCGCAACCGCTTCACTCTCTCTTCAATCGGCGGGTGAGTAGAAAACCAACTCATGATTGTTTTCGCATTGAATGGATTTGCGATAAATAAATGCGCAGTGGCGTTGCTGGCCGTTTCTAGTGGTTTACCATGTGCAATTTTTTCAAGTGCCGATGCTAGTCCTTCAGGGTAGCGGGTGAGGAGTGCTCCAGATGAATCTGCTAAAAATTCTCTTTGGCGAGATATAGCCAGTTGAATAATTTTTGCAATAAGTGGCGATATAATAAGCAGGACTATACTCACAATTGCCATTACTGCACCTGCTTGGCTGTTATTTTTATTGCTGCGGCGACCTCCATGAAAAAACATTGACCTTGTTACCATATCGGAAACAATAACGATGAACCCTATAAAGATAGCAACAAGCATAGCAAAACGAATATCATAGTTTTGAATATGAGATAATTCGTGGGCAAGTACGCCTTCTAGCTCTGTTTTATCGAGCGCTGCAATGAGCCCCGTAGTAACTGCAATGGATGCGTGCTCTGGGTCTCTGCCTGTGGCAAATGCATTAAGTGCAGGGGAGTCTATTATATAGATACGAGGCATGGGAACGCCTGCAGTTATTGAAAGGTTTTCTATAATACGGTGAAGTTCCGGAGCTTGTTCTTTTGATGTGCTCACCGCCCTATTGGCAGCAAGCGCAATTTTATCACCAGTGTAATATCCAATCAGCGAGGAAGGGATTGCGAAAATAGCGGCGATAACTGCAAGAGAAAAATCTTTTTGTACGGAATAGGAGTACAGGCCGACAACACCTATAACAAATACAACAACAAAGATTAATAAGAAAAATGATTTTCGTTTATTGGATGTTATTTGGGAATAGAGAGTCATATGGAATAGTTAGGGGAGATAGCTCCCCTCTCCCCAATTGGGGAGAGGGTTAGGGAGAGGGCAACCCACAACGCTTACGACAGCCCTCACCCCTGACTGCGGTCTAGCCCCTCTCCCCCATATGGGTAGAGGGGAATACGCCAGCTACTTGTTATCAAAAGAAATTTTCGGTACTGCTCGCTCTGCTTCGTCTTCAAGTTCGAAGAAATCACGTTTTGTAAACGAGAATAGAGAAGCGATTATATTGCTCGGTACGGTTTCAATTGCAGTATTGTAGTCGCGTACCACTCCGTTATAAAACCGACGAGAGGCTTGTATTTTATTTTCCGTGTCAGAAAGTTCACGCTGCAATTCCAAAAAGTTCGTATTTGCTTTTAGATCTGGGTATTGTTCTGAAACTGCGAATAATGTTTTGAGTGTTGAGGAGAGTGCATTTTCTGCTTTTGCTTGATCTGCGGGTGATGTTGCGCTTAACGCATTCGTGCGAGCTTGGGTTACGGAATCAAGCGTGCTTTTTTCATGTGTTGCGTATCCTTTTACTGTTTCTATGAGGTTGGGGATAAGGTTATGTCGACGTTTGAGTTGAACGTCGATATCGCTCCAAGCTTCATTCGCCTGGTTGCGATGTTTTACCAGTGAGTTGTATGCAAAAAGTACATATGCGAGTACTGCAACTGAAATTGCTAAAATGAAATAATATGTAGTCATAAATGTATGATACAATTGCAGGATGCAATGCGCAAGTAACACTATTTCTGCCTAAAGTATGGCACTGTTTGGCCCCTCGAAGGTATATGTAGGCGTAGATATTGGAACATCAACATCTAAGATTGTTGAGCTTATTGATAGACGAAAGAGAATTGAACTTGTGACATATGCCGAATCAAACATGCGCAACCTATTGGTGAATCCACCAAACGGAAGCCAGGAGGCGGTTGACCGCACCGCAGAAGTATTAAAGTCAATGATAGACCGCGCAGGTACCGTATCCGATTTAGCAGTAGCAGCACTTCCAAGTGGCGCAGTATTTTCGACTGTTCTTATGTTGCCACATATTCCTGAAAGTGAAATGGAAAATGCAGTTCGTTTTGCTGCGCGTGATGTAATACCTGCAGACATTGATGAAATGATATTAGGATGGAGCAGGGTGGGGAGTGAGGCTCATATGGCAACAGATATTATAGAAAAACAAAAACCCAAGAAGCGAGAAGGTAACACTGCGGCGGAACCAGAAGAGGGACCTGTTTCTGTATTTATTACGGCTGCGCCAAAAGATGTAGTGGCAAGATATATTGCAGTGTTTGAAAAGTTGCAAATAACATTATTATCATTAGAAGTAGAAACGTTTTCTCTTGCGCGTTCATTGCTTGCCTTATCTTCAAAGCCTACGTTACTTGTTGACTTTGGTTTTCGTACAACTGCATTCCATATTATAGATGGCGGGATTCCACGAGTTTCCCATGCAATAGATTTTGGTGGATACGATATTCAAAAGAGCCTTGCAGAGACTACGAGTATTTCGGAAGAAGAAGCAGAAACAATAAAAAACAAGTTCGGGCTATCTTCAGAGCAAGACGCATCTGTGCGGTTGCATTTGGAATCATTAATAAAGCGGCAACTGGAAAAGGCAAAAGATTTAGTAACGCTGTATGAAAAAAAAGAAGGAAAAAAGATTTCAAAATCTATTCTCATCGGTGGCGGATCAAACTTACTAGGGCTTCCTGAGCATTGGTCGAAAGAGCTCGACATGCAAACAACAATCGGTGACCCGTGGAAAGGGTTATCGTATCCTGAACAAGTTGGAGGTGTGTTAAAAAAGATCGGTCCGAGGTTTGGTGTAGCAGTTGGATTGGCACTGCGAAGTTTTGCACATGTGCCTTAATTTGTTTTTGTGGTATATTTTCTTTATTAACTTTTTCCTTCAGTATGCCAAGTATTAATCTCGCACCGGGTACACAGTACATCATCACTGCGCGCAAACGCAGGGTGAGGCTATACTCTATTGCGATTTTGATAATAACTATCTTTTTTATTTGGGGAATTGGATTATATGTATATACACGAATACTTACAGCAACGAGTAATACTATAAAAACGGAAATCGGTACGGTAAACCAAAAACTTTCCCAACTTCGCGATGAAGCAACTCGCGTAGAATTATTTGAAAGACGATTAGTGGAAATTTCTCAGCTCCTTGATGTTCATATAGGGTGGGATAGAGTACTGGCAGAACTGGAACGGTTATTACCTGCGGATACTATACTGACGAGCTTTTCTGGAGCGAGCCAGAGTCCAACTATTCAATTAGAAGGGGCAACACAAAATATCGATCAAGTTGCACTTGTGTTTGCTAGTTTAACGAAAGATAAAAACCATCCATCGTTATTTGAGCGTGGATCAGTAAAAGAAATTGAGCGGCAAAGTCAACAAACAGGAGATGGACCCGCCATCTTAACGTACACATTTTCCATGACATTAGAATTTAACGTTGACGCATTAAAAAAGACAGCACTCTAAGAAACACTATGGCAAATAATCCTACATCATTAAATACCCCGTATCTTTTTCTTACCGGAACGGTGCTTGTTGCAATCGTATCTCTGTTTACTCTATTGCAACCGATGATGGACGATGTAAACACTATTCGACAAACCATTACTGCAGATACGCAAACATTGAAAGATAGACAAGATTTTTTCAGTTCACTCGACGCAAAAACGAAGCAACTGCAGACACTTGCAGGCGTTGAGGTTCAGATGGCTACTATTCTTCCAGAAACAGAGCGGCCTCAGGATGCTATTCGCGTCTTACACGAATACGCAGCGCAATCGGGTGTTGTAG
>DATDYZ010000023.1:0-3523 GCA_035288905.1 Candidatus Anderseniibacteriota bacterium | reverse complement strand
CGATATTGCTTGTCATAATAATAATCGTGTTCCGGAAGTTTACTTTTCGTCCGTGAGAATCAGTCAATTCGCCTTCATCAAGGATTTGTAAGAGAATATTCCAAACATCCCGATGAGCTTTTTCTATTTCATCAAATAATATGACTGCGTAGGGCTGTCTTCGAACTGTCTCGGTAAGTTTTCCACCCTCTTCGTATCCTACATATCCTGCCGGGGCGCCAATTAAGCGAGATACAGAATGCGATTCCATAAATTCGCTCATATCAACCCGTATCAACGCGTCCTCATTTTCAAAAACTTCCCTTGCAAGTACTTTGGCAGTTTCTGTTTTCCCAACTCCTGTAGGGCCTAAAAATATAAATGACCCAAGCGGCCTGTTCGGGCTTGCGATACCCGCACGGGACCTACGCACATAGCGCGCCACTGCGTGAATAGCCTGCTCTTGGCCAACGATAAAACGATGCATAATATCTTCGAGATTTGCTAACTTTTTTGATTCTTCTTTTAAAATGTTGCCAGCAGGAATGCCGGTATTTTCAGCAATGACCTGTGCAATGTGTTCCGCGTGAATGGAGAGTTGTTTTGCGTCAGCTTTTGCGGATAACGTACGTGTATATGCGGCAAGTTCTTCTCCGAGCACATCTTCCTGATGTTTTGCAGCAAGTGCGTCTTCGTAGTGTTCTGCTTCAATAGCAGCTTCTTTTTTCTGGCGGAGTCCTTCTAATTCATTTTTTAGTGTATTTGCTTTATGTGCTTCTTCAGTACCCGCTACTTTTAATTGTAATGTTGCGGCTGCTTCGTCGAGAAGATCTAGCGCTTTATCTGGCAAGAAGCGGTCAGGGATATATCGAATACTCATATCAACTGCAGCTTGAATTGCCTCATTAGTAACGGTGAGTCCATGATGTGCTTCGTATGCTTCACGCGCGCCTTGTAAAATAATAAGTGTTTCTTCTGGAGTTGGTTCTTTTACGTAAATTGGTTGGAATCTGCGCTCTAGCGCCGCATCTTTTTCAATATGTTTGCGGTGTTCTTCGAATGTTGTGGCTCCGATGACGCTTACTTCTCCTCGTGCAAGAATTGGTTTTAACATATTTGCTGCGTCCATACTTCCTCCGGAAGATCCGGCACCAACGATGGTATGAATTTCATCTATGAATAAAATAGTATCTCTATTTTCTTCCAGTTCATGCATCAGTTCTTTTATGCGTTCTTCAAATTCTCCGCGAAACGTTGTACCAGCAAGGATTCCAGCCATATCAAGCGACAAAATCCGTTTTCCTTGGAGTTTTGCAGGAACTTGCCCTGCGGCAATCCGTTGTGCAAGTCCAATAACAATCGCAGTTTTCCCAACGCCAGGGTCCCCAATTAAAATAGGGTTATTCTTATTTTTTCTGTTTAAAATACTCATCATGCGGTCGACTTCTTTTGCGCGGCCTATAACGGGGTCAAATTTGCTTGCCATAGCCTGCGCTGTTAAGTCTTGAGTAAAGAAATCAAATGCAGGAGTTTTTTGTTTCTTGTTTCCGGAATGTGAGCCTGGCATTGCGACCGATTCTGGAAGGATCATTGATGGTCCGTGATCTTGTTTGTGTGTTTGTTTTGGTTCTTCATTTTGGAGTTTTATGCCTGGATTTGAACCGAGGAGGTTCGATAAGTCGGGGAAGTGAGAAGTGCTTTTGAGTACTATTTGTACCTGCTGGAGAAGAGCCTTGCTGTCTACCGGGGACTGTTCGAGCACTTTGCATGCAACGGAGTCTTTTAGAGTTAATATTCCATATAGAATATGTTCGGTTCCTATATAGCGATGATGATACTGGAACGCAGTACGCGCACCTTTTTCAAATGCCGCACGGGTATGGGCAGAGAGTTCTTCTTTCCATCCGTTTCCTGTTTCCATGGTAGTAAGGTATTCGCGAACAAATTCTGGAGTTAGCCCGAATTTTTTTAAGATGCTATATGCGAGAGAACCAGACTCCTGCACCATTCCGTACAAGAGATGTTCCGTACCGATATGCTTATGCGAGAGTTCTTGAGAAGTTTTTGATGCTGTTGCGAGAACATTTTTTAGTCTGCTCGTAAGTTTGTCTTGAATTGGTTTTTCCATGTATTAAGTATACAGCATAAAAATAAGTTCTCCATAATAAAAAAATACTCCGTCGGCCTATGGGGGCTAACGGAGTTTAAGTGTTCGTTTCCTTGAACATGAGTTGTTTATCCTTTGTGTTTGTTGAGGAATGATTCAGTAGCGAAAATATCCTTCGCGTGACTGTCTGCATTTGCTCCACTTTCTCGCAGTGAGTTTGCTTCCTGACTGTAGAATGCAGACATTGTTCGAATAAATCTTCTGTGCGGAAAACTTCTGTTTTGCCGAAGAACGAATTCAACAGCTGCAAGGTGGCCCAATTTGAACGAGATTCGATGATACACAACTTGCAGAATGGGTCCTCGACAATCGTGAGTGACATTTTGAGAGATGAAGCAGGATTCATCTTCTGGGCAGTATCCCCAGAACGGATCCCGGTTTGGTTCCATTTCTGGTTCAACAACGTGGTACCAATATACCACGTCATTTTCACCCCAGGGGTAAAAGCGGTGTCTGCCAAGGCTGTGTGCGGCGATATTCTCTTTGAGATTTTCCGTGCGTAGCATGGTAGTCATTGTGGACTCTCTTTCTTAAAATGTGAGTTTGCAAAAGGACTAAATCAGCACACGTACTATATACTATATATATGAAGAAGTCCACTGCAAGAGAAATCGCAATCGATATTTTATCCAGGCGAGACAACAGTATTCGGGAAATGCGGATGAAATTGAAAAATAAAGGGATACCGATTGAAGATATCGAAGAAACTATGAGTTGGCTTGTGGAAAAGAAATTATTAGATGACGCCGTGTTCGCACAAAAAAGAGCAGGGAGTATATTTCGAACCAAGCTAGTCGGGCCCAGGTTTATAGAGGCAAAATTACGAGAAGCGGGCATTGCAAGTGAAATCTGTGATGAAGTAATGGATACATTGGCAGATAAAGAAGAATGGGACGCTCGAGCAAAAAAAGCGATAGTGCAGTGGCAAAGAATTCACCCGAAGCATGCAGAAGATAGGGTACGCAAGATGCGTTTCCTGGCATCAAGAGGATTTGACAAATTAAGAATATAGGAGTACAATCGAAAACGGTCGAAAGATGCACATTTACTAGGCACTATATAGAACAAGGACAGTTGCCATGATGACAAACGAACGACTTCATGAACTTGCGATTTCCGTTCTAAGGGGAGTCGTGTGCAATGCCTTTAGCCTTTCGGAGGATGAATGGTTTCGAGACAAGATCATCGCGGGTTGGGAAGTGTATGGATTCTCGTCTCAAAATGAAGCGAAGTTTTTCTTCAATTTGCTTACTGACGATACGCCGATGGTCTCGCCTTCAGAAGATGAGATGATCGAAGAAACGTTCAAGCGTCGGTAGGGCAGCCCATGCTGCAAATCGTGTTCAACGCCGTTGATGGAAACATCAGCGGCTTTTT
>DATDYZ010000022.1:0-12648 GCA_035288905.1 Candidatus Anderseniibacteriota bacterium | reverse complement strand
ATTTTGGTGAATGTCAGCATGATTCTAATTACAGTGTACTACGGAATGGCTCCAAAAAAACGTGCTATACTACCTGAATGAAACTGTACGAGAAAATTTATATTAGTTTTGCTTATCTACTTGGAGTAACCCAAATTCTTTTATTTACTCCGGAAATATTTCGAGAGGGGTTTTCTCTGCTTTTACTACTGTCATCTCCCGGCTTAAATCTTATCTGTCTCGCGACTATTTTATTTCTTAAAAAAAGTATGGGTAACATAGCAGGTTTCATAAGCATTTTTTTTATGCTAGAAACACTGCGAGTGACACGGATTGGGTTTAATACTGTGTTTCTTGGCTCAAAATACTATATTTACAATGATATGGAGATCGCCATACAAGCCTTATGGAATATTCCTATGTTTGTTATTATTGGAACCACCTTAGTATTCGTAGCTTTTCGTTCACTGATTGCTAAAAAAGTGGTTTGATTTTCGCCCTTATTCTAAATAATTAGACTGATGCGGAGAGGGTGACCTGCCAAATCGGCAGGCAGGGATTCAGTCGCCACTTCGGCGACCGGCCGCTGTATTAGCGGGCGAACTCTACTAATGTGCGGAAGCGAGAGGATTCGAACCTCTGAAGCCGGTAAAGGCTTACTAGTTTTCGAAACTAGCGCTTTCGGCCACTCAGCCACGCTTCCGTTTATATAGCCTAGCTCATCCTGTTTATCTGGTACAATAGTTGTATACAAAAAATTATTACCTCATAACATTAATCTTCACTTATGAAAATAGAACAAAAAAAATGGACATCCGAAAAGGGGTGGTCAACACTATCAACTGGCACATTCACCGAGCAACCAAATCTTGTATTAGTGTTCGGAGGAAACGCTCCTCTTAAGGATAAAGCCTTGTTTGATGAAATTCGGTCATGGTATCCAACATCGAGGATTATATTCGCTTCTACGGCAGGAGAAATCATTGGAACCGAAGTTTCTGATGATACTTTAGTGGTAACAGCAGTTACATTTGAAAAGACTGCACTGGAATTTGTTGAAGAAAGCATTACTCAAACAGAAGAAAGCGAAGCTGTAGGCAAGAAACTGGGTTCAGCCCTTCCTAAAAAAGACTTGGTTCATGCGATGATCTTTTCGGACGGTCTGCTTGTAAACGGAACGAGTCTCGTGAAGGGTCTTCTGGCTGAATTACCAGAGAACGTTGCAGTTACTGGGGGATTAGTAGGAGATGGTTCACGGTTTAAGGAAACGCTTGTAGGACTTGATGCTATGCCGACAACAAAAAAGCTTGTTTGTGTAGGGTTTTATGGATCAAGTATCAAAATCGGGTACGGCTCTCTGGGGGGATGGGACTCTTTCGGTATTGCCCGAACTATTACGAAAGCAAAAGGAAATGTTCTTTATGAGCTTGATAGTAAGCCAGCACTTACACTCTACAAAGAATACCTCGGGGAAATGGCAAATGAACTCCCCGCGAGCGGTCTTCTCTTTCCACTCAGCCTACAAATGCGCACGGATGCAGGCGGAGAAGTAGAAGTAGTACGAACCATTCTAGCAGTAGATGAAGAAGCACAATCTATTACATTTGCAGGTGATATGCCTGAGGGAGTTGTTGCGCGCCTCATGAAAGCAAACTTTGATCGCCTTGTTGATGGTGCTTCAGGGGCTGCCAGCATGAGTACGGAATCTTTAGGTGGAGAACAGGCTGAACTTGCTATTCTCATTAGCTGCATCGGCAGAAAGCTCGTACTCAAAGACCGAATCGAAGATGAAATTGAGGCGGTACAGGAGAAAATAGGAGCGCAGGCAGCAATTGTAGGCTTCTACTCCTACGGAGAAATCAGCCCCACTACCCCTACAGAACGCCAGTGTCAGCTTCATAACCAGACGATGACTATTACAACCTTTCGAGAAGTATAACTAGATGCATCATCTTCTTAAACGACAGCTTAAAAAGACGCTTAGTGCTGATCTTCAATCTTCTCCGGAACTGGAGGGTTTGTTAAAAACAGTGAGTGATACGTACGAGAATTACGATAATGATCGCAATTTTCTGGAACGTTCTTTCGACCTCAGCTCGAAAGAATTTGCACTGCTTCATGAAAAGGTCGTAACGCTTCTTGAGGAGTTACGCATTGAAAAGGAAACCGTTGAACAAAAGATTATTGAGCGCACAAAAGAACTAACGTTTGCAAATGAACGGCTTACGGAGCTGGATAAGGTAAAGACAGAATTTATTTCCGTTGCAGCCCATCAACTACGAACCCCACTCACTGCTATTAAGTGGATTTTTTCCCTCCTTACCGACGAAGATTCTGCCAACCTCACCACAGAACAGCGCGGCCTCATTATGAAAGGTAATGAGAGCAATGAGCGCATGATTGCGCTCATAAACGATATGCTCGCGGTAACCCGGATTGAATCGGGTAAAGTACAATATCATTTTAAGCTCATCCACATAGAAGAGCTCATTGATAGCGTCATTTTGGATTTTACGGGTCTTGCCCATAAACGGAATGTGAATCTTTCATTTGAAAAACCACCAACTCAATTACCGTATATTAATGCGGACCAAGAAAAAATACGCAGCGTAATCCAAAACCTCATCGAAAACGCCATCACATATACAAAAGATGGCGGTCATGTGGTTCTCCGAGCTGAGCGTGAGCAAGACATACTGAAAGTATCCATCCAAGACGATGGTATCGGTATTCCTAAGCAACAACAATCAAGCATCTTCAATAAATATTTCCGAGCTGACAATGCGACGAGGGTACAAACTGATGGTTCCGGGTTAGGCCTCTTTATCACCAAAAAAGCCATTGAGAAGCATGGGGGCACTATCAACTTTAAAAGCATACTTGATAAAGGGTCCATATTCTATTTTACCCTACCGCTTGCAAATGTTGACGCTATTTCATCATCAAGCACAGTGGATTCTAAATCTGAACTATAGTAATCTTAAATAAATTTATAACTACATAAGACATGAATACCAAAAAGAAAATACTAATTATCGAGGATGAGAAAATCTTAGGAGACATCCTCTTAAATAAGCTGAACACTGAAGGATATGAAGCTTCTTGGGAGCTTAATGGAATAAGCGGTCTCGAAAGTATGCGCAGTAGCAAACCCGACCTTGTTCTTCTGGATATCGTGATGCCGGAGAAAGATGGATATGAGGTACTTGAAGAAGTTCACAAAGATCAAACTCTTAATACTATACCGATAATCATTATTTCCAACTCGGGCCAGCCGATCGAGCTAAAACGTATCTTGGAACTCGGCGCAAAAGACTATATTGTGAAAGCGGATTTCAGCCTTGATGAAATACTCGTCAAGGTTCGTAAATACATTCACAAAGAAGAAACTTCTCTCGACGATTCACCAAACAAGAAACATGCTCATGTAAAAATACTCATCATTGAAGATGATACGTTTATTGTGTCTGTTGTGAAAAAGCGACTAGATAAAGAAGGGTACGACATCTCAACTGCGAAAGATGGCGTGCAAGCGTTAGAACACCTTAAGAACGAAGTGCCCGACCTCATACTACTGGATGTTGTCATGCCAGGTATAAATGGATTTGAAGTACTGAAAAAAATAAAAGCTGATCCTCGGTACGACAACATGGCTGTTATTATTTTCTCTAATCTTAGTCAAGAACACGAGATCGAGGAAGGAAAAAAACTCGGCGCTGATGAGTTCCTCGTAAAATCTAATTTCACTCCCCAGGAAGTCATTGAGACAATTAACGCCTTGCTCAAGAAGAAGGGTAAAATCTGATTGGAAGGGTTAACGCAGCTATAGAAGTGAGATGCTTCGTTTTTCCTAGACTTTTGGCTTTGTATACGGTATAGTTGGGAATCATGATGAAACGAAGATTTCCATCCAAGAATAATCGAAAAATTGTAGAGATTCTACAAGAATTGCGGCTGTCTGAAGGAAAGCTCATGTTTATATTAAAAGAAGTGGGAGTTCGTATTGCTGAAGGGCAAAAGAACCTCGATCCATCTGAAATTGCTCGCGTACGAGGGTATTTAAATGAACAAGAGCGCAGAGCCCAACTGAAGGGCAAAACGATTGATTTACCGTCTATTGTGAGGGTGCAAGACCTCGCAGTAAAGCTAGAGTTACCAATAGGCAACATATTAGCAACACTCTTAAAAAATGGCGTACTTGCCAATTTAAACGATGATTTGGATTACGATACCGCTGCAATTATTGCTCAAGAACTCGGATATAAAACCATAGAAAGCGTAGAAGAATTGGAAAAAGACGTATTAACAGCAGAAAAACTCAACGAAATCTCTAAAAAAGAAGATCCAAAGAAACAAAAGCCTCGGCCACCTGTGGTTACGATTATGGGACACGTCGATCATGGAAAAACGACCCTTTTAGATACTATCCGTTCTGCGAACGTAGTGGCGGGAGAGGCTGGTGGCATCACACAAGCAATTTCGAGCTACCAAGCAGACCATAAAGGGCGAACTGTTACGTTTATTGATACACCAGGGCATGAAATATTTGATTTTATGCGCCAGAGAGGCGCATCCCTCGCGGATATCGTAGTGCTAGTCGTTGCAGCAGACGATGGAGTGCGCCCACAGACGAAAGATGCTGCTTCGTACGCAAAAAAAGAAGGATTGCCTATTGTTGTCGCAATTAACAAGGTAGATAAGCCAGATGCGAACATTGAGCGCGTAAAGAAACAACTATCGGAAATAGATCTGCAACCAGAAGAATGGGGTGGGAAGACGGTTATGGTAGAAGTATCTGCGCTAAAAAAAGAAGGCATAGAGAACCTTTTAGAAATGATTTTATTAACTGCAGACCTGCATCACATACAAGCCGATCATGACAGACCAGCACTTGGAACAGTTATCGAAAGCAAGCTGGATAAAAACTTAGGCCCTGTGGCCACCGTCCTTATTCATACAGGAACACTTTTCGTGGGCAATGATGTGGTAGCAGGTAAGGCATCCGGAAAAGTGCGAATCATTAAAGATTTTCACGGCAAGCAAATCAAGAAAGCAACACCATCTATGCCTATTAGCATTGTGGGACTTAAAGACATTCCACAAGCAGGGGATATTTTACAAGTGGTAGAAACACGCGGCGAAGCAGTATTTAAGGCGGCTGCTCGCAGAGCGCCCTTAAAGCGTATGTCCAAATCAGATGATAATGATGAACGAAAAACACTGGCAATTGTTCTAAAGGCAGACTCAAAAGGATCGCTCGAAGCACTTGAACAAACCATAACAGCTATGATCCCTCCGGAAGTTCGCCTATCTATTCTGCGAGCGGACGTAGGAACTGTTTCAGACTCAGACGTCCTTACTGCGCGCGCAGGTAGCGCTATTATCTACGGATTTACCGTCAACGTAGCCGGAATGTCTCAAAAGCTTGCAGATAAGGAAAAGGTACCTATTCGAATATTTAACATTATTTATCAGCTCTCTGAAGATGTTCGAAAAGAAATTGAAGATAGACTGCCTATCGACATTGTTACTGAAGATATTGGGAGAGTAAAAGTCCTCAAGGTATTTTTCTCTACTCCGAAAAAGAAAATTATCGGCGGTGAAGTTGCGGAGGGAATTGTAGAGCCAATGGCAAAAATAGTCATCAAACGAAAAGATAAAAAGAAGAAAGACAGTGCAGCTGAAATTATTGGCTCTGGCGTTATTGCTGAACTCCAAAAAGAGAAACGACCACTCCAGAAAGCAGAAGTTGGCGACCAGGTTGGTATGACGATTGAAGGGAAAGATAAAATCAAAGAAGGGGACGTACTTGAAATACTTCGCGAGACTCGTGTTCGAAAAGGAACAATGCTGTACTAGTATAGAACAACTCCTGTGTCCAATAGAATTGCTAAAATTAATAAACACCTCCAACGAACAGTTGGAGAAATCCTACTCAAAGAAGCCGACTTGTCACCTGATGTTTTAGTTACCATATCGCGGGTAGAAACTGCGCCAAATTTGCGCTTCAGTGATATTTGGTTGTATGTTATTCCCCAAGAGAAGGCAGATGAGACTCTCGAGAGCCTCAAAACACAAATGTATGATATTCAAGGATCGCTCAACCGCTCTCTTGAATTTCGACCACTTCCTCGAATTCGTTTTCGATACGACGCGGGAGGAGAGCACGCAGATACTATTAATAAAAAACTCGATGAAATCAAAACAGAATCCGGCATATAAATTACTAGCGCCTTACGAGGAAACCGTACGTGCAATTGCCGACACTATTAAAACCGCAAAAAAAGTGCTTATTGGTACACACGAGCACCCGGATGGTGACGCTTTAGGATCTTCTCTCGGGCTACTCCATGCGCTTGAGTCGAAGGGAATAACAGCAACCGTGTACATTCCAGATCCGGCTGCTGACTTTTTCCAGTTTATTCCTGGGTTCGAAAAACTTACCACAACAAAGCCAAATATCGATGACTTTGACACGGTTATTTTGCTCGATTATACGCAGTTATACCGAACGCACTTAGAGCAAGAAGTTACGGGAAAACCTCGGGTTATCAGTATTGATCACCATTACGATAATACAAAACAAGCTGCTATTAACCTTATTGTTCCTGAGGCTGCTGCAACTGCGCATATTTTATTTCCACTCTTATTTGCCTTAGATATAGCAATAACACCAAATATCGCTACCTGCTTACTTACGGGCATTTTCACTGATACCGGATCTTTCATGCACGATAGCGTTACCCCAGAAATTCTTCAGATTTCTTCGTATCTTATGCAAAAAGGCGCCAGACTATCCCATATAGCTCATGAGACGTATCAGAAAAAAGAACTGTCTGGATTGCAAATTTGGGGCCGTGCCCTGTCACGAATTCTTATCAGTAAAAAAACGGGAGCGGCAGTATCAATTATTACAAAAGAAGACCTCGAGGAATGCAATGCCACTCTTGATGACCTATCCGGAGTAGTTAGTATGCTCAATGCGCTCCCGGAAACAACGTTTGCGATGCTCCTGGTTGAATATGAATATGGAAAAATAAAAGGAAGTCTTCGTTCTGAGCCAAACAAGGGAGTAGACGTCAGTAAAATTGCAAAACGCTTGGGTGGCGGAGGACACAAGCTCGCATCTGGCTTTGAAGTGTACGGCCATCTTGTGCAAGAAGAAGGTAATTGGCGTATTATTCCAGTGGTATAACATTTATTTTTATGAAATTTTTAATATTCGGGGACGTTGTTGGAACACTAGGGCGAAAGGCAATTACGAAAATATTGCCATCTCTCCGTGAAGAGTATGCACCAGATGCCGTGATTGTGAATATTGAGAACATGGCTCACGGAAAAGGTATTTCTCCAGACACCATGAAAGAAGCTCTCAAATGGGATGCGTTTGCGTTTACCACGGGCGACCACGCATGGGATAATGCACTTGGGATAGATATTTTAACAAACCCAGCTATCCCTATCGTTCGGCCAGCTAATTATCCAGCCGGGGTACCCGGAAAAGGGTATCGAGTTCTGCAATTAGGAGCATACGAGGTTGCGATTATGAATCTACAAGGACAAGTCTTTTTTAAGAACCAACCTAATAATCCATTCCTTGTACTAGATGAAATTCTTGAAACTCCTGAAGTGAAGCGCTGTAACATTAAGCTTCTCGATTTTCATGCAGAAACAACCAGCGAGAAGCGTGGCATGGGCTGGTATGCAGATGGAAGAATATCCGCATTATGGGGTACTCATACGCACGTACCAACGGCTGACGCCCAAATATTACAAAAGGGAACAGGCTATATTTCTGACGTTGGGATGAACGGAGCGTTTGACTCATCTTTAGGCATGGAAAAAAAGGCGCCTCTCAGGCAATTTTTGACACAGCTGCGTGTAAAAATGGAGCCTCCTGAAACCGGCCCAATGGAAATTGGTGCACTTTTTCTGGAAGTAGATCCAAGTACAGGAAAAACAATAACCATTGCACAAATCCGGCGTATCCTGCAGAATGATTAATGTCGCTCACTAAAGCCACAATACCTATGCTTAATAAACAAAGCCTTATCGATAAAGTCGCAGACGCAACAAGAATGCCTCGTAAACATGTAGAAATGGTTATTAGTTCATTTCTCGAAACCATTCTTGATAAACTATCGCAAGATGAAAAAATTAACCTTTCTGGATTTGGCATTTTTGAAGTCCGAGAGAGAAAAGGTCGAAGAGGAGTAAACCCAAGAGACCCAAACAAACCAATGCAGATCCCAACCGTTCGGGTAGCCAAATTCCGCCCCGGCAAAACGTTGAAAGAAGCAGTAAAATAATATATCGTATTGTAAATAACGGGGCGTCGTATACCGGTAGTACATATGCTTTGGGAGCATACTGACTGGGTTCGATTCCCAGCGCCCCGACCAAAAGAATACGCGGGTGTCGTATAGTGGTAATACTTCAGATTTCCAATCTGATGATAGGGGTTCGATTCCCCTCACCCGCTCCTATGAATTATGGTCGTTACAATTGGTCCCATTTATTTTTAAGTGCTGGATTGGGCGCAGTATTTCTCTGGATAGGTGTAGATATGCTCAGGCATCCGGATGCCTGGATTGGGTACTTACCCCAAGATATACCACTTGGTTTAAGCAGAGAACTTGCCTTGAAAATAAATGGTATCTTCGACGCCGTAATCGGCGCACTGCTTATTATGCGATGGTGGCCAAAAATTGTTGCGTTTCTTGCCGCAGGTCATCTAGTAGGAATTCTTGTGACCCAAGGCATAGATACTATTGTTATTCGCGATGTAGGGCTTCTAGGAGCCTCACTGTCGCTTCTTATGTGGCCAAAGCGCCACCACAGAAGCCACGCCGGTTACTAATACATTCCTACTGGATTGATTGGCCTTCCGTTTCGACGAACTTCAAAGTGTAGGTGAGGTCCTGTTGATCGACCCGTTGAACCCATCTTCCCAATGGCTGCGCCCTTGTTTACTGTTGTGCCAGGAGCTACGTAGAATTTATCCAAATGTGCGTAGTATGTTGTAAGGCCAGCGCCATGATTCATAATAATTAAATTTCCGTACCCACCAAGCCAACCAGCAAACTCAACGGTTCCGCCTTGTGCAGCAAAGACTGCTGGCCTTGTGCGGTTATCGATATCAATACCCGTATGTCCGCCTCTAAATGATTGGGATAAATGTTTTGTTGTTGTAGGCCATGTAAATCCTTTACCTGCGGATGGAGAACCCTGCGGAGGAGGGGTAGGTTCGTCCTCATCCACGTCTCGAGCAATGCGTGTACTTTGAGATACTGTCTGCGGTGCTTCTCGTGGTGCAATATATCCTTCTGGAATAATAAGCTTCTGACCAATAGAAAGTGTAGCATCTTCATCTAGGTTGTTATACGCAATAATTTCGGATGCTTTTGCGTTGTATTCACTAGCGATTTCAAGAACCGTCTCTCCGCTTGCTACGTTATGCAGCACTCCGGTTGTAGGCAATATAGTAAGATGATCTCCTACTTTAATCACATCATTTCCATTCAAACCGTTCGTCCAAAGAACCGTGTTTGTTGAAATACTAAACTTTGAAGCAATCCCGGCAATCGTATCTCCGTCTTCTACAGTGTATATAAATGGCTTTGATTTTGTATCAATCACTTCGCCACTCTTCTTTTCTTCTTCACTTCCATCAGTTAATACTGGTTGCAGGGGAGCGACGATAGCATTCCCTTCTAACGTCTGAGAAAATTGGACTTCCGGATCATCAAAGGTGATAAGACTAGCATCGCTCGCATCAACAATAGCAATACGACTTCCACCCGTACCAGGAGCGGTTGTTTGAGCATATGCGGACGGATCGAGAGGGCCTTCAGATATCTCCTCACCAGCTACATATGCATGCAACAAGGAAGTCTGGTGGGTAGAGCTCGCTACACGCCCTTGAACGGCGATAGCGGCCATAAGACCAAAAAATACTACGTGAACTGCAGTCTTTTTTCTTAGTTGTCGCTTTTGTAAAATACCTTACTCCTTGTTTAGAGGCTTAAGGTTTGTGTTGCATGTTTATATGAGCTTTGTCAGATTACACTGACACATGGATAGGAATTGTAGGCTACTGGCAGCACTAGTCAAGCTTGACATTTATGGGGTACAATTGCATCTATGTCTCATGCGCTCACCGGTCTCAATGAAGAACAGCAGAAAGTAGTCCTTGCTACCTATGGCCCTGTACTAGTGCTTGCAGGGGCAGGGTCGGGCAAAACAAGGGCTTTAACCCATAGAATCGCCCATCTTGTCGAGCAGCGCATTGCAGCCCCAGACCAAATATTGGCCGTTACCTTTACCAATAAAGCTGCTGCCGAAATGAAGCATCGAATTAGCCAACTTCTCAGATCTTCCCATATAAGCCCTCAAGCGGTAAGTACATTCCATAGTATGGGTGTAAAAATCCTTCGAGAACAGGCAAATTTTCATACCAGAAGCCGCGGTTTTTCTATACTAGACTCCAAAGACTCCGAGAAGCTTGTTCGAAAAGCACTCAAAGACGCAAATTACTCACTCAAGGAATGGAGCCCCAATTCCGTCAAAAATATGATATCGCGTATTAAGCATGAACATGTAGACATTCCCGTACTAACCAATGCCCAAAGTCCTGCAGAAGAAGTACTTTCCGTCATACTACCTGTGTACGAAAAAATGCTCGCGGAGCACAATGCGTACGACTTTGATGACCTATTACGTATTCCGCTGCGCATTCTACGCTCCCATGAATCCGTACGGGCACTCTACCAGTCTCGTTGGCGTTTTATCTCAGTAGATGAGTACCAAGACACCAACCCCATGCAAGATGAGATTATCGCACACTTGCTCGGACCTGATCGTAACCTTTGTGTAGTGGGCGACGATTACCAATCCATTTACTCCTGGAGAGGAGCAAATGTAGACCACATACTCCAATTCGAACAACGTCACCCAGGATGCACAACTATTCTTTTAACTCAAAATTATCGCTCCACTCCTAATATTCTCGAGGTTGCAAACAATGTTATTGCCCAAAATGTCAGTCAGAAACACAAGACACTTTGGACGACGCAGACTACCGGAAGCGACGTTGTCACTACCCAATTACCTTCAGATAGAGGCGAGGCAGAATGGGTGTGTAGTCAAATTAGAGAACACGTACGAAACAGGGGAAGCCTTTCCAATTGCGCAGTACTGTATAGAACAAACGCACAATCCCGCCTCATGGAAGAACAATTCCTCATGCACCGCATGCCATACACCATCGTTGGAGGCTTTCGATTCTACGACCGCAAAGAAATTAAGGATGCTTTAGCAATATTATCGTTTTACCTCTCACCATCTTCGCGAATTCACTTTGAACGGATAGCAGATGCACTCCTTGCGCGAGTAGGGCCGAAAACGATTGATAGATGGGACAGGGCAGCACGGGAGCAGGGAGTATCATTAGGTCAGTATTTATCTACAACTGCCGATCGCGCAGATCTTCGAGCAATTTTTAGTGCGTTTAGGCAAGCAAAGCAAGAGACGCATGAGAGAGTGTCTGATTTACTTCGATTTCTTGTTACTAAAACAGGATATTTGGCGTCACTGGAAAACATACCGGATGGAAAAGAACGAACAGAAAATATAAACGAACTATTTAACGTGGCTGCTGCATATACAACAACGGAAGCATTTTTAGAAGATACTGCGCTGCTTTCTGACATTGATACGCAGGGCAAGGAAGATAGTCGGGTTACCTGCATGACACTCCACGCTTCCAAGGGTTTAGAATTTCCTGTGGTGTTTATTATCGGGTGCGAAGAAGGCCTTTTACCTCACGAAAATAGCTTTTCTTCGTCTGCAAACCTGGAGGAAGAAAGACGACTTATGTATGTTGGCATAACTCGCGCACGAGAAAAACTTACCATTACGCATGCTGCATATCGGTTCCGTGGAGGGGAAATGAAGGCGCAATCACCTTCACGATTTCTCGAACAACTTCCTGCAAGTACTTCATCGTATAAAGAGAACACATTTGATACCCACTACTCCGAGTCGAGTGATATTACCGATTTTCTTCTTGATGAACCAACACTAGTTCAGCCAACATCTGGTTCCTATGTTACGCATCCAACTTTTGGACGAGGAGTCATTATTGGAATTTCTGGGGAAACCATTACTTGTGTGTTTGAAGGGCATGGGGTAAAAAATGTACCTGCTACTATATGCTCTCCCCAAAATTAAACGTATTAGTCAGTTCCCCTCTACCCATATGGGGGAGAGGGCTAGTGTGCCAACAGGCACACAGGGGTGAGGGCTGTCGTTGCGTCGTGGGTTGCCCTCATCCTAGCCTTCTCCCCAATTGGGGAGAAGGGAGCTACGTATCCCTATGATCCAACCACTCGTTAATCCAGACGTTTTACAAAGCTTCCTCGCTTCGAACAAACTGCGAGCCGCAAAATCACTTGGCCAAAATTTCCTTATTTGCGAAGAAGTTATTGATGCCGTTTTGATGGGACTCAATGGCGGACCAAAAAATATCACGGAACTTGGGCCTGGTCTTGGTACACTCACACAAGGACTCATTGTATCCGGATACCATGTGCGGGGGATTGAGAAAGATGATGATTTTGTGAAAATTCTCCCTACGGTTATTCCGCCAAAACTGCGAGAAAATTTGAG
>DATDYZ010000021.1:0-31033 GCA_035288905.1 Candidatus Anderseniibacteriota bacterium | reverse complement strand
CGTGGTACGGCTCATGAATGGAGTGATATTGATGTTGCTGTTGTTGGTCCTGCATTTGGGAAAGACCCAATAGATGAAACAGTTCGTTTGTCTCTTATTGCATCACCCATAGACCCTGCATTTTCTCCGGTTGCCATGCGTCCAGAAGATTTAGAAGATCGTTATAGCAGTATCGGAACCGCAATTCGAAAAGAAGGAATCGAAATCCGGTAAGAGAACGAACAAAACCAAGGATAATCCTTGGAGCTGTGTTGCAAGTGTGGAATGCGCTGTGCTTGACTTTTTGCGACAAAAGACTACTCTTTTGAGCGTTCCGGTTTGATTAGTTTCGAAAGAGCCGTGCGGCTCATTCACAATTCGCTAGGCATATTTTGAGGGGAATGATTTATGAACAGGCTGCTAGGTCGTCTTGTTGTGATGTATCCGAAAACGCGCATGAGCATACTGATGCTCATGGCCATTGGGGGGTTTGTTATTGGCGTGATCTACGGGAATCCAAGTGTTGTCGAGCTTGGAATAATCGGAGGTTTTGCGCTATCGTTGGCATGGATATTTCTCGGTGGTTCTTTTCTACCGGGTGTGAAAGACGTGAAAGTCGCAGCCTTCGGCGGGGGTTGGTTTACGCAATTTTGCGGCTTCTGGTCCTTGGCGACGTGGCCTCTTTTCATTTCAATCCCTCTTGCGGGGTTCTGTTTTATCAATAACAGCGCTATTGGCACGAGGACGTATGAAAAAATATGGGTCATTGATGACGAAGTGAACTTGGGAAATAAGATTCTCTTTGCAGTGCCATTTCTTCAAAAAATTCGTGCTATCTCAAGCGCACAAGACGTCAATAATCTTGTCGTTGCGACCACAAAAGACAATATTCAGATTAAGGGGCATCTGCGTGCAGAGCTTCGGCTTGTGTCCGATGAATCAACAATTCTGCGTGCTATGAAAACCCTAACGTCTCCCGATATGCAAGTGAAACGGGAACTGGAAAGAATGTTGGAAGAACAGTTTCGCGATGCAATCGCTAGTCGCGACCTTGCAGACCTGCAGAACAATTTGGTACTGGAATGGGAAACCGGCAAGAATATTTCTGGCAAATCACTTACTGCGCTTGGTCTCGAATGGGCGGGCACGCTCGCAATTACGGACCTTCATGTTCACTTTGGGAAAGGGTGAGAGAGTCGTTCTTTGGAATTCCACAGGGTAGCGTATCGCAAGATATGCCACCCTGTTTTTTTGATTACAAACACGAACAAAACGCGTGGCCGTAGTCTCCTCTCCTTACGAAGGAGAGGCTGGGTGAGGTTTGTGGGCGTATAATAGAGTGTATGACTGAAGTGTTCAATAAAAAATCATCTTCTATGCTGAGAAGAAATCTTCGGAAAGTTTCTCCGAAACCAGAACATATTATATGGAATCGGTTGCGAAATAGACAGTTGAACGGATTCAAATTTCGCAGGCAGTTTGGTATTGGAAGATATATTGTCGATTTTTACTGTCCACAAGCAAAATTGGCTATTGAAATTGACGGTGATTCACATGATAGAGAAAATGCCCAGTTGCAGGACAAAGTTCGTCAGCAAGAAATTGAAGTATTGGGTATGCGATTTTTAAGGTTTACAAACAGGGAAGTTATGGAAAATATTGAAGGTGTGCTACAGGAAATTACGAAGTGCTTGTAAATCATGCGTTTTTCTATGCGCGCGATACCCCTCACCCCAGCCCTCTCCCCGTCGAGGGAGAGGGCGATAGAAGGAAGCTTGACATTAGCAGTCTGGGCGGTAGAGTGCTAATATACAGATTACATATGAACTATCGTCACGCACATCTTTTAAAGGGATTTGTTGAAGAATATATTGCCACCGGAAAGCCAGTCGGTTCCGAGCGTCTTCTTGAGGTACTTGATGTGCCGGTAAGTTCTGCAACTATTCGCAGCATGCTTCGTTTATTAGAAGACGAAGGCTACATTATGCAACCGCATAAGTCTGCCGGAAGAGTGCCTACAGATAAAGGGTACCGATATTATATAGATCAGTTAAGTTTTAAAGAGCCAAGCGAAAAAAAAGTTCGCGAGCTTACGGATACCTACAGGGAATATCAAGAAGAATACGAGCGTCCTGCGCGTGCAGCAGCAAAGATGCTGGCTGAACTTGCGCATGTGATGGCCGTGGGCGGGTGGATGCATGACAAGGATATACAGGGTGCGGGTATGTCTCAGGTGTTTGAAGAAGAGTCAGGTGAAAATCAAGAAACGGCACGAGAGATATCTTACCTTTTGGATAATATAGAACGGTATGCACATGAATTTGCGGACACTTCTTCCAATGCAGTTACCGTATATATTGGGAGTGAAAACCCTATATTTGAAACAGAACACACGAGTATGATTGTAAAAACAATGAGATTACCTACGGGAGAAACGGCACTTTTGCTTTTGGCCGGTCCAAAACGAATGCCGTACAAAAGAAACGTAGCGTTGCTCAATGCACTTTCATCCATAATTGAACGAATATGAAAAACGAAGAACCAATGGAAGAAGAAATAGAGACTTCTGAAAATAAAGAACAAGAATACCTAGAGGGTTGGAAACGAGCGAGGGCCGATTTAGAAAACTTACAAAGGCGCATGGCAGAAACGAGGTTACATGAACAAGCGATTATCAAAAGAAATATTGCAGAGCCACTGATTATGCTTGGAGATAACTTTACTTCGCTTATAGACCACGCTCCCGATACGAAAGACCCTTGGACAGCCGGAGTACTGCACGTAGCTCGACAATTTGATCAAGTATTACAAGATTTTGGAGTGGAGCGGATTGATACAACAGATATAGTATTTGACCCGAATATTCACGAAGCAATAGAAGAAGTAGAGGTGGAATCAGAAAACGAGGTAGGAAAAGTAAAAGAAGTAGTTCAAGTAGGGTATAAGATAGGGGATATAACAGTGAGGCCGGCGAAAGTGAGGGTAGGAAAGATCCCCTCTCCCAAAATGGGAGAGGGAGGGGGTGAGGGGCGTTAGATGCAACTAATTTCCCCTCATCCGCCCGCCTGTTGGCGAGGCACCTTCTCCCAGAACAGGAGAAGGGAGCGCGATAATAATCTTTAACTTACAAAACATTATGTCTAAAACATTAGGAATCGATTTAGGAACAACAAATTCAGCAATGGCAGTAATGGAGGGGAGTACTCCAACCATTATTGAAAACAGCGAAGGAAACCGCACCACACCTTCCGTAGTTGCTATGAGCAAAGCGGGAGAGCGATTAGTGGGTACGCTTGCAAAGAGGCAAGCAGTAGTAAACAGCGCGCAAACTATTTTTTCTGCAAAGCGGTTAATTGGGAGAAATTTCGATGACCCTGCTACGCAAAAAGAAAAAGCAATGTTGCCATACGAAATTCGCAAAGGAAGTGACGGCGGAGTGGAAATAAAATTCGGAGACAAGTGGGTGCGACCAGCCGAAATTGCGGCAATGGTGTTGCAAAAATTAAAAGCAGATGCAGAAAAAAAGTTGGGGATGACGATTACGGATGCAGTAATTACCGTGCCTGCATACTTTGACGACTCACAAAGAAAAGCAACAAAAGATGCTGGGGCAATTGCTGGGCTCAACGTAAAGCGCATTATCAACGAGCCGACCGCAGCTGCTCTTGCATATGGGCTAGATAAAAAGAAAGATGAAAAAATCGTGGTATTCGACTTGGGTGGAGGAACATTCGACGTATCTATTTTAGAAGTTGGGTCCGATACCATTGAGGTACTGGGAACGCATGGCGATACGCACTTAGGAGGAGACGATTTCGACCAACGTATTATTGAATGGATTGTAAAAGAATTTAAATCCACAGATGGTATTGATTTATCGAAAGACAACATGGCATTGCAGCGCTTGAAAGAATCTGCTGAGCGTGCAAAACATGAACTCTCTAGTTCAACAACTACGGAAATAAACCAACCGTTTATTACCACAGGGGCAGATGGTCCAAAGCATTTGGTGATGACATTTACGCGCGCAAAGCTCGAAGAAATTGTTCATGATCTTATAGACAAAGCAATTGCGTTAACAAAAGAAGCACTGGCAGAAGCAAAACTTTCTGTGAGTGATATTAATGAAGTGGTACTTGTGGGTGGTCAGACAAGAATGCCAAAAATTTACGATGAAGTAGAAAAAATGTTTGGAAAGCAACCGCACAAAGGAATTAATCCAGACGAAGTGGTTGCAGCCGGAGCAGCTATCCAGGGTGGAATATTAGCGGGAGATGTAAAAGACATTTTACTGCTCGACGTAACTCCTCTCACACTTGGACTTGAAACGCTTGGAGGCGTACGCACCAGCTTGATTGATAAAAACACCACGATTCCTACAAAGAAATCTCAAGTATTTTCAACCGCGGCCGATAACCAGACATCAGTTGAAATCCACGTACTCCAAGGAGAGCGTGAAATGGCGCAAGATAATAAATCATTAGGTAGATTTATTTTGGATGGGATACCCCCAGCGCCACGAGGAGTTCCGCAGGTTGAAGTGACGTTCGACATAGATGCGAATGGAATCTTGAATGTGTCTGCAAAAGATAAAACATCTGGTAAAGAACAGCATATCCGCATTGAGGGTACTTCAGGAATTTCGAAAGAAGAAATTGCACGTATGCAAGAAGAGGCGCAAAAGTTTGCGGAGGAAGATAAGAAAAAGAAAGAAGCTATTGAAATAAAAAACACCGGAGAGCAGGCTGCATACATGGCCGAAAAAGCATTGCGAGAAGCAGGCGATAAAGTGAAGGTGGAAACCAAAGCGTCGGTAGAGGCAAAAGTTGCTGCACTCAAAACAGCAATTGGAGGTACCGATACAGAAACGATGAAAAAAGCAACGGATGAACTGCTTGTGGAAACGCAAAAAATAGGGCAAGAAATGAGTGATACGCAAAAAGCAGCAGATCAGCAAGCAGCTGAACAAAAGCCCGCAGAAGGCGAAGTAGTTGACGCAAAACCCGCCCAGCAGGGCGAGGCTCGCCCAGATGGGCGGCCAGAAGAGCCCGCAAAGTAACCAATAACTGATATGCCTGAAGACTACTACGAAATTCTTGGCGTTTCTAAAACAGCTACGCAAGAAGAAATAAAAAAGGCGTATCGAAAAAAGGCGCACAAACACCACCCTGATAAAAAGGGTGGTGATGAGGAAGCGTTTAAAAAAGTGAGCGGTGCATATGAAGTGCTTTCAGATAAGCAGAAACGTGCACAGTATGACCAGTTTGGGAGTGCTGCCGGAGGTAGTCAAGGCAGTGGTTTCAGCGGAGACCCGTATGGCGGATTTTCCCAAGGTGGATTTACGATTAATATGGATGATTTAGGCGGAGTGGGCGATATTTTTGAATCATTCTTCGGCGGCTCTGGTCGTTCACGAACGACAGGGCGAGGACGCTCACGCGGACAAGATGTAGAAACAAATGTAGAAATATCTTTTCGGGAATCTGCCAAGGGTGTTGAAAAAACTCTTGAGCACCGTATTTTTACGACGTGTTCTATTTGCCACGGAAACGGCGCCAAACCAGGGACACCGATTGTAAGCTGCAAAACATGTAACGGCCAGGGGAGCGTGGCGCGCACTCACCAAACTCCATTTGGCGCATTTAGCCAGCGCACGGTATGTCAAACCTGTCGTGGGGAAGGAAAAGTAGCAGAAACTCCGTGCGAAACGTGTAGGGGTGAGGGGAGAGAAAAGACAAATCGAAAACTTACTATTAGTATACCCGCAGGCATAGCAGACGGACAGTCCGTTCGCCTGACTGGAAAGGGCGAAGCCCCGCCAGCCGGCGGGGGAACTCCAGGAGACTTATACGTCCATGTCCGTGTAGCGTCAGATAAAGTTTTAAGCAGAGATGGTGACAATGTAAGATCGAAAGTAAGTGTTTCATTTGTTGACGCTGCTCTTGGAATAAAGCTGGAAGTAAGTACTCTCCACGGGAATAAAGTTATAACCATACCTGCGGGCACACAGCCCGGTACGAATTTTAAATTAGCCGGAGAAGGATTTCCTTCACTGCAAGGATCTGCAAAGGGCGACCAAATTGTCACTCTTGCAGTAGAAATACCAAAAAAACTATCTCGAAAACAAAAAGAATTGCTTGAGGAATTTCGTAGCTCCCCGAAAAAAGGAATGTTCTTCTAGGTAGTATTTGTATATTGTGGTATAGTATATACAAATAAATTTACCATTAACATGTATGTATGAATAAGAATTTTCTAGCAGGGGGAGTAATGGTGATATTTGCAGGACTAGCAACTGCAAGTGTCGTATTTGCTTCCAGTGATACGTATAAGTTTGTAGTTCGTGGCAATGTCACGGAAGTAGATAAGGGGAATAATACTGTTACCGTATATACAAAACATGCTTCCGCAAAAGCGAAAGATGATTTAGCTGGAAATACAACCGAATTCAACGCTACTGGGGTCAAGGTGTACAAATGGGTAAAAGGGAAGAAGGTTCGTGTGACACTTGGTGGAGTTCCAGTGGGGAATGAAGTGGTGATGGAAGGCGCAAAGCGGTCAGAGGGAAGGTTTAATGTAAGCAAGATAACCGTAAATGACAATGCATTTAGTGCAGTAGGAATCATTCGAGGTCAAAGCACAAGCAATAAGACATTAACTGTTGACGTTTCATACACTGATTATAAACCTACAACATTTAAAGATAAGCGTATTATTTTCTCGTATGGAGATAATACAAAATTCTATACCAAGGCGGGTGTAGAAATGAATGCCGACGAAGTGGCAAATAACGATGAACAAGTCAAAATTACTGGTACTGTAACAAGTGGCAGTAAGTGGGAAGCGCTCAAGGTAACAGATAATTACCCAAAGGCGAAATAATACGAGAAGATAGAAAAAATGAAAAAACCGCACCACAAATCTGAGCTGTATTTCTTGCTCGTCCTCTTGTGTAGTATTTTTGTGCTTACGTTTTTCATTTTTAAACCGTTTCTCTTCGCACTTACATTGGCAATTGTTTTTGCGACTATTTTTGACCCACTCCACGATAGGGTGCTCAAGTTAACACGCGGACATAAAGGCTTGGGTGCGCTTCTTGCAACTATTTGTGTTCTTATTCTCGCTATTGTGCCACTCACTTTTTTGGGCATACAAATATTTCAAGAAGCTACAGCACTCTATACCTCTCTCGCTTCGGGTAACGGCGCAGCAGATCTTTCGCGTAATGCAAATATCACTATTCACAAGCTTACGAGGCTTTCCCCCGTACCGATAGAATTTTCAACCGATATTAATCAATATATTCAAGAAGCATTAAATTTCTTATTGCAACGCCTCGGTCCACTATTTGCAAACGTAGCAAAAGGGTCAATAAGTTTATTTATATTTCTTATTGCCCTATATTATTTATTCAAAGATGGTCATAAGCTTCGGCGCGCTCTGGTAAACATCAGTCCGTTGCAGGATGTTCACGACGAAACAATTTTTCATAAACTTGCACTAGCGATTAACTCAGTAATACGAGGCAACCTGGCCGTGGCGATTATTCAAGGCAGCGCAACAGCAATTGGATTTTTGCTATTTACTGTTCCGAACCCAGTATTGTGGGGAAGTGCAGCGGCTATAGCGGCGCTTGTTCCGAGTCTGGGAACTTCGCTTGTTCTGCTTCCCGCAATTGCATATTTATATATCAGCGGAAATATTACGCTTGCAATTGGGCTTACTGTTTGGGGTATATTGGCAGTTGGGCTTATCGATAACTTTTTAGGGCCAATGCTGGTTGGGCGAGGCACTCGGTTACATCCATTTCTCGTATTGCTTTCTATTTTGGGTGGAATTGGATTTTTTGGCCCTATCGGATTTTTACTCGGGCCACTCACGTTAAGCTTACTATTCGCTTTGCTTGAAATATACTTTTCAATTAGCAAGGAACATAAAAAGACGCCGTGACCCGTAGGGTTCGTGCGTCTGTGTTCTCTGCTGGCGTGCATGTTTGGCTTTATCTGGTTGAATGGCGACGCTTCAATCGCTTTTTTGTCGCTTTGCGTTTTTTTGGAGCAGTCTCGAGCTTTTTTGTAAGACGTGCTCGGGCTTTACGAATTTGCCACGTGAATTCACCTGCGCAATGTAGTTCCGAGAACTCGTCGATTGCCGCGATGACTGCGGCACACCTTTTCTTTGGGATGTTTGACCTGTTGAGAACGTGAAATACGAGCAAGATTGCACTATCTGATGTTCCTTCGTGGCATAATTCAAATAGCTCAATTACCAACTTGTACCGCGCACATGGCTTAACTGGTAGTGTTTGTGCCTTCATTCGAGTAAGTCTTGTATTGATCATGTGTTATTCCTTCGCTATTGAATTTTGGTGTGCAAATTAAACCACCGTGGTTTAATGGTGTGAATATAGGGCAGTTCGGTGTATAAAGCAATGCTACTTTGAAAAAAGTCGCTAGCCTGGTATTCTCTATCTATATGGCAAGACCAGAACAGTTACCTTCTCCAGAACAGTCGCCAGAAACAATGGATGTTGGCGCAGCAACTATAGCAAGCGAACTGCATCCAGAATCGAACGAGGATTCACTTTTTGTACGTAAGGGGGAAGGATTTTTTGGAATATTCGATGGGGTGGGAGGAGAAGCTGCAGGAGATGTCGCCTCCGCAGAGGCTAGTAAGTCAATCCTTTCCAAGCTCGAAACACTTGAGGAGAATTTTACGTTACCAGAAATGCGCGAGGATCTGAGGAAAGCGGTTGAAAATGCAAATGATCACCTCCTTCAACTTAGCTCACAGCATTCAGAATTGCGAGGAATGGGTACTACTGCCTGTATTGCAAAAATTGTTAATGGGAAGCAAGGCGAGAGGCATGTTGTTGTAGCTAATATTGGCGACAGCCGAGCATATATAGTAAAGCCAGACGGGAGAATGCTGCAAATCACCCTAGATGACAACATTCTCAAGAGAGATGCGCTCGACGAAGCGTGGGTGCTACAGAAAAAGCTCAATGAGGTAACTAGCCCCACACAATTAACTGCAAGGGAACTCCACTTCTTTGAGAACATAAATCGAATCGATTGTCTCGGTGCTAGACGAGTCGAGGTTTCTACCTACACAGCTCGCATGTCTCCTGGGGATAACCTTCTACTTACCACTGATGGTGTCTCTGATAATCTAACTGATTCAGAAATGGGAGATATTCTAGCGTCATCCGATAACACCGAGCAAGCTACCGAAGCTCTTACCAGGGCCGCCCAACAGAGGAGTCGCGAAAACCACTTTCGAGCGAAGCCTGATGACATGAGCGTAATATTGATCGAGTTTATGCCCAGGGGGCTTCTTCCATACGTAGGAAGATCTTTGAATGTCCGTAGGAGCAGTGGTGTATTCGATATTGGTTGGAAGGTTCATTCGTATGACTACGCATCAGGATACGTCACGGTCATTAAAGAAGAAGGAAAAAACATCCTCAGCAAAGAAATCCTTGCCCAAGAGCTGACCGAAAACAACTAAAGATTCTGTCGGTGCCGTAATTATACACGTTGCGCGGACCTTTTTGAACGAAACTAAGGAGTCAGCCCCACCGCATAGTTGACACAGTGCATGCGTTTAATGTACTTTACATCAATCGTATATTCCTGTTCTTTCCAGTCCCAATAATCGTAGTTGGAGTGAAGTTTGATGACCATGACCGCTTCTTTTTCGTACGTTTCTGCAGATCAATACCATGCTCTACAGAGTCCTCTTGTCCTTCCTACCCAACGGGAACTCTTCGATTACCAGGTGGGTATTCTCCAGGAAAAGGGTCTCGACTTGCCAGACGAAGATGTCGATCGACTGTATTCGCTCATTCCGAGCGATTCGCAACTGTTTCTCGTTGTTCCTCGGCGGTCTGACACGCTCGACTTAAAGGGACTGATGAGACTCATAATAGTAAATCGTGAGCCGGGCGAGAATTATCTCGATCCGCAACACTTAACCGACGTGAATCCTGTACCCACAGGCGCACATCTTCTGATTGACATCGAGGACGGACGCAAGCGTCTTAACACGAAACACGATCTCATCTCTGAGAATATTCAGCTTGAAGGACGAATTGCGTACTCAGCGTGGTATGGGCTGATTCATGGAATTTTGTTTCCGTACGTTCTCGAGAGCCCCAAAGGCCACAACCTTGATCTTTTTGGCTCTCGCTACGAGTCGATGTCCGTGCCGTGCCTCTCTATGGGCGATAAATTTCCGATGCTCAAACCCAGCCTCTGGCGTGGTTTTTCCTTTCGGAACTGGGGTGCGCCGTCTGCCGGAAGTGCAGTTGGAGCGTAACATTTGCAACTCCAATACTTGTTAACTTTGCCACGTTCATTTTGTCCCTTGGGTTCTTAGTACTTTACGGTACTGGAGAACTTGGGGGATTTTTTTATTTCCATTCCCCGGCAATTAGTTTTTCTTTAATATAAAAGTGTTTACACTGAGCGAGGACTTGCAAAAGCAAGGCCGAGTCGAAGTGCGCCCAGAGGGATTTGAACCCCCGACCGTTGGCTTAAAAGGCCACTGCTCTACCCCTGAGCTATGAGCGCGTGCTTCGTATTATGGGTAAGAATGACTATTATTGCAACCGAAGAAAAAAAGAACCTCTCGTACGCCATGGGGCATAGGAGAGGTGAATGTGCAATTGGATGGTCGATAACGATGTTTAGCGTCTTGCGGCGGAAAGGATTAGTTGGGAATCACGCAAGCCAGCAAGAATGGGCTGAGTTGCAAAAATCTCTTCCCATGTCAATGTGTTTTTTCCTGTTCTTGCGATTCGAAAAATGAAGTGATCGTTGAGCTCGTCCTGCAGGTCAGGGATATGACCGTAGCTCTCCAGAAGTATCGATAACGTTCTTTCGATTTTTGAACTGATAGGGATACCCAGCTCTTTTGACATGATAGTGAACCCACGTTCATGGCCTTGGTGTGCCAAGGTCAAGTGGGTTCTGCATGCGCAGGTAAATCGTACGATCTTTGTTGGTGCATGAGAGTCTTCTGGGAAACGAGTGCCCCAGGAAAGACTGTGACAATTTCTGCACCGAGGTAAGGGGATATTCATACAACCGGAATCCTTTCAAAACCTAAAACGTGAATTGGGAGAGAACCCGTGCCGAATGGCACAGGAGTATGTATAGCATGATGCTAGACATGTGTCAAAAAGTCGCTATTGACATATAGGCAAGTAGTATGCTATATTACCAGGTTCGTTTAAAAAGACTCAATAAACGTGCCAAATAGGGCATTTTTGTGGCAAAGAGAAGCTTTGAGCAATACAGGTAATCGGAGTTCCCCCTCGCCCTACGGCGGGGAAGGTGCTCTGATACTCTTGAGCAAAAAGGCGGTTGTGGGAGCTCCTGCTCCCGTAACTATCAACACTCTTTGCTACAAAAATGCTTTGTTTCCCCGTAAAGTGCTTCGCACCACGGGGGTCGTTTGCAAAATATTTACTTTCCCTTATAGTAATTGGTTGCCTTCACGGCAATCTGTGAATTATCTTTTGATACCGATCAGTGATCTTTTTTCTATGAACCCCGTTTTGAAGGAGCGGGGTGCATCCCAGGCATACGACCCCTGGGAGAGTGTGCGCAATAAATATTTGTGCATAGTCTCTCGATGTCGTACTCTAGAGGAGTGAAGAATACTGCAAATCAATATCGAACTCATATGGTGGGGGATTTGAACACTTCTCTTATTGGAACAACTGTGCACTTAGCTGGTTGGGTACAAGTGATACGTGCTCAGAGCAAGATTATTTTTCTGGTACTTCGCGATTACGATGGTCTTGTGCAATGTGTGGTTCTTCCAGAACACGAAGAGGCATTTTCTGTTGCAAAAAAAATATCACAAGAGTCTGTAATTACCGTTGAGGGTATCATAGTTGCAGCAAAACAAGCACAAAGTGGTTTCGAGCTTCAGGTTACGGCGCTCACCGTGATATCGGCAGCTGACCCCCAATTACCTATTCCAGTTGTTGAAAAGAGCGAAAACGAAACGGATCAAGCTATTCGATTGGATTATCGTTGGCTTGATCTTCGCAAACCTCAGAAGCTTTTGGTATTCAAGGTGTGGACACATCTGGAACAAGCGCTTCGTGATTTTTTTATAGAACAGAAATTTCTTCAGATTCATTCGCCAAAACTCATGAGCTCGCCTAGCGAGTCTGGCGCAGAAGTGTTCGAGGTAAAATACTTCGACAAATTGGCATATTTGGCGCAGTCGCCTCAATTTTATAAGCAGATGGCGATGGCAGCTGGATTTGAGCGAGTGTTTGAAATAGGGCCAGTGTTTCGTGCAGAGCCTTCATTTACAACCAGACATGCAACGGAATTTACAGGATTCGATTTTGAGATATCTTTTATTACATCACATCAAGACGTTATAGATATCTGGTCGAAGGCAATAGCATATGCGTTAGAACAAGTTAAAAACAAATTAGGTAAAGAAATTCAGGAGCATTATGGCATTGACGTTGTTGTTCCTTCGTTCCCATTTCCTCAGCTCACCATGAGCGAAGCCAAGGCACTACTGGCGAAAAAGAATATTGAAAATGAACGTGACGGCGACCTCAGCCCCGAAGAGGAGCGTGCTCTTGGAACTATTGCGAAAGAGCAATATGGTCATGAGTTTGTATTTGTCACGGAATATCCTTCTAGTGTTCGGCCGTTTTATCACATGCGCAAAGAAGACGATGCCAATGCTACATTAAGCTTTGACTTACTATGGAAGGGGCTAGAAATTACAACAGGTGCGCAACGGGAACATCGCTATGATGTACTTAAAAAACAAGCAAAAGAAAAAGGAATGCAAGAAAGTTCGATTCAAGACTACCTCAATTTTTTCCGCTATGGCTGCCCACCTCACGGAGGTGCGGGTATTGGGTTTGGCCGCATGGTTATGCTTATGCTGAACTTAGAAAGTATTCGTGAGGCGTCGTATGTATATCGAGGAGTGAAGCGATTAACTCCCTAATAATGATATGATACAAAAGATTCAAAAATTCCTTGGTGTAATACTTCTTCTGGTAGTTGGAATTCTTATTGGGCGATATAGCTTTCCTGCGTTATACATACAAGAGCCTGTATCGGGGGCCGATGCATTTGCTGCCTCACCGTTTTGGGAAACATGGAACGAACTTCACGAAAACTTCATTGGCACACTAGACGGAAAAAAACTTTCCTATGGCGCCGTAGAGGGAATGGTAAGGGCTTCGGGCGATGCGTATACGGCTTTTTCTGACCCGGAGTCAACAAAACAATTTAAAGATGCCCTCAAAGGAAGTTTTTCAGGAATCGGCGCAGAAATGGGCATGAAAAATGGACTTGTTGTGGTTATTGCTCCTCTTTCTGGATCTCCTGCAGAAAAGGCAGGGGTAAAAGCAGGAGACATTGTTGTGGCTGTTGATAAAAAGAATATTACGGAAGATATGTCGCTTGATGAAGTAGTACAACAAATTCGTGGCCCACGAGGAGAGGTAGTTGAGTTAAAAGTTATTCACAAGGATGCCAATGAAACAACAGATATTTCTATTGTTCGGGATGATATTGAAGTAAAAAGTATTAAGTTTGAAATAAAAGACGGTATTGCACATATTTCCATCTTAAACTTTAACGGAGATACGGCACTGAAGTTTACGCAGGCAGCAAAAGAGGCCAAGAAACAAAACGTGAAAGGCGTAGTTCTGGATGTGCGTAACAACCCAGGGGGATATTTAGATTCCGCTGTTGATATTTCTTCAGAATTTTTACCTGCAGGATTACCTGTTGTTATTGAACGAGGGAAGAGGGAAACGACACATCGCTCGAGCGGAATAGGAATTCTTCGAGATGTACCGGTAGTTGTGTTGGTGAACCATAGCAGCGCATCAGCATCGGAAATTGTTGCGGGGGCGCTGCAAGACAATCTCAACGCAACAGTTATTGGCGTAAAATCATTCGGGAAAGGCTCGGTACAAGAAGTGATTGATTTACGAGATGGCTCCAGTTTGCGAGTGACAATTGCGAAATGGTTTACCCCAAATGGCCGTTCCATTAACGAGCAGGGAATAGAACCGTCTATTACTGTTGAGAATAACGAAGAGACGGAGGGGGACGAGCAGCTGCAAAGAGCTTTAGAAGAATTGAAAAAGTAGTATGACACACACCTTGCAAGTCCTATTACTAGAAGATATCGATACATTAGGGAACGCAGGGAATATTGTCTCTGTGCCAGATGGATATGCGCGGAATTTCCTGTTTCCAAACGGGAAAGCGGCGCTCGCAACAAAGCAAGTGCAAGAAAAAAGAAACGCAAAAGATGCAGCTGCAAGAAAAATTGCTGAAGAAGAGCTCAAAAAATTTCAAGCAACTGCAGACCGACTCGAAAACACCGAGATATTTATTAAGGCAAAGGTTCGAAATGGGGAAGACATTTATGGAAGTATTTTAGCAAAAACTATTCTCGAACGGTTACATGCAGATTTTAGCCTTTCTGTTCCCCTAAAAAATATCAAAGGTCAATTTCCGCTCAAAAAGCTTGGCACGTACGATGTTACAGTGCAGCTGGGGCAGGGAGTCGAATTTCATATGCACGTAACAGTAACTACCCATGAAGAATAAAAAGCCAAAATATATATTCGTCACAGGCGGAGTATTATCTGGCCTCGGAAAAGGTATAACCGCAGCATCTATTGGAAATGTACTAAAAGACAGAGGCCTTAAAGTAAACATGCAGAAATTTGACCAATATATTAACGTCGATGCTGGTACGTTAAATCCTGCAGAGCACGGGGAAGTGTTTGTAACGGACGATGGCGCAGAAGCGGATTTAGATTTAGGCCATTATGAACGGTTTTTGCATCAAAATATAAATGCGGATTCTTCTGTGATGACAGGGAAAATTTACCAAGAAGTGATAAATCGTGAACGGAGGGGCGAATATTTGGGTAAAACGGTGCAAGTTATTCCTCACGTCACAAACGAAGTAAAGCTCCGTGCCCGCAAGTCCGCTACTTCAGGCGACTTTGATGTACAAATTGTAGAAATAGGCGGAACGGTGGGAGATAATGAAGGGTTCCACTTCTTGGAAGGCGCACGCCAAATGTTGCTTGATGAAGGAAGGGAAAACGTGTTGTATGTGCATGTAGTATTTTTGCCGTATTTAAAAGCATCGGATGAAGTAAAAACAAAGCCAGCACAAAATAGCGTACGGGAACTTCGAAGTATCGGTATTCAGCCAGATGTCTTAATTGCGCGTACGGATTATGAAATTGGGGAGGCAGACATTGCGAAAATGTCGTTATACACCAATGTTGAAAAAGAAGCCATATTGCCACTCGTGACGGTAAAAAGTGTATACGAAGTACCTCTTATTATGGAGGAGCACAAGCTAGACGATGTTATCATGAAAAAGCTTGGATTAAAAAATAGGAAGCGTATGAGTGATACGTGGCAGAATTTAGTTGCAACAATCAAAAAAGAAAAACCAAAGATGCCAATTGCCGTAGTAGGGAAGTATATCACCATGCTCGACACGTATGCAAGCATGGTGGAAGCATTAAAGGCGGCGTGTTGGCAAAATGGGTGTGATTTAGAACTCCTTTGGATAGATGCAGAAAAAATAGAGCAAAAAGACCCCGGAGCACTTTCTATGCTTAAAAAGGCAAAAGGCGTTGTAGTGCCCGGCGGATTCGGCGTACGCGGTACAGAAGGAAAAATACAGGCAATCCAATATGCGAGAGAAAATAATATTCCGTATCTCGGGCTATGTTTGGGTATGCAACTTGCGGTTATAGAATTTGCACGAAATGTTGCGGGAATAAAAAATGCGACAAGTCAGGAATTTGATGAAAAGGCAAAAAATCAAGTTATCCACATCATGGAGTCTCAAAAAAAAATCACAGACAAAGGTGGGACAATGAGATTAGGGGGCTGGGATTGTACACTTGCGGAGGGTACACAAGCATATGCTGCATATAACAATAAAAACATTCGGGAGAGACATAGGCACAGGTTCGAATTCAATAATGACTATCGGGAACAGCTTACAAACGCGGGCTTAGTAATTTCCGGAACAACGCCAGATGAACAGCTTGTTGAAATAATAGAACTCAAAAACCATCCATGGTTCGTCGCCGTGCAGTTTCATCCAGAATTCACCTCCCGCCCCCTCACCGGCCATCCATTGTTTAATACGTTCATAAAAGCGGCGGGGAAATGAAGGTGATATTGCAAATAAGGCCACAATATGTACACTGAGTCGTGCGGTGTCTGTAGTGTCTGATTGTTTCTCTTTAAGGAGGACGAAATGTCCACAACGACTGTTCTTTCAACAGATGAACTTGTTAAATTGCTCCAAATGGGCAGGATTGAAGAGTTCAACAAAGCACGGCCAGAGACTAGACGCGAGTTTTCCGATCGTCGTGAACGTAAACTCAGAGAGGCTCCTCTTGCGGAGGACAGAAACTTTCTGGACTATGTGCGAAGTGAAAGTTCACTTGCCGAGCAACTTGATTTCGGCGGCGCCAAACTCTCAGGGCTTGATTTGTCTGAAGCGAACTTCGCTGGTATTGATTTCACAGAAGCAGATTTCTCACGTGCCAACCTCTCATACGCGAATCTCTCTAACTGTGACTTCAACCTGGCGAACTTGTCAGATGCTACGCTCAACTGGGCTAACATTTGGGGCGCAGATTTTTATGAAGCAAACGTAATCGGTGTAGACTTCTCAAATGTGAAATGTCTTGGCCACGCCAAGTTTGCCGAAACTTTTGGTCTTGCCGAAAAGCAGGGGGAACTTATCCTTCATGCCATTCGAGAAACCTGGTACAATAGCAACGCAGCGTGGAGTGCCCTGGGTCTGGGCTAATTCGGAAGAGAAACATTCTGACACAATCGACCACCCTAGCCACAAAGGCAACGAGGTGGTCTTTTTTTGCTTTTTTAAATACAATAGAATGTGCAATCGAGTTGGAGTACTATCTATGCATGGAAATATCCAAACCACGCAAACACTACACCGTCGTGCCGTCGAGCTACTTATTTTTCCGAGACGGAGAAAAAGTATTGCTTTCTCGTAGGAAAAATACGGGATATCACGACGGGGAATATAGCTTGCCCGCAGGGCATATAGAAGAATGGGAGTATGCAATAGCTGCTGCTATTCGAGAAGCAAAAGAAGAAACAGGAGTCGATATTATGCCAGGCGATATTAGCATTGCGCATGTCATGTATCGCATGTGCGCCGATCATGTACGCGCAGACTACTTTTTTGCAGTGAAAAAATGGAGTGGAGAAATTTTTAATCCAGAACCTGAAAAGTGCTCCGCATTAGATTGGTTTCCAATAACACGATTGCCCGGGGATGTTATTCCATATATTCGAGCCGCTCTTGAACGCTATGCTGCAGGACGATTATATTCGGAGTTTGACGAAACGAAAACACATTGACGCCAAGTTAACTTCGCTATAGGCTACTTGCGAGCCTCGTAGCTCTTCAATTTCAGTGTTTTGGCACTATTTGCCAAAGGAGTAGTGATGAACCAGTTCTTTCCAGATTATCTTGATGAAAACTCAAAGGGACCAGGTGTCCGGCGAGCCACCAAGTTCTTGCAGCATATGCTGAAGTTCGCTTGCTTCAATTCAAGGATTGTGCCAGATGGTATATACGGGCAGCAGACCGTTGAGGGCGTTAAGAGGCTCCAAAGGCATCTCGGTTTCCGTGGAGACGACATTGACGGGAAGTTCGGACCAAAAACCAGAGAGAAGCTTCTGGAAAAAATGGGTGTCGACATCAACGCCATTCCTGAAGATGACTTTGATGAAGAAACAGTTACAACTGAGTCGTGAAAAGCAAGAAGTGCACACTTGAAGCAAAAACAAAGACCGCGGGGTGCTTACCCAGCGGTCTTTTTCTTATCTAGATGCATTGTCCTCCAAGACGTGTACTATTACACACATGATAGCAGTTCAGCTTTTCGTGAATGGCCTAATTGCAGGTTCAATCTATGCACTTGTCGCCTCGGGTTTTTCCCTTATTTACGCCACCAATAGATTCGTTCACTTTGCTCACGGTACAACGGTAACCGTAGGGGCATATATGCTATTCACGTTTTTTTCCTTACTTGGGCTGAACTTTTTTATCGCTGCTTTCTGCACAGTTGTTAGTACTGGGCTCTTGGGGTTACTCATGTTTCTGTTGATTTATCGGCCTCTCAAACAGCGAAAATCATCGAATGCTATTTTACTAGTCGCAAGTATTGGACTAATGATTTTTTTGGAAAATCTCATGCTACTTCTGTTTGGTGCAGATGTAAAAACACTTGCATACATACCTGTTCGTAAAGGGATTGAGCTATGGGGTGCGATCATTACTCCGTTACAAATTGTGATAATAGCAACAGCGCTGCTTTTGCTCTGTTTCGTATGGATATTTACCAAATATACGAAACTTGGTAAGGCGATGCGGGCAGTTGCGGACAATGAGGAACTGGCAGAAATTATGGGTCTGAATGCACGCGCGGTACAGGCAAAGAGTTTCGTGCTCGGCTCTGGCATCGCGGGGCTTGCTAGCGTGCTTGTTGTGTTAGAACAAAATATAGAACCAGTCATGGGTACTGGGCTCATAATAAAAGGATTCACTGGAGCAATTATTGGAGGAATATCGTCTCTTCCAGGAGCGGTGCTGGGTAGTTATCTGCTTGGTATTGTTGAGAATTTTGGTATTTGGTGGCTTCCGAGTGGGTACAAAGATGCAATTGCCTTTGTTTTATTGTTTCTATTCCTCCTCGTTCGCCCAAGTGGTATTCTTGGAATCTCTAAGGGGATAAAAGAATAGCTATGATTGAAGGATATATTATTCATCTTCTGATCTTAATTGGAGTCTATATTGTATTAGCCGTGGGCCTGAATCTATCGATAGGATTTACTGGATTGCTCAACTTGGGCCATATTGCATTTTTCGGCATCGGTGCATATACGTCGGCGATTTTACAGTTGGCAGGTGTTCCATTTATTATTTCATTTTTTCTTGCGGGAGTCGTCGCCTCATTGTTCGGTCTATTGCTTGTCGTAGGAACACGCAATCTAAAAGGGGATTATTTCGCGCTCGCTACGCTCGGTTTTAGTTTCGTTGTGTATTCTGTGTTCTTGAACTGGACCCAAGTAACACGGGGCCCGCTTGGGATACCTGGAATCCCAAAACCTGAACTGTTTGGCCTGCGCATTGCAGACAACTTTTCGTACCTTCTATTTGTTACAATTACTGTATTCTTTGTCGTGATGTTTGTATGGAAGCTTGCAACATCCAGGTATGGGAAGCTCTTGGAAGCAGTGCGTGATGATGAGATTGCGCTTCGGTTGTTAGGAAAAAATACTTTTAAGTTAAAAGCACAAAGCATGATGGTTTCCGCATTTTGCGCAGGCATTGCGGGAAGTCTTTTTGCTCACTATATAACGTATATTGACCCTTCCAGTTTCTTTCTATCTGAAATTATTCTTGTTGTTACTATTGTCATGATCGGCGGCCTCGCTTCGATTCGTGGGTCGATATTTGCAACTGTTCTTATTTTGCTTATTCCTGAAGCACTTCGATTCGTAGCGCTACCATCGTCGATGATAGGGCCCACGCGACAGATTATTTATGCAGTGCTGTTACTTTGTGTATTACTTCTTCGGCCAAGAGGATTATTCGGTAAAGTAGATCTTGAATAACTATGTTGCTTTCTATTCAGCAGATGACAAAGAAGTTCGGTGGAGTAACGGCGCTGGATAATTGTAGCTTTTCACTAGAGCAAGGAAAAATTACGGCGATTATCGGCCCTAATGGCGCGGGGAAGACTACGCTTTTTGATGCAATAAGCGGATTAGTTCCGCTTGACCAGGGAAAGATCACGTTTCATGACAATGATATTGCAAATTTGCAAGAACACCAGCGTGCAAACATCGGAATCGTGCGAACATGGCAACAGGTACGACTATTCAAAAATCTTACCATTGCGGATCATCTTGCCATGGCAGAAGGCAACGATGATACTCGGTTTTTTCGTTCGTTGCTACCAGATACGAAGAGTGCTACTGAAGAATATCAATCATATATTGAAAGTTTTGGCATTGAGCGACCTACAGAAACAATCGTTCGAGATTTAAGTTATGGACAACGCAAACTTCTTCAGCTTGCCATCGCATTGCGAAAACCCCACACGCTTTTGTTATTGGACGAACCTGTCGCTGGGGTGAATGCAGTAATACAACAAAAGATTGAAAACCTTTTGATGGATTTGAAGAAAAAAGGTGAAACCATTGCGATTATAGAACACGACATAGAGTTCGTACGAAAACTGGCAGATAAGGTTATTGTGCTTGACGCAGGCAAAGTGCTCCTCCAAGGCTTGCCGGAGACGGTGTTACGTGATAAAAGAGTTATAGAAGCTTATTTGGGGGAATAAACGATTTATTATGAACAATACACAAAAATTGACCGGAGGAATTATTATAGCAGTCGTTGTAGTTGGTGTTTTGTGGTGGGCCTTTAATCAGAAACAGGTACCAACGCTAGATAAACCTCTCAAAATCGGCGCAGTTTTGGCACTTAGTGGTGATCTAGCAGTTATTGGGGAGGAAATTCAGAAGGGCATTAAGATGGCCCAGAAAGAAGCGGAAGCCGAGGGTATGCTCATTGAAGTAGTGTATGAAGATGGCCAGAGTCTTAATGCAGCATCTGCCGTGAGTGGGGCGAAAAAACTCCTTGAAATTGATGATATTGACGCTGGTCTGACAGGTCTTATTCAAGAAGCAAAGCCAATTACTTCGTTGTTTGCTGCTCAACAAATACCATTGGTGGTAACGTGGGACAGCGATGCCTTTGTTGAAAACGCTGGTGACTATCTGTTTAGTACAGGATTTTCTACAGAGAAGGCAGGCCAGAAGATGGCAATGTATGCCTACGAAGAACTTGGAGCACGACGAATCGCAGTGATTAATCAACTCGACCCATGGTCGGAAACTATCAGCACAGCTTTTGCCGTAAAGTTTAAAACTCTAGGTGGTAATATTGTTATTCAGGAGGCATACCAACCTTCAGAAAAAGATTATCGAACGTTTATTACGAAAGCGAAAGATGCCAACGTCGATGCTATTTACCTCCCGCTCATTCCTGGAACGTGTGCAGATTTCCTCACCCAAGCCAAACGCCTTAGCGTTGATACGGCGCTTCTTTCCGGCGACTCACTATTACAAGATGAGATTGATGCGGCTGGAGATGCTGCGGAAGGCGTGTATTTTACTAACTTCTTTACCGATGAGATTAAGGCAATCAAAATTACAAAATCCTACCACAGTATGTTTGGGTCTGATCCCATCGATACAACCTTAGTATCTTTTGGCTATGATGGTTTTAAAGCAATTCAGGAGGCTGTTGAAGATGCTGGCTCAGGCAATATTCAAAAAGGATTAATAAAAATTATTGGCCCCTCTAGGACGCTGGACCGGACAGAAAATATCTATCAGGTAAAAAATGGAAAGCAAACTTTTATTAAATGAAATCCCTATTATAAAAATAGGTTGGCTGCTACAAAGCGAAAATTCGAGTAATGCACCATGTTAAAAATATCTCAACTTAATTCCGGCTATGACGATCTGCAAGTGTTGCATGATGTAAACCTGGAAATTGAGCAGGGGCAGGTTGCTGTGCTGATGGGTCCAAACGGAGCAGGGAAGTCGACACTCTTAAAATCTATTTTTAATCTCGTTCCTGTTACATCCGGAACAATAGAATTTAATCATATTTTACTATCAACGCTCCCAACTCACGCACTTCTTGAGCAGGGAATTTCCTATGTACCGCAAGGAAAAGTTAACTTCGGCACATTGACGATCCAAGAAAATTTGTTCTTGGGTGGATACCACATTGAAGATACAGCTCTTGCGAAGAAGAATATTGATCTTGTAATACAGGAATTCCCACTATTACAGGAAAAATGGAATGAATATGCATTTAAGCTATCGGGCGGTCAACAGCAAATGCTCGCAATTGCTCGTGCGATGGTGACGATTCCGAAGTTGTTATTACTTGATGAACCTTCTCTTGGGCTTTCGCCAAGGCTTGTGAAAGAAGTGTTTGCGAAAATCAAGCACATAAACCAGACATTTGGAGTAACCGTATTAATTGTAGAACATAACATTAAAAGCGCACTTGCTATTGCGGATGTTGGATACATTATGGCACAAGGGAAAATTATCGCACACGATACGGCAAAAAACCTCAAGATTAGTAAAATACTCGAGCAAGTGTTTGTTGGGGCAATGGAATAAGCTTGAAAGGATAAGAACAAACGAACCCTTGCAAATAGTATTGTTTTAAGCTATCTTTAGCTGTTTAATAACTATATGACCACACAACAAAAAACATACACATGGGCAGTGATTGGGATACTTGTGGTTGCAGTAGTGATTTGGGGAGCTAGTAAAGGGCAGAAAGAAAACAACCAAGAAACGTATAAAATTGGTGGCGCATTTGCGTTGTCTGGGTTTGCTGCAGAGTGGGGAGTTGCGGATTTAAATGGAGCTACCCTTGCCTTGGAAGAATTTAATAAAAGAGGAGGCCATGATAAGAAAGTCGAATTGGTTGTAGAAGACATATCAAGCGACAGCCCAAAAGTGATTTCAGCTGTGCAAAAACTTATTTCTGTAGACCAGGTTAAAGTCATTATTGGTCCTACGTGGTTTGATTCATTTCCAGGATCTGCGCCTATTGCTGACGAAAAACAGGTAGTAATGATTACTCCGAGTGGTGCTATTACAGCTGTGCAGGCCGAAAAAGTTCATCAATATGTTTTTTCTACTTGGTTTCGTTCAGACAAGGAAGCAGAAGAGCTCATACAGCATCTATCTTCTAAGAATCAGAAAAAGGTAGCGTTTGTATTCACTAATGACCCTTTTTGGGAAGATATAGCAAACCGCGCCAAAAAAGCTGCTCCTGGGTTTGGCGTTGATGTCGTAAAAGAATTTAAGTTTAATATTAATGATGCAGATTTTAGGACTGCTCTTACACAGCTTAAGAACCTACAACCAGATGTAATTGTTTTTGGTTTTAGCGATGAATCACAATTGAATACATTTCTTAAACAGCGAATTGAAATATATCCAGATTCAAATCTCTTCGCGACGGAGTCCATTGAGGAGTTTGCAAAAAAAGATGAATACAAGCCACTACTGACAAACTTACATTTTATTGCACCCAAGGTAGATATTCCAGAATTCGCGCAGAAATACAAAGAACGGTTTGGTGTCGATCCGGTGTTTGGTGCTTCCAACTCGTATGATGCAACTAATATGGTGTTAGACGCAATTGCGGCAGGAAATGTATCTGGACCAGATATTCGAGATTATGTAGCCACTACTACCTTTGATACCGTTACATTTGGTCCGGTAAAGTTTGATGAAATAGGAGGAGTCCAGGGTGGCGAGTTTATAATAAAGAAAATTAATCAAAACGGCTCGATAGAGCCCTTGTAGTCTATGACCACACAACAAAAAACATATGTATGGGCTGCAGGAATTATAATTATAGTTGCACTGGTGTGGATTGGGAACAACAAACAATCGGAACAGGGAAGTATTAAGATTGGAACAATATACAACCTTTCAGGGGTTGGCGTAAATACGGGGCAAAATTCAAGGCAGGGGACAGACATGGCCATTGAGGAGATTAATAGTAGGGGCGGTGTTCTTGGGAAAAAACTTGAAGCCGTACACGAAGACAACGTAGGAGATGACACCAAGTCGGCACTAGCCGCTATCAATAAATTTGAACAATCAGGAATCGCATTTGTGATTGGCACGAACTGGACTCCTTCCGGTCTCGCGATCGCTCCCGTTGCATGTTCAAAAAATATGGTTGTTATTTCCCCTACGCTCGGAGTCGCTGAGTTTAATGAAACATGCGATTCACTGTTTAATCTTTGGCCTCATGATGATTTGCTAAGCAAAAAACTAGGATCAATGATTGTGGAGCAAGGTCATAAACAAGTAGCGATTTTAGGCTCTCTTCAAGAATGGGAAAGAACCCAAGCTGAGGCAGTCCGTATGGGGGTAGAAAATATGGGTGGTACAGTGGTTTCATACCAGTTACCTCAGGCTGATCAAAGCGATTTTCGATCGGAGGCACTAAAAATAAAGTCCAGTAATCCCGAGGCAGTAGTTATGACAAACTACGCATATGAAGGGAATGGGGCAAAACAGCTACGTGAAGTTGGTGTTACAGCACCATTTTTCTCAGTATTAGTGGACAGTCAGGTTATTAAAAGCTCTCAAGGTGCAATGGAGGGTGCTATAGCAGGTACATCTCTTAGTCCGACTCAGGAATTCTCTCAAAAATTCCAATCAAAATATCAACAGTTGCCGGACATCGGTGCTGACACTTCATATGATTCGATAATGTTGATTGCTGAAGCGATAGAGCAAACAAAATCCACAGACCCTATGATTGTGAAAAAATATATTGGCGCTCTCAAAACGTATGACGGGGCATCCGGTCATCTTACGTTTGACGGCAAGGGCGGAGTCACAAAAGATCCGTTAGTTGTCATTGTAAAAGATGGTAAGACAGTTCCATATGATCCGACAAAGTAACACGGATCGATTTCAGCAATTATCATATAAATACGGTGACCTTATGCGGGAGGTATGGAAAGAAATCGGACTCGATTATGATCAACTCGAACTCTCCATACTCAACGCTATTCAACAAACGTATCCAAGCTATCGAGAAGCAAAAATATTAGATATAGGCGTAGGAGAAGGGGATAGTATTGTTCTACTACTTGAGGATGGCTGCAAACATCTTACGGGGATAGATATTAATGAGGCGATGTTGGAAGCTGCTCGTAAGCGACTCGGTGAGGACGTACGGCTCTTGAAAGCTGATGCAATGCACATGGATGACTTTACGCAAGGCATGTTTGATATAGTGATCACTAGCGGCTCCATACACAACATTCCTAAAGAAGAAAGATCTCTATTTTGGAGTGAGCTCTTGCGGTTATCTCCTACCCTCTTTGTATGTGCTGAAAAGATTGCCGATCCGGATCCCGTCAAGTATCAGAAGAGTTATAAAAATGATATTGAGGCAATACAGAATGTATGTGGTAGGCACAACTTAAGCCTCCTTGCAGAGGATTGGGCAGAGCATTATCGTGTTGATGAGCGAGAAAAACTAACCGTTGATGAGATTATGCAAAACATCGGTGAAGTATATGTGGTACGGGTGTTTTTTGAAATGGGGATGTGTAAGACAGTGCTTTGCATACGAAAAGACTTTTTAACAACAAGGTAATGAATAACCAATACAAAACGTACGGATGGGGAATAGTTGGAATAGTTATTATATTGTCCCTTATTTGGTGGGGGGGAAGTACTAAAAACACCTCTGTAAACAATACTGAAGAGCCTATTAAGATCGGCTTTATTGGACCATTAACGGGTGGCGTAGCGCTATGGGGCAATATCGAAAAAAATAGCATGGAGTTAGCAAGGGAAGAAATTAATGAAAACGGAGGAGTTAACGGTAGAATGTTGCAGGTAAGTTATGAGGATGGAAAATGTAATGGAAAAGAAGCTGTTACTGCAGGTCAGAAACTGATTAATGAAGAAGGTATAAGAATAATCTTTCCCATGTGTTCGGCAGAGATACTCGCAATCGCACCTCTGGCACAACAAACAGGTTCAATACTCTTAACCTCAGCAACTCACTCTGAAGCTGCAAAGGCGGGAGACTTCGTATTTCGTGTTTCGTATTCTGATGCAGATATCGCTAGTATTGCTGCAAAAACAATCGCCCCGCAATTTAAGAAAATTGGAGTTTTGTATGAAAACGTAGACTATCCGCTGGGTATTAAGAATGCGTTTGAAAAATCGGCAACTGAACTTGGTAGTCAAGTGATTACTGAGGCATACGAGAGAGGGGCGAAAGACGTGCGTTCTCAAATTACAAAATTACGAGGCAAGAACGTTGAAACGGTATTTATTATTGTGGATGGTGTTGATACTGCTACTGTAGTATTACGCCAACTTCGAGAGACGGGATTTAGCGGACAGATATATGGCAATTACTTTGGCGACGCTGAGGAAATAGCAACAATGAAAGAATCTGAAGGTCTTATCTACTTCTCAAATCCGCTCGTTCCTGAGAATGAGACAAAAACTAGTTTCTTTGAAAAGTACCGTGAAAGATATGGATCTAACCCTGATATAGAGTTCGCTGCAGCACAGCGATATGACGCCATGATGATTCTTCGTCGAGGATTAGAAAAAGTCGGAGATGATCCACAAATGCTTAAGAAATACTTTTACGAAATGGAAGATTTTACTGGACTACTTGGCACTTATAGGTTTACTCCAGAAGGGGATATAACAAGACTTGTGCCAGCGGTAAAAACTATTAAAGATGGTGAAGCTAAGGTATATGAATAACCAACAAAAATCGTATTTTATTGGAGCGATTGGATTGATTATTATTGTTGGAATATTATGGGTGGGGAATCGGGAGCAGGTGAAGAATATCGATGGAGATAAAGAAAAAAGTCTCCATGTGGGCGTCATTATTCCACTCACGGGACAAGCTGTTTATTACGGCGAACAAGCGCAGAAGGGGATTGAATTAGCGAAAGAACAATTGAATGCCAAGTATGCGAATGTAGAGATTACCCTTCACTATGAAGATAGTTTATATACCCCAAAAGGTGGTGTTGATGCGTACCAAGCATTAAAAAACAAAACACCACTTGATGCAGTAATAACATTAGCAAGCCCCGTCTCGCTCGCTATTCAACCCCTTGCAGCAGCAGACGGGATTCTTCAGATGGCAGTTGCTACAACATCTGGTAAGTATTCATCCCCAGATGACCTATCCTTTCGTACAATTCCCACTATTGATGTTCAAACAAAGCTGCTAGCCGATTTCATTCAAATAAGGAATTTCAAAAAAGTTGGCATGTTGTATCTTAATAACGATTTCGGAGTAAGTGCTAAAGATAGACTAAAAGAAAACATTAGCCCTCAAACTGTGACAAAAGAAGAGCTATTTACTTTAGAGCAAACAGATTTCCGAACTCAACTTACGAAGCTAAAACAGGCTAGTCCTGACGCAGTATTTTTAACAGGAACAGCAGGACACTATAGTAACATCATAAAACAGGCAGCTGAGATAGGTTTAAAAACTCAATTCCTTTCTATTAGCTCGACTGAAGACCCTGTTCTTGTACGTAATGCTGGTGATGTCGCCAATGGGATTATTTACAGCTATTACGATATAAATGAAGAGAATCCGACTGCCAAAACCTTTATCGATTCTTATAAAGAAAAATATGGTACGTTGCCGGATGGATATGCAGCAGAAGGGTATGAAGCTCTGCGGCTTATTACGACTGCCTTTCACAACTGTGGATATGATAAGGGGTGTACGAAAAGCTACTTGAAAGATATTTCTCTTGCGCCATCCATATTTGGCTCTGTAACGTTTGATGAAAATGGTGATATATCCTACGAATTTACGTTAAAAACAGTAAAAAATGGCCAATTTGTGCGGTATGAATAATCAACAAAAAACGTATTTGATAGCAATGGTAGGAATTGTAATCATTAGTGGTCTTGTGTGGGGAAAAGGAAACCTACAACAAGAAAAACAGATAAATGATCCTATAAAATTAGGAGTAATTTTACCATTAAGTGGTAGTAGTGGGATCGATCAAGGTGAGTGGAATAAGAGAGGCTTAGAGCTTGCGTTAGAAGACGTGGATCAAGATAATAATAGTATTGAACTTGTATATGACGACAGTAGGGGCGAACCTAAGACAGCACTAATAGCCTACAGTTCTTTAAGGGATCGTTATAATACGCCCGTTGTTTTTACGTGGGGATCAAGCATCGGCTTAGCTTTGTCGCCGATAGTTAATAAGGATCATGTTGTTCAAATGGGAATAGCGACTGCCGTACCATCATACACTTCGAATGGAGACTTTAACTTTAGGGTTTTCCCGTCTTCAAATCTTGAATCAGAATATCTAGCTGATACGCTGATCAATAAATTACACGTCGGACAGATTGCAACAATTAAACTCAATAATGACTATGGTATAGGCGCTGAAAATTCCTTTAAAGAACACTACGAAAAGCAAGGCGGACAGATTATAACCCAGGAGACTCTGGAACCAGGCGCTACTGACTTTCGGGCGCAACTCACAAAAATAAAAAATGCTAACCCAGAATTTGTTTATGTTGCCTCATACCCCAAAGAAGGTGGTTTGTTGATTAAGCAGGCGAGAGAATTGGGAATTCGATCTCAATTTATTGCTTCATTAGCTATTTTGGGAGGAAAGGAATTCTTTGATATCACTGGCAGCAGTGCTGAGGGGTTAACTGTGGTTACTTCTACCCCTGTATTCTCAGAAAATGCGAACCCAGAGGCTAAGAAATTCGCCGATGCTTATAAACTCAAATACAACGAAGAGCCTGGACCTCAGCACCAATACTCCGCAAGAGCTTACGATGCGCTGAAGATAATTTATTCCCTTATTCAACAGTGCTCCACTGACACAGAATGTATAAAAAGTGAACTATTCAAAGTTAAAGATTATAAGGGAGCGGGAGGAACTATTTCTCTCGATGAAAATGGAGATATTGTGAGTAATTTCTACTTGCAGGTTGTTAGGAATGGTAAATTTGTAAGTTATGAATAATCGGCAAAAAATTTGGTTCATTATTGGAGCGCTGATTATCGTTGGGTGTGTTTGGTGGTTTGGGAATCCCAACCAACCTGTTACTAGCGACAAGCCAAAAATTGGCGGACTATTTGCTTTAACGGGTTTTGCATCCTTTGCGGGAGAAGCTTCTCGAGATGGTTTTTTGATGGCAATTGAAGATTCTGGTATGGAAGTAGAGTATGTGATAGAAGATTTTCAATCCGATTTGAAAACAACGGCAACTGCAGCTACAAAGTTAATCACTGTTGATAAGGTGCCGGTTATTATTGGGCCAGAGTGGAATGAGTTTGGTGAGATTATTACCCCTATTTCAGCCACCTATAAAACAGTGTTCATATCCCCATGGATGTCTAGTGAGGGGAAAATCTTTTCTTCCGATTACTATTTCAGCGGAACTCCGAGTGAACGGGGACAGACGAAAAAATTACTTCAGTATATTCAGTCACAAGGGCACCAAAAAATTGCACTACTGTATTCTAATAACGCATGGGCTCAAGGATATGTAAATATACTGAAAGACGAACTGCAGAAAACCCAAGTTACAATAGTTGAAGAATTGAAGGTAAACGAAAATGTGAGCGACTTTAAAACAGAGCTTACTCGTATAAAACAATCTGAGCCGGATGCCATATACACCGTGATTTCAACCGATATCGATGAAGGGTTGTTTAATAAACAGGCGAGGGAACTGAATATTGCGCTTCCTCACTATATGCCGTTTCCTCGTGCGGAAAGTGGCGTATTTCTTGAGCAATTTGGTTCGTATGTAAAAGGCATTATATATCCAGCTCCTGCAGAGTATAAGAATGCAGAGAAATTTCGGGAGAAATATACAAAACGATTTGGGAAAGCGCCAGGAGCGATTAGTGCTGCAGTTTCTTACGATATGACAACGCTTGTATTACGGGCAATGCAAGAAGGAGCTCGTACGTCGGACGACATTCGGCAATACCTGCTCCGCGTTGAAAATTACGATGGATATTCTAATTCGATTACTTTTGCAGGGCAACGGCAGGCGGCAGAAGAAAAGGTGTTAATCAAAGAAATTACCGGAAGCACGCCAAAGGTAATAGGGGAATAATAAACCCTAATAACGGATTCTTAATACTCGAATAATAACGTGGATCCCGGCTCACAGGCCGGGATGACAAACGGAGTTAATTTTTATGTACGCTTACTTAACGTGTACGAATGTTGCTTCTTTGAGAGATCCGTTGAATCTTAAGACTTTCTTTTTAGAAAAGGCTACTTTTCCGTCGATAACTGCATACAACGTATCGTCTTCTCCACGACGAACATTCAACCCTGGGCGGTATTTTGTTCCGCGTTGGCGAATAATGATATTACCTGCCTTTACTGCTTGATCGCCGTAAATTTTCACACCTAGGCGTTTTGATTCTGAGTCTCGCCCCAGTTGTGTGGATCCGGCTGCTTTCTTATGTGCCATAGGAGTTATTAATAATTAATCGCGTTCCCAGAGAGTAAATTCGCGCGCTATGAGGGCATCGGGCCTCGCATAGAGCAACGGTTCCTCTCCTGGAATGAGCTGACTCTTACGATAGCCGAATGTTATAATCTCGTCAAGAAAAGTGCGGGGTAGGGGGGTGAACGTATCTTTGCCATTTTCTCGTACCCGAGGCGCTGGTAAAAGCACTAAAAGGCGGGAGTTTTTTGCGAGAACATCTTTGATGTTCATAAAAAATTGACGGTATAGAGGTATAACAGAATCATAAAAATTAGCCGATTCAATAGGGGATAGGGCGCGGGTAAGCGGGGTACCTAAAAACGGTTCTGTAACAATTGTTACAGCATTATTTCGGATATATTCTGGAAAATCTGGGGACGTAGCGTCGTGTTTTGTGATTATTGGACGGATGTTTTTATCTACAGAAAAATGCTTTTCTACATAGGCAATATTTTCCGTACTTGCTTGCACCATATCGTCTGAAATATCTGTACCAATAGATGCAATGCCCATAAGCCATGCTTCTTGCAATACCGTTCCCATTCCACAAAATGGGTCGTAAATAAAAGGAGGTTTTTCAGCGTCTTTTGGAAGTGCGAGGTTGATCATAATTTGCGCTAATTTAGGTGGAAGTAGGCCTATTCGGGCGTCTCTTACAGGTCGCAACGTATCGCGCAGTTCATATGATGCGATATCTTGAATGGCGATTGTTTTAACAAGTACGATGTTCTGGTCGGTTTTTATAAAAACCAATTCCGCATTGGGTAGGGAAGTGAGTTTATTAAATATCACTTGAGCTGCGTTTAACATATGTGGGCCCGCCAGTACGGCGG